>NZ_JCAKNC010000001.1:0-505358 GCF_059515925.1 Acinetobacter sp. CY81
ATTGGGCAATATTTCAAATCCAATAATAGTGAAGGAAGTGCAGCGCATATTTTAGCGCACACTGTGTTGGGCGCGGCGGTTGCAGCAGCAGGTGGTAATGATGCACTCCTTGCAGGAGTTACTGCGGGTGGAGCAGAAGCATCAGCACCGTTACTTTCAAAATATTTGTATGGAAAAGAAGCCAAAGACTTAACTGCAGATGAGAAAGGAACGGTAAGTGCGATTACTAGTTTGGTTGCATCTGGTGTAGGTGCAAGCACTGGTGATGTGGCTTCAAGTGTGCAAAGTAGTCAAGTGGCTCAGAATGCAGTGGAGAATAATTATTTAACAGTTAGTCAAATTCAGCAATTTGATAAAGAAATGGACCTTTGTAAAACAAATGTTAATTGTGAACAAAAAATTTTAGAAAAATATAAAAAGATAGCATTGGATCAAGATAAACAATTAGCTGCAGTATGTTCAGTGAATGCTATCTTATGCAAAGAAGAATATGGATTTATAGTCGAATATAGAAATGAAATAAAGAAAGCTTTAGCTGATACACAAAATTTACCAGCAGTTTATGAAAGTGGATTGTTGGCTCAGCAAGTAGATGCAGAAGGCTTTGTATTTAATGTTGAGTTAGCTCGACAGTTTAAGACAAAATATAATATATCTGATGAAGATGCTGCCAAGTTAGCAATGGCTGTATCTGCTATTGGAGCAGGTAAAGCAATAAAAGGTAAGGGCAATACAGGTTCCAAATATCCTGTTCCTGAGCCGACTAAAGCTGACAATGGTTTAATATATAAATCTAATTCTAAACATACACTAGGCGGGGAAGGAAATCGTCCAAATGCAGGAATTGAACCTAAAAACTCATTAGAGTTATTCAGCAATTCTTATCAATCTGGAAAGAAACGATATGCTGTTGACTCTCAAGGTAATATACATCAATTTACTTACGAAGGTAGTGGTTCTAAAACATGGCATTGGGCTGGGCGAACTGGAAAAGATCAGCCTGTACAACAAAGATCAGATGGGGGATTAATTCCACCTGATGTTATTAAGCATTTTGGACTAGATCCTAAAAAGGTAAAAAGATTATGATTTTTGGAAACCCCGAGAAATTTGCGCTGTTCATTGAACCTGTGACTTATATTTCAGGTGTGGATGATTATGATTGTTTTGGAGGGTTTATAATCAATAATAAATCTTATATTTCTGATGGAACAGTCATGTTGTATACCCAAAAAGACTTAGTTGTGGGAGGTGCTCTAGTTAATACTCCTGATCATGAGGAATATTACTCACTTCCATTAGATGAGTGTTTTAAAAGAATGATGAATTATCGATATTATAATTATATTGCTGAGACGGAAGAAGAGTTTGAAAACAAGGATTTCACTTATTATGATTATAATGAGCTGCTTTTTGATGCACAGTTGGAAAGTAGTAGTGTAGGAAGTAAGCGGTATCAAATGTTCTGTATTGGACATGAAGAGAGCGTTAGGTTGATTTCTTATATATATCCAATGGAGTCAGATTATTTACAGTTGAGTGATTTAAGTATTTATGAAATCAATGAATGTTTTTTAATAAAAAATGAGTTGAATGAAATTATAGATAAGCTTTTATCCTATAAATATGATTATACACCATAATTAACCGGAATCATGGATAAGCCTAATTTTATATCGTTGTAAACTGAGACTTGTTTTGATGGAAGATTTGAAAAGTACATAGGGCTTTGTTGCATAAAGGTTTGAAAGGCAGATCTATGCTAAGTAAGTTAAATTCAAGAGACAACTTGGGTATGAGGGCGACCCAATTCCATAAATCTATTTAAGACCGCTACACATGCATGAATCTTATTCACCTGGCGAGGCAAACTCCTTGCCGTTAATTTATTGCCTGAGAAGCCATGCTTCCTAAGATTTGATGCAATGCACCTTGGCTTTCACTAAACTTCGACGATTATAATCGAACCATCTTTTCTAAAGCGATCTGCCTAACCGTTTGACGGTCTTCATTAACTCATTCCTTTTCTATTAAGTCTCGCTTGCTGATCTTTCCTTGGCTTTGCATTCTTTATGGGAGGATTACCCTTGAGTAAAAGTAATCAGTGAGAAGCCTCTAAAATGAATGAAGTTCAATCTATAAAATTAATTATAAGTGAAATGATTAATTTGCTTGAAGAATTTGACTTAACATATTGGTCAACAGCATTTAAACGTTTTTTGACGGAAATTGATTCAAATTTTTCTCAAGTTAAGCACGATATTTTAAGGAATTATGCTGGAATGGGCTCATTTAATGACATCGTTTTAGAAAAAAATGGAGAATATCCACTTTATGAAAATGACAAATTTACCAAATTACGGAATGATCTTTATGATTTGTGCTTAGTATGACTCAATTGAACGTAAATCTACTGGCAGTTAGAGCTAAATTAATAAAAAGTTAGATGAAGCTAAAAAAGCTAAGGAAGCAGGAACACTGAGTCAAGCTGAGTTCGACAAGAAACAGCAACAACTTCAAACCTTAGGAATATTAGTCGATAGTATTTCAGCAGGTTTGTCAGCACCAACGAGCAGTGGCTTAGGTATAGCAGCCGCAACAGTAAGTCCTAAACTCAGCTATGAGATTGGGCAATATTTCAAATCCAATAATAGTGAAGGAAGTGCAGCGCATATTTTAGCGCACACTGTGTTGGGCGCGGCGGTTGCAGCAGCAGGTGGTAATGATGCACTCCTTGCAGGAGTTACTGCGGGTGGAGCAGAAGCATCAGCACCGTTACTTTCAAAATATTTGTATGGAAAAGAAGCCAAAGACTTAACTGCAGATGAGAAAGGAACGGTAAGTGCGATTACTAGTTTGGTTGCATCTGGTGTAGGTGCAAGCACTGGTGATGTGGCTTCAAGTGTGCAAAGTGGTCAAGTGGCTCAGAATGCGGTGGAAAATAATGGATTTTCAATTATTGATGAGAATTATGGGCAGGTAGTTAAAGAAAATACTAAAGAGAAATTTTCTTGTCCGACAGGATATGTTTGTCCAATACCCGAGAAAACTTTGGGTGAAAAAACTCTACTGGTAATTAATGATTTAACAATAAGGCAGCTAGCAGCTGCAATGGGTGCAGAATATGACCCTATAACTAAGGAGCATTTTACGCCAAAGGAAATACAAGAAGCTAAAGTTGCAATGCTAGGTTTAGGTTTTTCTAAAACGTTAAGTGGACCGATTAAATTAACGGATGAAGCATTTGAGAATATTGGGAAAAAATATGGTAAGGATATTGCGACAAAAATTGAGAATAATTTTTATCGTGATGGTGAAACAAGTGTTAATTGGACTTCCGCTAAGAAGGCTTCAAATAATATTAATTTGGCAGGACATTGGGAAAAACATAAAGATGAATTCCCTACGTTAATGTCCCAAAATGATTATTATCGTTTTGCACAAAATTTTGTAACTAACCCACCCAAAGATACATTAGAAAAAGTTAGAAAGAACGGTGATAGTGTACTTTATCAACCTAGTACAAATACATTTGCTGTGAAAACAAAGGATGGACTTCCTAGAACTGTATTTAGACCAGATCCAAAAGACCATGGATATAAAAATAATCTGGAGTATTTTAATGCACAATAACATGTTACATACTTGTAGAGTTTGTGGATATTGTGATGAAGACTTTTTTCCGTGGGGGCAGGATGGAGAAACTCCAACATTTGAAATTTGTCCATGTTGTAATGTGGAGTTTGGTTATGAAGATGCTCAAATCTCTAGCATTATTAGATATAGGAAAAAATGGATGAAATCGAGTAAATTCAAAACGGATAGTAAATATTTAAGACAATTGCAAAATATACAAGCTCAGTATTTTTGAGCGACAGTAAATTATGTTGCATTAAAAATTGGCTTTGTTGCACAAAGCTGTTCTTAAGGGCTTTTTCAGAAATATAATTTTCAGATGAAGAAACCTACACCTAAAATCTACCGTACAACAAATTGGTCTACATACAACCGAGCACTCATTAATCGTGGAAATATTGCCATTTGGTTTGATCCAAACACTCAGTGGTATGCGCAACCACAAGGCAAGCAAGGTCGAAACCAAACCTACTCCGACATAGCGATTCAATGCTGTTTGATGATTAAATCTCTATTTAGACTTACTTTACGCATGGTTACAGGCTTTGTTCAAACCTTAATTAAACTTTGCGGATTAGACTGGACAGCACCAGACTTCACGACGCTTTGTAGAGGACAAAAGTATATTGATATTCAAATTAGCTACCAAAAAAGTCGTGATGGGTTATACCTACTCGTCGACTCTACGGGTTTAAAATTTTTAGGTGAAGGCGAATGGAAGCGTAAGAAACATCAGCCTGAATATCGTCGCCAATGGCGTAAATTACATATTGGTATAGATGCTAAAACCCTACAAATACGAGCTGTTCAGCTTACAACCAATAACGTGAGTGATTCGCAAGTACTTGGTGATTTACTGGATCAAATCCCGGTGGAAGAGCAGATTGATTCAGTCTATACAGACGGAGCTTATGACACCAAGCAATGCCGACAGGTCATTGCAGATCGGCAAGCACATGCAGTGATACCACCAAGAAAAAATGCCAAGCCTTGGAAAGATAAAAAAGTTCATTCGCTAGAGCGAAATGAAGTACTTCGCACTGTTAAATGTTTAGGCAGGACACTATGGAAAAAATGGTCGGGCTACCATCAGCGAAGTCTGGTTGAAACCAAGATGCACTGCATCAAATTATTAGGAGATAAGCTGACTGCAGACATTTTCAAAGTCAAGGAAATGAAATACATGCCCGTATAGCCGTATTGAATAAATTTACGGAATTAGACCGACCTCATACCCGAGTTGTAACTTAAATTTGAGTGAGTTGGGGAATGATTTAAAATATAAATCTTTGAGCAACAAAGCCAGTTAAAGACCTAATACAACCTGATATGGTTTAAACCCATCTAGTACAGCTTCAGCAACCAACTGAATGAAAGGCTCAGTTTTTTCATAAGCCATCCACTGATCTAATGCTTCATAGTAGGCTAGTCGATTTTCGACAGTAATAACGCAGGGAGGGTATCCAGCTTTGAGTAACTCAAGGTTCATCAAAAGACGTGATGTACGTCCATTGCCATCAATAAATGGATGAATGCCTACAAAGTCCGCATGTACTTTAGCAGCACGTTCAATAGGATGAAGCTTGTGTGCCTCCGAATTATACCAATCAACTAACTGAACCATCTCGTCATTCAATGATGTATAGTGAGGAGGGGTAGTCGTAGCACCTGAAATCAATACGTTTTGTTGGCGATAACGTCCAGCATTGTCATCATCAATATTTTTTAGAATAAGCTGATGGATATTACGAATCTGCCATTCAGAAAAAGGCTCTTCTTTGCGAATAATGTCTTCAACATAGTAGATCGCATTTCTATGGTTGATTGCCTCGAAATGTTCTCGTAATGCTTTTCCGCCAACAGTTATACCTTCCAAAACAACTTTTGTTTCGAGTAGCGTAAGCGTATTGCCTTCTATTGCATTTGAATGATATGTCCAGCGAACAATAAGATCTTCTTGTAGATTTTTTACAATTGCAGGGGAAAGAGGACGATGCTGATCTAATTTCATTTTTAAAGCATCAATATTTTCAAACATAACCTTAGCCCTGAAGTTGTCTCATTGAATGATACATGAAAAAAATAAATATAAAATGTAATGTTATATTGTTGCATTTTATATTTAGAATTTACGTGTTAAACTCAGTACACAATTTCGAATTCCCAAGAAAGATTTGAACAAAAGTCCGTGGTTTATGCCTTGATCTAAATTCATGTCGTCTTAGGGAATCTCACTTCTCTAGAACAAGCTAAGAGATTTTTTTACGGTATTTTTTACGGTAAAGCTTAACGAGATTTTATTTTTATTAATATAAAACAATAGGATATTTCCTGAGTTCGGTGCGCGCTGAGCGCACCAGTTCAAATAATAAAATATATCTTTTCAAATGCTTTATATATTTAATCTAGACCTTTTCGTTTATTTCAAATATCACTAAGTTTCCATTTCTAAACCGCTTTGAAATCTAAAAACCTTATATTGGGTTATTCGACTTTTCCTCTGAAAATAAATTTTCAATAAGTATTTAATTTTCAAATGTTTACATTTTGTTTTTGATATTTTTTAGTCATATTTTCACTCTACTATTTTGCTTTCTTTTTACTAATAAGCAATTTTATATAGCCAAACACATAAACCTAGTTTAATATGAAATTAAATCAAAACGATACGTATCGTTTCGATATTTTGGCGTTATAAATCTGTTGGAAATACATTTAAATGGCAATTGAAGATAAGCATTCACGTAAAAGACTCGAAATTTTGAAAGCAGTCTCAGATGCATTATTTGATGTTGAATATCATCAGCTGACCGTAGAAGATGTCGCGTCGAGAGCGGGGGTGGGTAAATCTACGATTTATCGATGGTGGAAACATAAAGCAGACTTAGTTTTAGATGCTTTTAAACAACATACTTTGTCAATTTTTGATTTAGATCAAAAACTTAATTTAGAAGATAACCTAGTCTCGCAATTACTCAGACTGTCCTACGCTTTAGATCATCATTTAGGTCGAGCACTGTTAGTTGTTTTGGCGAATCATCGTGAAATGGCTGCTGCATTTTTCATTCAGTATCTTCTACCACGCCGTCAACAAATGCATCATTTGATTCAGCAATCGATTCAGTCAGGTGAAATCCGCGCTGATTATGAGTTTGATTTGATGCTCGATAGTTTATATGGACCAATTCATTATCAAATTATCTTTTTTAACAAGATGCCAGATGAAGATTACATTCGTAAATTAGTTCAAATGGTGCTTCTTCCAGTCCGTATTCAAGGCTAGCCTTCGCAAGCCAACTGAAAAGTGGGTCAATATGTATACAGCAACTGAGCAATTGTGGAATCGCTCATTCATTTTATGCATCCTGAATAATCTATTTTTATTCATTTATTACTTTGCATTACTGACGGTTTTGCCAATTTATATCATGAAAGATTTAGGAGGCTCAGTTCAAGAAGCTGGGTTAGCACTCACAATATTTCTAGTTTCATCCATAGCCACTAGACCTTTTTCAGGTTTGATTATTGAAAAGCTAGGTAAGCGGTTTACCATGCGAAGTGCAGGATTGATCTTTGCGTTATTTGCATTTGGTTATTTGCTTATAGATAGTATGTGGTCGCTCTTATTGATCCGTTTTTTACATGGAGTTTGGTTCAGCATTCTGACGACGGTGACCGTACCTGTAGCAAATGAGTTTATTCCTGAACAGCGTAAAGGTGAGGGCATGGGATATTTTGTCATGTCGACCAACTTAGGTGTAGTCTTTGGACCACTCTTGGCATTAACTCTTATCCAATTTGCCAGTTTTAAGGTGTTATTTGGTGTGTTGGCTATTTTAATTTCGATTGGGTTGATCTTCAGTTGGATGTTAAAAATTAATGAAGCGCCAAAATCTCGCTCATTAGAACAAAATCAGATCACTGCTCAAAGATCAAAATTAAGTTTGCATGACATCATTGAACTTAAAGTAATCGCAGTTGGATGTGTCGCGTTACTCACCGCATTTTCATATTCAAGTGTGATGACTTTTATTACGGCATTTAGCGAAACCAAACAACTATTGGCCTATACCAGTATATTTTTCATTGTATTTGCAGTATCGATGCTTGTAGTACGACCATGGGTAGGTAAATTCTATGATCGAAAAGGGCCAGATGCTCTCATTTATCCTTCTTTTATTTTCTTTGCCATTGGTTTAGTGATCATTACCTTTATTTCCAATCAGTGGGTGCTATGGCTTTCTGCTGTCTTTATTGGAATAGGCTATGGTTCTCTATTTCCATGTTTACAAACATTGGCGATTCAAAGCGTAGATCGACAGAGAATGGGGCATGCAATATCAACATTCTTTACGTTATTTGATATTGGTTTGGCTGTAGGTTCAGTGATGATGGGATTGCTGATCGCATATTGGGGCTATGAAAATACATATTTATTTTGTGCAATCATGGTGATGTTGACAATATTTATTTATAGACACTACGTTTCTAAGCCACGAAGACTTTTAAAAGAAACATCAGTTTCATCTTAAAAATTTATTTTAAAATTGGCCTTAGATAATGCATAAATAAGTATGAACTGAAAATTTTGCACTATAAAAATGAACACACTCGATTGAATAGATTCGCGATTTTGGATGGGATATTTTTAGATAGGGTGTTTTTAGATATAGAAATTCAGTGTTGGTGGAGTAATGATTGATTTTACAAAGTACATTATTTTAAATTGTATGAATAAAATTTCAATTATATTTTAGCTTTAAAAATGTGCAGAAATGTTAAATCAATTGCATTCATCTTAGCGCTGGCTTATTTTAAAACTACAGTAGGTCGTGTATGACGCTACGAAGAAGTTGGACGGATCAATGACAGCTCGTTGAGTTTGATCATAAGATCATACAAGAAATCAGCACTAGCCTTCCAACATAAAAGCTCGCAGAAATGCGGGCTTTTCTAATGGCTAGAATTTTTATAGATTAAAAAGTCATTAGATTTTAAAGTTGAAGCAATTGAGTATTTCGCTCAAAATTCTCCAATCAACGTTCATAAAAAAGTGACCGAATTTTATCGATCACTCATTTATCTCAACGAATGAATATTACTTAAGCTTTTTGAGCCTGTCCATCTAGATGATTCAGTACAGTTGTTAATAAATGATAAAGCATATGGCGACTTTGATTGGCGATGGCAATATCATTGTTATCTAAGCGAAATGCTAATCCAGATTTAGTTTCATTTTCGATAATCGTATGATGCTGTGAAATCGGATCGACTGAGATAGAATAACGGTTGGTGAAATCAATGAGTCGTAATCCAGCAATACTTTCTTCTACATTTGAATAGAGATTCGATAGAATAATTGCTTTATGGTTAGGCTTTTGATTAAAGATGATCGTCATGCTCAAATCCTATTGATTTATGATTATTTTGAAGATGGGCTTGATAATAGATTAAAATATACTCAATTTAAAAGCATTGTTATGTAACAATATAGGCTGTTATTACGTTTATTTAAATTAATTCACAAGAATAAGAAATTAATGATTCAATCATAATAAGTGATTTGAATTGTTTATAGAGGATGGCTTTATATATCTTAAGATTCTATTTTTTAAAGATTTTATAAATTTATATGATTTATGGATAAAAGAATTATTGAGTATGATTCGAGTTTAATGGTTTGCCTTTGATGATTGTTTTAGGTGGCAACATGCTACGTTTTAGAATGTAAACTGATTATTTATCTATAGTTTACGAATTGCTATTGATGATCTGATTTAAGAGTTAAACATTCATGAGTCAGATGCATGAATATGGATCAGAAAAATCACACTAGCTATGCATCAAATGGTGAATTGAATAATTGATTTGTTGTAGGTTTTGATTGAGTAAAGCAGGCGCGATTCGAGACTCTTGCAAATGTGTGATCCATTGGATTTGACACATTTTTAAAGAAGCAAGATTACTCGATTTTTTAATCTCTAAAATTAATGGCTTTGCCATAAGACCACAGTATTGCTCTAGTAATTCGATCATTAATGCTTGAATTTGATGAATTGTTAAATCATCAAAATTTTGAGAGTTTGGTTCTTGTTTTTGCACCAATTGAATCGAACTTTCTGATGGGTTGATTTGAGGCATTACAGTTGCAGTTGAAGATAAGCTAACAGCAGTTTCAAGTGGATTTTGAAATTGATTCGGTGGTTGAGTTGCTGTTTCTAATTTCACTTGAATTTCTGAAAGATGCGACATTTGATCCAAATGTGGCGTAGAAATTAATCCTAAATTGCTCAGTTGTTCTAATAATTCAGGTGGTGCAATTCGTTGCTTGAATTGATCAGTGAGTAGGGTGAAGTCTTCCGTTCCAATCAATACCAGTAGCCGACGTTGTCTTGCGGTTAAATCTTTTGATCGTGATTGTAAGGTGTCTATGCCCAGTTGAGTTTTGTAATATTCATTCATCCCTAATTGACCTCAAGTACAAATTAGGGATGAAGATACTATGTGAAAATTACACTATTGTTACATCATTGTGATTTTAAATAATTATACAAAACAATAATTTATAATGTGATTAAATTCTCAATTCTAGTGCTTTTCTTAAGTAAGGGTCTAAGTCTTCTTGGCGCATTAACCATTGAACATAGTCACTTGGTAAATCTACGATTGCTGTGCCACGGTGCTTACCAAAATTAATTGAGCGAGGTATACGAGCATCTTCAGAAGCTTCGAACAACGCTTCAATTGTCTGAATATTCAGTTTGTGCACAATGTGCATTAAAATATTCGCAGTTAAAATAATATCGGCATCAGCACGATGTGCGCCTTTCAACATTTCACGGGCTTTCTCGCTGCCTTTACTGATCATATAAATCAGTGCTGAAATGTTATGTGCTTCAGCATCTGGCCAAACAAGGCGAGCAAGAGCCAGTGTACAAATCGCTTTAATATGTTGGGTATCTACACCACAGGTCTGAATCGCGCGAATATCATAATCAATGTTATGACCAATGATATAAACCGTTTCAGTAGGAAGGGTAAAAGTACCGAAATTAGGCTGATCTACAATATCAGCTTCTAAAATGTGATGGACAGCCATCGCTGCAAAAGAGATTTTTTCATCGCCAATACTATAAAGTTGATCAAACATTTTTGAGCGATCAAGACTCAGTTTTCCAGCTTCAATTTCTATCGGTGCGTATGCAATCTCGATGGGTAAACCATTCAATGTATGCGTTTCAGTATCGAGAATAATGGCTTGCATGCTGTTTTCCGTCAGTGCAAATATATTTGAAAATAATTTATCATTTTCACTAAATCAGGCACAGGCAAATTTGTGATTAATCTGCAAATTTTTCAAATGAATTGAAGCTTAGAGACGAGTTTGAGCAGAAATGATGCTGAATTGGTTTTTTTAATTGGATGAGTTGAAATAAGACCCTTATATAGAAAGAAGGGGATGCTGATAGTAAGATTTATAAGTACCTGAGGTTTAGTCGAGTATCGACATTTAAAAGGCTTTTAAAATATTCTAAAAGATAGAATAAAGAACACTCTATCGAAGGGTCTTAAATAAGTTGATGATTCAATTTAAGATAATGAAAAGGTTAAATCGCCTCTAAATATTAGACTTATTAAATCTTTCATCATATTTCAAAGGCTTGTTTTGAACACTACTGAAACATCATCGCTTAAAATGAATCATATTTAATGCAAACTGACGAAACTTCATTCTCGAAATTCATAAAGTTCATGCTACAATACGCGCCAATCTTAGCACGGCTTAAAAGCCCTAATTTAATAGGACCTCGCTAATGTTTGCCAATATCTCAATTGCTGAATTTGATCCAGAAATCGCGAAAGCAATCACTCAAGAAGATGCACGCCAAGAAGCGCACATCGAGTTAATTGCTTCTGAAAACTATTGCTCACCTGCAGTAATGGAAGCTCAAGGTTCTAAACTTACCAATAAATATGCGGAAGGCTACCCTGGCAAACGCTATTATGGCGGTTGTGAATATGTAGACGTTATCGAACAATTGGCGATTGACCGTGCTAAAGAACTCTTTGGCGCTGACTATGCTAACGTTCAACCACATGCTGGTTCTCAAGCAAACTCTGCGGTTTACTTAGCGCTTCTTAACCCAGGCGATACAGTTTTGGGTATGAGCTTGGCTCACGGTGGTCACTTGACTCACGGTGCTAAAGTAAGCTTCTCTGGTAAAACTTATAACGCAATTCAATACGGTCTAAACCCTGAAACAGGCGAGATCGATTATGAAGAAGTTGAACGTTTAGCGATCGAGCACAAGCCAAAAATGATCGTGGCTGGTTTCTCTGCGTACAGCCAAATCGTTGATTGGCAGCGTTTCCGTGATATCGCGGACAAAGTTGGCGCTTACCTATTTGTAGATATGGCTCACGTTGCTGGTTTAGTTGCTGCGGGTGTTTACCCAAGCCCAGTTCAAATTGCTGACGTTACGACAACTACGACTCACAAAACACTTCGTGGTCCACGTTCAGGTTTAATCCTTGCGAAAGCAAACGAAGAAATCGAGAAAAAACTTCAATCAGCTGTATTCCCAGGTAACCAAGGTGGTCCTTTGGTTCATGCTGTTGCTGCTAAAGCAATCTGCTTTAAAGAAGCAATGGCGCCTGAATACAAAACTTACCAACAACAAGTGGTTAAGAACGCTCAAGCAATGGCTGAAGTTCTTATCGCTCGTGGTTATGAAGTTGTTTCTGGTGGAACGAAAAACCATTTATTCTTATTGTCTTTAATCAAACAAGACATTACAGGTAAAGAAGCGGATGCTTGGTTAGGCGCGGCTCACATTACTGTGAACAAAAACTCTGTACCAAATGATCCACGCTCTCCGTTTGTTACTTCTGGTATCCGTATTGGTACACCAGCAGTAACTACACGTGGTTTTGGTGAAGCTGAAGTACGTGCGCTTGCAGGTTGGATTGCTGATATCCTTGATGCAAAAGGTGACGAAGCTGTAATCAATACAGTGAAAGCACAAGTTGAAACTGTATGTGCGAAATTCCCAGTTTACGCATAAGTTAAACTGTAAAAGGAGCCTCCTTTAAGGAGGCTTTTTTTATGTCGGTATAAATAGTTATCTAATGATATATTTTCTGCTATAAATGATTGATAGATAAAAATGAAAAAGACGCATTTTATAGACTTGCGTGAATAAGGAATTGAATACATGGATCAACCAAATATTATTGTTTCTGAACAAGATCTACATCGTTTAGAAACGATGCTTGAACATCAAACTAAACTCACGCCAACCATGCAGCATTTGGAAAATGAATTGGCTCGTGCGGAGGTTGTCGCACCTAAAGACGTACCTAGCAATGTCGTGAGTATGAATGCGCGTGTCATGATTACAATTGCACCGGCTATAGAACCAACTGAAATTGTTTTGGTTTACCCGCATGAATTTTTAGGTGAAAAAGGACAGGTTAATGTGATCGCTCCTATAGGTGCAGCGATTCTTGGCTTGGCAGAAGGGCAGGAAATTGAGTGGCCACAACCTGATGGTCATTTGATGAAAGTGAAAATTGAAAAAGTGCTTTATCAACCTGAGCGTGAAGGTCATTACTTATAATCGAGCAATAGACCAGATATTGATTTAAACATGAGTTCAAAATAAAGCCCAATCTAGAATAGATTGGGCTTTTATTACATTTAAGATTGTTTTAGTTCATCATAAGGTACACGAGATAATTGTGATTACTTTTGAGCAATCGCAGTTTCTTCAATATATTTGGTTAAATAACTTTCTCTTATTTCTTTACGTTGTTCGTTCGTTGTCGCTTTCTGCATTTTTTGACGAAGTTCATTACGCTCTGAAGAACTCATTTTTTGCCATGCTTCACGCATTTGAGATTTTTCTTGTTCAGGCAGTTGTGTGAACCAATCCATTTTTTGTTGTAGTTCAACACTTTGACTTTCTGGAATCTCTTTAAGATTTTGATAGCGTTTAATCAAAGCACGTTGTTCATCGTCTGAGAGGGCATCCCAAGTTTCGCTGACTTGAGTATCGGCATCTTTAGAAAAAATCCAAAAACGCTCATAGCCTGCAAAACTGGTCTGCAAGAAGCTTAGTGCACAAAAAGCCAAGGCTAAATTTTTAGCTGCCATGAACGACTTTATCCTCACCAAATACAGATAACATCTCTAAATCTTCCATCATTTGTGGAGATAATTTAGGGCTAACAATCACTTGTTGGGTATTGGGTTTTTCACCAAAATCAACAGCGTTCGGCAATACAACAAAACCTGTGATGGCTGCGGCTAAAGCAAAACCTGTGATTTTCCAATTCATAAATTGAGAAGTGATGGATTTAGTTTGGATTTTTTCCAAAACATGATCCATGACCACTGCTTTATTTCTATGGTTATGAGCGAGTTGATCAAGCTTAGCCGTTACTTGCTTTGCAAATTCGTCATTATTCTTCATCAAATGAACCTCCTGAATGAGGGTTTAAATGCGATAGAGAATTTCTTAAACCTTGAATAGCTCGATGATAATGGGTTTTAACCGATCCATCTGAGCAGTTCATAATCTCTGCGGTTGTATGGGTATCAAAACCTTCCCAAGCTCTCAACATGAATGCTTGCTGTTGGCGTACAGGGAGTTTTGAAATAGCAGACTGAATTTCTTCCATAGTGAGTTCTTGCGATAGAAATTGTAATGGATTGGGTGTGGACTCATCCACAATATCCAAAGTTTCATCTTCATCAGAATCGAGATCAGCTTTTTTGAAAAGTGAAAATGGAAAAGCACGTCGTGATTCCTTACGACGCCAGTCTTGTAATTTGTTATTTAGAATCGTATAGAACAGGGGGTACCATTCTTCAGTGGATTTATCCGAATAAGATTTATGCAGTGAAATAAAGGCTTCTTGCACTAGATCCATGGCAATCCCATTATGACCTTGGGTTGCGCTTTCCATCATTACTAAGGCACGTCCAGTAACTTCTCGCATGAAATTCTTCAGGCGTTGTTCAGCCGTGCTCACAAGAACACTTGAATCGTCAAGCTTAGATTTTTTCGGTGCTAAATCCATAGAGATGGAAAATCCCGTCATTGGGTACCCACCATTATTCTTAATGTCATACTTATATAACGTATAAAAATAATGATAGGTTGACAATTAAAGCAACTATTTTTAGCAGTTTAAATGATTTTCCCAGATGAGGGGGAGATGGTTAATATAAATTAACCATTTAGATGCGTTGGCGAACCATTTCAAAGAAGCAGATTGAACCCGCAATAGCCACGTTAAGGGACTCTTGACCACCCGGTTGAGGGATAGAGACAGCAGCCGCGTTTGCAAGTGCATACTCTGATACACCTTGACCTTCATTGCCTAGAATCCAAACGCTTGGTTGGCTAAGATCTTTGCTGTATAAACTTTCAGATTCATGTGAGCTGGTCACATAAACTGGAATCGTGAATTTAGACAAGATATCTTCAAGTTCAACATTTTCATAGGTATTTACAGCGAAGTGTGCACCCATGCCCGCTCTTAGAACACGTGGAGACCACAGCGATGCTGAACCCTTTGTAGAGACAATTTGTGTAATCCCTGCTGCAGCAGCTGAACGTAAAAGTGTACCAACATTACCCGGGTCTTGAACATTTTCAAGCACTAAAGTGTCTGCATCAAAGTTTAGTGAATGACTTGAAGATGGAATATCTACAACTGCCAAGCAAGCTAAGCTTGTACCTAGGGTACTAATTTCTTTATAAAGCGATTCGCCAATAACAAAAACATTCCCTGCATATAGCTCTGCAATCTTGTCGAAATCAGGATGTTCAATCGCTTTTTCAGTCGTGAAAATCGAAGTGATTTGACGTTTTTTCTCAAGCCAAGCGAGACATAAATGCGTACCTTCAAGAACCGTTTGTCCTTGTTTTTTACGGTAAGTATTTTGCTCAATTAAACCACGTAAGTGCTTAATTTTGGGGTTGTCTTTTGATTCAAGATAAATCATTGCCATGGTTTTATAAATCCATAGGAGCTAAATAGAGATTTAACTCCTACTATAAGTAAAATTAATTGTGGTATTGAGTGACTAGATCAACTTCGTTTTTAGAACCAATCACCACAGGAACACGTTGATGAAGGTCAGTCGGTTGGATGTCTAAAATACGTACACGACCTGTTGTAGATGCGCCGCCAGCTTGTTCCATCAACATACTCATCGGGTTTGCTTCATACATTAAGCGTAAACGACCTGCTTTTTGAGGATCTTTCGTATCGTATGGGTACATGAAAATACCTGTACGACAAAGGATACGGTGAATATCACCCACCATGCATGCTACCCAACGCATGTTGAAATCTTTCGCACGTGGGCCAGTTTTACCTGCAAGTAATTCATCAATATAACGTTGAACAGGTGCTTCCCAATGACGTTGATTTGATGCATTAATTGCGTATTCTTTGGTATCTGCACCCACTTGAACATTTTCAGAAGTCAGTAGGAATTCTTTTGATTCAGGGTCAAAAGTAAAGAATACAGTGCCTGCGCCTACAGTCAGTGCCATCATGGTTGATGGACCATATAATACATAACCCGCAGCGACTTGTTGTGTACCCGCTTGCATGAAGTCTTCAGACGTCGTTACTGCTTTTTGAGCAGGAAGAATAGAGAAAATCGTACCTACACACATGTTAATGTCGATATTACTTGAACCATCAAGTGGATCGAATAATACAAGGTATTTACCATTTTCTTGTGCAGGAGTGAAATCATCAAGTTCTTCAGATGCTAAACCACCGACATTTGGATTGATTTTCAATGCATCAATCAAATAATCATTAGAGATAACATCAAGTTTCTTTTGCTCTTCACCTTGAACATTTTCATTTTGAGCACTACCTAAAACGCCTGCTAAAGCGCCTTTTTGTAGTAAAAGATCAATGCTTTTGCATGTCGTAGCAATGGTATCAATGACATCAGAAAGTTCAGGTGTTAGATTCCCTTGTTGTTGTTCTAAATATTGGGAGAGGGTGCGGTAAGACATAGCAAATGAGCTCCAAAAAGCGTTAAAAATATAGCAATACATTGATTGGTGTCTATTTTAGAGAGTTCGAATCAAAATAGAAACCTTATTCGAAAAATGTGGTGATTTTAGGCTTGAAAGAGTTTTAGAACATGCTATGTTGATAGAGTGGATGATTAAAATACAAGGAGCACTAATATGACCATTCAAAAGTTTGAGGCGACTCCAACAGCGGGTGAAGCTTTCGATGTTCAAAGTGTAAGTACTGAAAAATCGAAAGAAGCTTGGAAAGAATATGAGTCTAAGCCTGAATATAAAGACTTTAATAAGCATGACATGATTGAGTCTATGCAAGCTCATCCCATGCCAGAATCTCAAAGCTAAACTCTACACACAAGCAAAGTTCTACATATACGCTTACTTGCAATTTTTAAGTTTAAAGACGTATAAAAAAGCGCTCATCAAATGGAGCGCTTTTTTATTTTTGAAATCGACTATCTAAAATAAATTATTTTAGAAGAGGTGGAACAGCTTCATAGTTTAATTCTACGCGGCGGTTTTCTTTCCACGCAGCTTCATTGTGTCCTGCATTGATTGGCATTTCTTTACCATAGCTCACTGCTTCAAGCTGAGTAGCATTTACACCATTGGTGATTAAATAGCTTTGAACTGCTTTAGCACGACGTTCACCCAAAGCCATGTTGTATTCACGTGTACCACGTTCATCCGTATGACCTGTTAATGCAATTTTAGAGTTTGCATTGGCATTTAAAAATTGAGCATGTGCTTGAAGCGTTTGGTAATCTTCATTTGATAATTCACTGCTGTCATAATCAAAATGAACAGCACGTTTTGCTAAGAATGATTTATTGGCTTCCGTTACGCCTTTCGCTGAAGCACCAGTTAGGTTTTGAGCATTTAGCGCAGCATCTTCACTTAAACCAGACGTGTTTACTGTAGTCGATGTGCTTGGAACATTGCTAGACGGATCATTGTTAAGATCGGTCGTCGGTTTACGTGTTGCACAACCTGTCATGATTAAACTAACGGCAATGAGTGGTAAAGCGAAAGTCTTAATAGCGTTCATGTTCATCTCCTTGAAATTAAAAATAGATTATTTAGGTGCCCAAGCTGGTTCGCGTACTTCACCTTGTTCACTTGGTAAATTCATGCGGAAGCGACCATCGGTTGACATGATAGAGAGCAAACCACGGCTATTTTCACGGGTTGCATACACCACCATTTGACCGTTTGGAGAGAAACTTGGAGATTCATCTAAACTGGTCGGTGTCAAAATATTGGTAATACCAGTTGAAATCTCTTGAATCGCAACTTTGTAATTACTACCCGATGGGCGATGTACCAAAGCTACGTATTTACCATCTGCACTCAGTGAGCCACGGGCATTAAATGCACCACGGAACGTAAGACGCTTAGTTGAACCATCGGTAAAACTGTAGCGATAAATTTGTGCTGAGCCACCACGGTCAGAGGTGAAGATAAAGCCTTTACCATCGGGTGTGTAGCGTGCTTCTGTATCAATTGCAGTGTCATTTGTCATACGCTTGACTTGACGCGTACTCAAATCCATTTGGTAGATTTCAGGGTTGTCATGCATAGATGCAGTAAACAGCATGCTTTTACCATCAGGCGAGAAGCTTGGAGCGCCGTTTAATCCACGGAAACCTGCCAATTTCTCACGTTGACCTGTCGCTAAATCTTGTACATAAATCGCAGGACGTTTGGTTTCAAAGGATACATAAGCAATTTTCTTCGCATCAGGTGTCCATGCAGGCGATAAAATTGGATCACGTGAACTTAAAATCGTACGTGGCTGTTCACCGTCTGTATCTGCGATTTGAAGTGTATAGCGTGTATCAGGGGTTGCAGGATTACGTAACACATACGCAATACGACCACTAAAATCACCTTTGATACCTGTAATCGCTTCATAAATCGTATCACTGATCATGTGTCCTGCAGAACGCAGACGTGAAGCAGGTACAGTGAGTAATTCATTCAATAAATAAGTTTGCTTTTCGACATCATAGAGTTGGTAATGAACATTTAAAGAACCATCAGCATTTTTCTTGACATCACCTGTTACGATATAAGGAACACCAGCAGATTTCCATGCTGCACCATTTGGATTGTTCATTGTGGCAGTTGCAGGTAAATTTTTAGAAGCACTGCTGAAACGACCTGAACGATTTAAATCTTGCTCAATAATCGGATAAAGAGAAGCATCATTGCTAAAAGGAACAATGGCAATTTTCGGTGCTTGTTCAGGCGCTTTGGCAATTTCCAAATGCAATTGAGCATTTGCGGTTGTTATAAAAGCAGGAATAAACGTCGCAATAATAGCGAGACTCAAAACGTGTTTAGAGATCATCTTCATGGTGTGTCACGTACTCAAAATACTAATTTTTAGATAGTTGTTGCTTTGTAGCATAATGACATGATTTTAATCTATATAAAGCATGTAATTATGAATATTCAATGAATTATAAATAAAAACCCTACCGAAGTAGGGTATTCATATTCTAAGGATTTTACGCGTTTATTTTACAGTGAAGGACGCTGTAAAACTTCTTGCTTGACTACGTGCATCTGGATCAGATGGCATTGGGTAGGGTGCAGCTGCTCGTACAGCTTGTTCAACACTGGCTTTTACATCTGGATCAGATGCATTAACGACCACACTGGTCACAGAACCACTATCACTTAAGTTCACACGTGCAGTCGCTCGTTGACCCGAAGAGTTAAGTGGCATACGCCACGCATTTTTGACTTTATTCTCAAAGTCACGTTTAGCAGAAGAGGCAATTTTACGAGCCTCAGCTTTTTTGTTGGCGGCTTCTTCTTTCGCTTTTTGTGCAGAAGATGCACGAGCTTCCTCTGCGGCACGTTCTTTTGCTTCAGCATCCGCTTTAGCTTTGTTTGCTGCATCGGTTCTAGCTTTTGCAGCGGCATCCGCTTTAGCTTTGTTTGCTGCATCGGTTCTAGCTTTTGCAGCGGCATCTGCTTTGGCTTTATTGGGTGCATCGGTTCTAGCTTTCGCAGCAGCATCTGCTTTGGCTTTATTGGCTGCATCGGTTCTAGCTTTCGCAGCAGCATCTGCTTTGGCTTTGTTTGCTGCATCGGTTCTAGCTTTCGCAGTGGCATCTGCTTTGGCTTTATTGGCTGCATCAGTTCTAGCTTTTGCAGCAGCATCTGCTTTGGCTTTATTTACTGCATCAGTTTTAGCTTTCGCAGCAGCATCACGTTTTGCTTTTTCAGCCGCATCCGCTTTAGCTTTATTTAAAGCATCTTGTCTTGCTTTTGTCGCCTCAGCTTTTGCTCTTTGAGCCGCTTCTTGCTTGGCTTTTTGAGCTGCTTCAGCTTTGGCTTGTGCTGCAGCCTCTGCTTTGGCTTTATTATTTGCATCCGCTTTTGCTTCACGTTCCTTTTGAGCTGCATTCGCCTTTGCTTGTTCAGCGGCTTTTGCAGCCTGAACGGCTTTTTGCTCGGCAGCTTTTTGTTCTGCTGCTAAGGCTTGTTTTTGAGCAGTATCCACTTTAGGTAAAGGGGGAGCTACTGTTGGAAGATTGGGTGCATCTTGTACAGGTTCAGCTGTTTGTTGAATATCGGCTTGAATATTCTCATGTGCTGTTTCAGTCGCATCTGATTCCACTAAAGGCTTAGGTTCAGGCGGGATCAGATCCTCAGGTTTGATGAGGATGGTTTTAATTTGCTTGGGTGGTTCAGGGTGTTGAGTCATTCCCAAGAAAAGTAAGCCTGTAATTGCCACCACGTGCACTGCGGCGGTAAAGCCCAGTGCAATTTTGGTTTCTTTAGAAAGTGGCTTTTTAGAATCATTCATAACTTATTTTTCAGACTCAGTGGTCAGCAGTCCAACTTGAGTTAAACCCGCATCTTGAAGACTAGACATTAAAGCGATGACTTCACCATAAGGGCGTGTTTTTTCACCTTCAATGACCACGGTAAGCTGTTTATTTTCAGTTTGAGCCTGTGCTTGAGCACTGCTTAAAAGTGTTGTTAGTTCGCTTAAGCTCAATGGTTCATTTAAGGTATTTTCTTTATGTTTTAAGAAGTAACGTCCATCAGCGTCAATGCTGACCATAGCAGGGGTGTCTTTCGACTCGATAGGTGTGCCGTTTGCTTCAGGCAAATCTACTTTGATCCCACTGGTAATCATCGGTGCAGTTACCATGAAAATCACTAAAAGTACCAACATGACGTCAATATAAGGGACGACATTCATATCACTTTTAAGCGGTTTTTTAACGCGATCAAAACGTCCTGAACGTTGAATAGCCATTATTCAGAATCCTGTGTAGTTCCCACAGATTGACGTTGTAATAGCGCCACCATTTCTTCTGCAAATAATGCACGATCCGAATAAACTTCTTCACTTTTTGAAGTGTAATGGTTAAATGCTAAAACGGCTGGAATAGCTGCAAATAAACCAATTGCAGTTGCAATAAGTGCTTCGGCAATACCTGGTGCAACCGTTGCAAGCGTCACTTGATCGACTTGAGCAAGACCAATAAAGGCATTCATGATGCCCCATACCGTACCAAATAGACCGATATAAGGTGCAACTGAACCAATACTCGCAAGCGCACCTAAACCATTTTCCATGCGACCTTGGTCACGACTTAAACCGACACGTAAAATGCGTTCTGTACCATCAATGGTATGAGTTAAATCTGCTTTGGTTTTTTTGAGTTTAAGAAATTCACCAAAACCATTGTAAAAAACGTCCTCCAAACCATCACGTTTTGAATTGACTTGAGCATTGTTATAAAGCGTATTTAATTCAGCGCCTGACCAAAACACTTTTTGGAAATGGTCATCGCCTTGTTTGGCTTTTTTAAAGGTCATATGTAACTTGGCAATGAGGTACCAACTCAACAGGGATGCCAGTACTAAGACCAGCATGACCAATTGAACAACAGGGCTCGCCTGTAAGATGAGATCTGAAATTTGAAGCGAAGATTCTAGTTGTGTTGCCATAGTTACATGTGCCAATAGTATTTTTATTCGTGATTTAATTCTCTTTGGATCAAATCACGGATTTCATTCGGAATTCTTAGCGGTCTCATTTCAGCGCTAATACACGCTAATTCTACCTCGCCAGAAGCTAGCATGATTTCACCACGATAAATATTTTGTTGCAATACAAAAGACGTGGCTTTACACGAAACTACACTCGCTGTAACAGTAATTAAATCATCCATGAGGATTGGACGCGAGTATTTTAACCCGATTTTGTGCACGACAAAGTTGTAATCTTTTTGATGCCAATAATGTGAAATACCTGAAGCACGTAACCATTCTGTACGAGCACGTTCCATAAAGCGGATGTGATTGGCGTGATAAACAATACCTCCTGCATCGGTATCTTCTATATATACACGAATTTGAAATTCAAATTTGTTCGCCATATTCATTTCCCATTTCTAGCTTTGGATCTTGGATTTTTGGTGAATCTATTGTTCTTCTATTTTGAACATGGTGCACAAAATATTTGCTCAGAACAATGTACTGCAAAGGCTCGCAGTTTATCACTCTCAAGTTTCAGTCCAATGGCACAAGGTTTCAATTGTTTCGTCATTCAATCAATTCATTTGGCTTTAAAATTCATAGACTCAATAATGAAGTCATTATTTTAGTTGTTGATTTTTGGAATGTTTAATCACTGAATAGTTTAAAATACAATCTAATTGTTAAAATAATTATAGGTTTTTTGGGGAAAGAATTGAGTCAATTAGAAAATACGCAGACTGTCGTTTTACAGCAGACTGATGCTAAGAAAATTTATTTGGACTTGAATGTTTCTACAGATACGACGGCGATTGAATCATTCAAACAGGCAAGTCTTGTATCTGAAAAAGCATTTGATAAAAGTGTTGATATTTCCAATACATCTTTTGATTATGCAACTGGGATAGCGGTTTGCCTCGCAATGTCTGCGACATTATTAGCGTATTGGTTTGGAGTTAGAAGTTTTGCATTAACTAAGCAAGCATTTGAAGTTGTTGTAGCTCAAATTAAAAGTTCTGAGGAAGTTACTAAAGAATCAAATGAAAAATTAGTGAAAAATCAAAATGATCTATTTGTAAAAAATCATAAAATTGATTTTTTGAATAAGAAGTATACTGATTTGAAGAATGCTTCTATAGATTATTTAAGTAAAAGCGAAAGTTATCGTATGCATATGTTTGTCTTGGCTCAAGAGCTTAGAGATTTTCATTTTGAATCAAAATCGGAAATAGAAAGTTTTGAGAGACAAATAATTGATGATATGAGAAATAGGCTAAAAATTTTATTAGATTCAAAAGTTTTATTAAGATTTTCAATATACAACTGGTATGGTGATGCTACATTAATTAGTATTGTCAATCATATTCACGAGTTGGATAAGAAAGCATTTGAATTACAAGATTATTTGATCAGAAATAAAAAGCAAGAATTTGACGTTTCGATTAAAGAATATCAGCAATATATAGCAGATGTAGAGTTAGCTCTTATACAAATTTTGAAGGATGAATCTATAATTTAAGTTGGGGTAACATGAAAATCATATGAATTTTCATGTTCTTTAATAACATTATTTCTCTTTCGGCTCTGGCGGTGTCATCCCAAACTGTAAATAAGCCTGATTGGTTGCAATACGACCACGTGCAGTACGCATTGCATAACCTTGCTGAATCAAATAAGGCTCAATCACATCTTCAAGTGTGCCTGAGTCTTCCGCCATTGCTGCCGCCAAAGCTTCAACCCCTGCAGGACCACCATCAAAACGCTCAAGTAACATCGACAAATAACGACGATCCAGTGTATCCAAGCCATCTTTATCAACATTTAACATGTCTAAAGCGCGTTGAGCCATTTCTTGTGTGACTTCACCTGTGCCTTTGACCTGAGCATAGTCACGTACACGACGCAGTAAACGGTTGGCAATACGCGGCGTACCACGTGCACGTCGTGCAATCTCTTGAGCACCTTCAGCTGTGGTCGGTACATCCATCAAGTTTGCAGAACGCGCTACGATATGCGTCAAATCTTCAACAGAATAAAACTCTAAACGTTGAACAATACCAAAGCGATCACGTAGCGGAGAGGTCAGAAGACCAGCACGCGTCGTTGCTGCTACCAAAGTAAACGGTGGTAAATCCAACTTAATTGAACGCGCAGCAGGACCTTCACCAATCATGATATCGAGTTGATAATCTTCCATGGCAGGATAGAGAATTTCTTCAATCACAGGAGAAAGACGATGAATTTCATCAATAAATAAAACGTCGCCTTCTTCAAGGTTGGTCAGCATTGCTGCCAAATCACCTGCGCGTTCCAATACAGGACCAGAAGTTGATTTGAGGTTACCACCCATTTCACGTGCAATAATATTCGCAAGCGTGGTTTTACCTAGTCCGGGAGGACCAAAAATCAGAGTATGATCAAGGGCTTCACCGCGACCACGAGCAGCACCAATGAAAATTTCCATTTGCTCACGTACCACAGGCTGACCAATGTAGTCTTCCAAAGAGGTTGGGCGAATAGCGCGATCAAAATGATCTTCTGGTTTTTCAGAACCACTGATAATACGGTCTTGCATAGTTGAGCTGATTTAACCTATTTATTCATCGATTTTAAAGCTGCACGAATGATATCAGCTGCTTCAGTATATTCTGCTTTTACTGCATTAATCAGTTTTTGTGCTTCGGCAGGCTTGTAACCTAAAGATTGAAGTGCAGCTTCCGCTTCAGCCACAGCTGAATTACCTGTAAATTGGATTTGTGAGGTATTGGCATTTGTAGAACCACCAGATACCGCAAAATTTTTGAAACGATCACGAAGTTCGATCATCAGGCGTTCAGCTGTTTTCGCACCTACACCTGGAACTTTCACTAAAGTTTTGACATCACCATGTTCAACAGTGTGAATGAGCATTTCAACGCTTAAAGTCGAAAGAATGCCCAAAGCCATTTTAGGACCTACACCATTGACTTTTAAAAGTGTTCTAAAAATAATTTTTTCTTGTTGATGCATAAAACCATAAAGCAATTGAGCATCTTCACGAACGGCTAAATGCGTCCAAAGCGTAACTTTTTGACCTTTTTGTAATTGGCAAAATGTAGAGAGAGGGGTGTCAATTTCATAACCCACACCATTTACATTGAGTAGAACTGTTGGTGCTTCTAAGGCAAGCACCTCACCAATTAGACATCCGATCATTGAATTTATTCACTTCTTTGTTGATGGTTGAATAGTAGTGTTGATTGCCATGAAACGCAAAAGAACAACTACGATAAAACGAGATAAATTGAATTATTTGAAGAATATAATCTTCTGAGATGAATGATTAAAGAAATCCAACCTTATTCCCTTGTAGCTCTTGAGCTAAGTTATACGCCTGATGGTCTGAAAATTTCGAAATAATATCTAGGACTTGCATGATATTGTCATAGTGATCATCACTAAAACGAACCCCTAATCCTGAAATAATCGAAAGTAGGCGACCTTCTTTAAAACTATGTACCTTGTCAGGTGTAGTTAGTGGAATAAAGGCATCTAAAATATGTTGTAAACTTTGATGTGCAATAATTTCTAAACCTGACTTTTGTGGATGTTCAAAGATCTTTTCACGCGCTAAATTTTTCGCTTTATCAATTCCATATTCAATATCAGGTGAACAATATTGCAATAAACTGCCTTTGAGTTGACCAGACAGGATTTCAAAATGATGTTTGGCAAAAGCAGTGGTTACTTCATCAACCAATCGCTTCATTACACGACCACGAAGTGCTGCAATTTTTTGTTGCCAAGTGGTAAAAGGCATCGCTAATTCAGACGGCTTTCCATAATCACCAATCAGATCAAGAAAAATTGGTTCAACTTCTTCATAAGAGAGCATATTTAAAATAATGCCATCTTCTAGATCAATCAGCGCATAACAAATGTCATCTGCGGCTTCTAACAGATAGGTTAGTGGATGACGTGAGAAATGATATTCGCCATATTGGATTAAACCCAGTTGCTCACCAATTTGCTTGAGAATTTCTTTTTCAGACTGGTAACAACCAAACTTCGCACGTTTATTTGCAGGGGTGTTGCCTTGTGAGTCGATGGTTTTTGATAACCACGGGTACTTTAAGTAAGCCCCTAAGGTTGCGTAAGTAAGGCGCATACCACCATTATTTGGATGATAATCAATTTTGGTGAGTAGTCTTAGACCTTGTGCATTGCCTTCAAACTGGCGAACGTCGGCTTGTTGTTCAGCTGAAAGGGCTTTGAGGAAATCCCCATGGGAGGCATCGTCGAACCATTCACGAATGGCGTATTCACCTGCATGCCCAAAAGGCGGATTGCCAATATCATGTGCCAAACAAGCCGCTTGAATAATTGCACCCACATCGGCTGGGGAAATCCACATGGGTAATTCATCACGGATTTTTTCAGCTGCGAGCATACCTAGTGATCGACCGATACAAGAGACTTCTAAAGAGTGAGTCAATCGTGTATGGATGCCATCATGTTGCGTCAGTGGATGAACTTGGGTCTTACGATTGAGTTGACGAAAACTCTGAGAAAAAATAATGCGGTCGTAATCTTTGTGAAATGGGCTACGTGCTTGTTCAGTATTTTGTTTAGTACTTCCAATTCGAACTGTAGAAAGCAGTTCTAACCATCGCATTTGAGTCATTGATGCTTATTCTTTCGTTATTTGAGTTGATCATGCCAAAAATTGAAGCAATGCACTAGAGTACTGCGACATAATTTGTCTTGCAGTCTCATGGTGTAAAGCACTCAATTTTTAAGTATGTCTCTTGGTGAGATTAATATACTTCTACATATTTGAATTTATGCAGCCAATTTAAAGTTCATTAGCTTTTGAATAATAGGTTTTAGTGATTGATGTTGTATTTGCCACTGTTGTAATGCTGTTTGAGTAGAAATATCTAAATCAACATTTTGTTTTACCATCAACTGATAGTACAGTTCAAAAAACTTTTTGAAATCACGTGGGAGTTCAGGAGTAATCGGGGTTTGGTAAAAAATACCTTCAAGTATTTGTAATACAGCATTTTGATGCAAAGTCGACAGCTGTGCCAATTCTTCTAGGGCATTCAAAGGTTTTTTAAGCGAACCATAACAACAATGAATGAGTTCAGCTAAATGCTGTCCCATGTAGTCTAATTGTAGCGATTGCTTCGATATGGCATTTTTCAAAACATCAATTGCAGCTTGTCTTAAATCTTTATTCGTTTGATAAAATGAACTTGTTAACAGATAAATCGAATAACAATTCAGTTGATAATCTGGTTCTAACATTCGCTTAAATAATAAACCTGTTTGTTCGGCTAGTTTTTGTGCAGAAAAACAGGCATTTGCAGCATAATTGAGATCTAACCAAAGGTGATTGATCGGGGTGAGATGATGGAAGAAAAGGAGATCTGCTTTACGAGGGTTATAAAGTAAGTATTCATCAATTTTACGTAGACCATGAAATTTAAATTGTAATGCGTAGAGATCAAGATTATTTAGAGCTTCAACTTCTGGTACGAGTAAATGTACTGAAGTTTTGTTTTCATTTTTTTGGATATGAATTTTATTGTTATACATTTGGTGAAGATGGAGATGATAAGGTACAGGATGAAGCTCTGGATTTAAGTTAAAGCGTTGCGGAAGTTCCATGTGTTGTTGATTGAACTGAGCAGATGGCTCACGTGTGATTAAAGCAGTGCTATAAAGCACCTTTAAATTGGGCTCTAAATTAATCTGTGTAAGCTGATCAGGGGGTAATGCTTCAAGGGATGGATTAGCCTGAAAGGCAAAATTTAGTAAATTTCTTAATGTGTCATCTTTTAACTGCCCTAGTAACTGTGTCGCTTTGGTGAAATCCTGAGAGGGTAATCGGGACAAAGCAAGACAGAGATCAGCAGGATGATAGTGGATGGAAGCCTGTTCATAAGCAATGCAGCGTTCAACTAAAACACTAGCTTCAAGATAACTTGGTTTATGGCTCGGTAAAGATAGCATTTCAAATGTAGATTCTTGTTTTTCATAGTCTAAAAATGCATCAATGTATTGATCCCAAAAATTTAAAATAGTTTTTTCTTTCAGGCGAGAGTTTAGGTATTGTTCCGTATCATGGTCAATTCTCCCTGTAAAATATGTCCACATTCTTGATTGAAATAATCTTAAAAAAATTGGTTCTAGGACAGGACAAAATAAACGATTAATAAAGGATTGTAATTGATTTTTAAAATCTTCAGGACGTTGATGCCGAGTTGTTAACCACAAAGAAAAAAATTGATCTACGGCATAGATATCTTGGCTTTTTAGTACAAATTTAGTTGTTACTATAACATTTTCCCACGTAGGTTGAAGTACTAAACGATGCTGTTCATCTAAGTAGTTAAATGTAGGCGGAATGTACTGATAGCTTTTAGCTGGGTGATTGAATTCTATTTTTTCAAGTTGATCAGTACTATGAGCTAGAGAGGGATTTATATTAATTATGTTTCTTAATATCGATGAAGTATCACCCTTAAAACTATCTTGATGCGTATCTATGAATAGTTGAATGGGAAGAATGTTTATTTCACTATTGTATTGTGATGTAGATTGAGAAATAAGCGTCGCAATTTCGTGTTGTTGATTCATGTCGGCTTGAATCAAGAGTTGAAACAGGATTTGAATTGATTGTTGTCGATGTTGCTCATATTTAGTTATCACAATTTTAAGTTGGGGTATAACTAATTTAATAGCTGAACTGATTGTTTCAGTTAGACTAATTTGTTCAAGTATAGATAAATAAGTGCTGAGATTAAATTCAGGCTGATCAAGTAGGGTTCTAAAATTTTTAATGACGAATTGTACTGTTGGAGATGAACCTGACTTTAAAATTTCGAATTGATCTGTTTGGATTCGTATGAGTTCAGATGATGTTGGTTGTAAGGCAATAAACAAATTTTTAAAAAAAGCTTTATTTGGCATATTCCAAGCTTTGGCTTGAATTTGGATACATTGGATCAGTGTTTGCATTCGGTCCAATTTATTTTGATTGACTAGGTTGACTAATACCGTTTGCCAAACAGGGGTTTCATTTTTGAGATGATTATTAAAGCTTCTACTTTTTAAATTGTTTTCATATTCAAATAACAGGGGAATATCACGCTGAATGCTCAATACATCTTGTGCATAATATTCGGTCAAAACATTGTAATCAGCTTGATAGCGCATGTAGGGAACGATATGTGCAAATAGATGCGCATCAAAATCTAATAAATTTAAAGATTCTAAGAAACGAATTAAGTGATAATCAACATGCTTTAGATTTTGTAGAATCACTTTTAGGTTTCGGCTGAGTAGCTTATTAAACCAAGTTGGTTTTAGTAAAATAATGGCTTGTTTAAGTTGCTCATTTTTTTCCATGGCATTCAGCCCATCAATGAGTTCATACCAAGCCATTGAAATATTAGCAGGTGAAAATAAGCCACATGCCATTAAAAAGAACAGATTAAGTTGCTCTGGATAGGCTATTCTTCGTCTGGTATATGGTGAAGAGTAATATGAGTGTTTATTTGAACGATTTTGTGATTGAAGTTCAGCATTATGAGGATACTTAGTCTGATAAATTAATTGATTTTGAATAAGAAATTCGTCGTTTAAAAGATAGCTGTTATGCCAGAATCTATACGTTTTTTTAAGGATGAGTTGATGCTGTTTAAGTTGTTTTTTTGATAATTGCTGAATAAATTTAAGACCGTACTCAATGTCTGCACAGTAAATTAGATGATGTAATTGATGGACTTGGAATGTATTTAAACAGTCTTTTTCAAATTCTTGTTGCGTCTTCCAATTGTGTTCATTGGGATATGATAATTCAATGTTTTTAGAAAGAAGACTTTCCTTAAATCCAGCTTGATGCGCGGTTTTTAATTGCAACTCAAGGTATTGCTTACAAGCTTCTTCGGTATCAAAACTTAAAATATTTTGATTGATTTCTGAATCTATTTGATAACTCAGTTGAATAAAATATTGCTGAAATTGAGCGATTAAAATTATTGTATGTGATTGATTTGTAATGTTGTCTAAAAAAAACATAGTATGCGTTAAGTTGTTGTTATGAGTTTTAAAATATCAACATAAAATAATATAAAAAGAAAGTATCTTTTTGATGGGAGTTACAGTATTTCATCGATTGCTCTGTAGCCCGAGAAGAATTAGCAAACAACCATTGAATTTTTTATCTAAAGACCTCATCTTAAAAATATAAATAAATATTCTAGAGAATTGAGCTTTATGTTATTCCATTTGCCAAAATTACCTGCAGAAATTCGTGTAACGCATCTCAATACACGCATTAACGAACAACGTAAGAAAATCGCTCAAAATACAGCATCAAAGTTTGAACTTTTACAGTTGTCACAACAATTTTCAAAAGAAGCAAAAACCCGTAAAAAGAATAATCAAAAGGTTTATGTTCTCGATTTTAAAGGTGATATGGCAGCATCTGCTGTAGAAAGCCTGCGTGAAGAAATTACATTGATTCTTGCGACTGCAAAAGCAGGTCGTGATCGTGTTGTACTGCGCCTAGAAAGCCCAGGTGGTATGGTACATGGTTATGGACTTGCAGCTGCGCAATTGGTTCGTTTACGCGATGCAGGCTTTAACCTGACCATTTGTGTGGATAAGGTTGCGGCAAGTGGTGGTTACATGATGGCGTGTATTGCCAATGAAATCGTTTCTGCGCCATTTGCAGTATTAGGATCTATTGGTGTTGTAGCACAAGTACCGAATTTCAACCGTTTATTAAAAGAACATAATGTTGATTTCGAGCTGTATACCGCGGGTCAATATAAACGTACAGTGACTATGTTTGGTGAAAATACGGAAGAGGGCAAAGCCAAGTTCGAAGAAGAACTTCAGCAAACGCATAAGTTGTTTAAGCACTTCGTTGAAAAGTACCGTCCACAGTTAAATGTGGAAAAAGTGGCAACAGGAGAGCATTGGTACGGTGAAGATGCGATAGATTTAAACTTGGTGGATAAGCTTCAGACTTCTGATGAATATCTACTAAGTTTATTGATGCAACATGATGTCTATCTGATTCAGACTCGCCGTAAGCCAACTTTAGGTGAAAAGTTAGGTTTACAAGCTGCACAAATGGCAGATAGTTTCATTCCAGCAGTGATGAATAAGGTGATGGAATCGCTCAGCAAAGCGAACTCAAATTTAGTTCAAATGCGTGATCCGAAATTATGATTTGCCAGTGTTAAGTTAAATAAAAAGCCAATCTAATGATTGGCTTTTTTTGTTTTCATGTTTTCTTTTCGTTAGGTTTTTCAGCCACTTTAAATAGCAGAATGAATCCTGAAAGGATTGAACCGATGGTGGCTATCCACATATCTTTATGTGCATCCCAAATATCGCCTTGTTGACCATTATAGTTTTCAGCTTCTTCGGGAGATAAGCCAATCGCGATCAACCATTCAATCCATTCATAAACCAAACTTGTCGCCATCACGAATTGAACCACCAATATAAATAAAATTTTTGCCGAAAGCTGAGGTAACCAAACTTGAAATAGTCTCAGAAAAAAAGGATAGAGCAGTAATCCATATGCAAAATGAACCAAGCGATCATACATATTGCGAGTCCAGCCCAGCGCTTGATTTAAATCGAAGTTAAAAATTGTTACGATCCAATCATTGTAGGGAACATAAGAATATAAATAATGTGCGCCTAAGATATGTATCAGTAAAAATCCAATATAAAGCGCAAATGACCAAAAACTTAGACCTACTTTTTTAAGGCAGTAAAATAAGAAAACGAGCATGATTGCTGTACCGATTTGATGTAAGCCATAAGAGGCGTATTCAAGCGGTTCTATACTGGCGATGATTAAGGCAATGATGAGTAGAGTCAAAACAAAATAATGTTTGCTCGTTAAAGAATGGTAAATCATATTGTTATTGGCTTTATAAGAATTGTCGGCATTATATAAGAAAAATAAATCAGAAAATATCTATTCATTTTTTAAACGAACATTGAACGATATACTCTGGTTGGAGCAAGTTTGAAGGTTTTAAGCGTTAAAATCCGATAAAATATTTTTATTTGCTTTTAGGTTAGATGATGACAGTTAAAGAAGCATTCTTAGCAACGCAAAATTGTTATTTTAATTATGAGTTTGAAGAACTGAATTTGGCGGATGATTTTCCTGAAGAGTTGTCTATCTCTTTAAGAGGTATAGTATTTCGTCATAAAATTCAATATCCAGAATGTATGTACTACATCTACTATAGTGATATTTTAACAGGCTGTGAATTGCAACGAATGAAAGATGATTGGGCGAAGTATTGTCCTTTAATTTAGTATTTATTTAAAAAAGTGGGTTATAAAAACCCACTTTTTTTGTTGAATGGTACATGGACTTTAACTGTTTTCTAAATAGAAGGTTGGAGCAATGTTGATATTTGGAGAGATGTTTAAATTGACAAAAATAAACTCATAATTTTGCGGAAGAATACAGGCACTTCCTAGAAGAAATGCTATTAAAAAATTCTTTTTGTCAGGCATGGATAAATACTCAATTCATATGTGAGATTTGAGTATACTTTATATTTTGTAAAAAATTAATATAAAGGTATTTATATTATGACGATAATTTATTTAAAAAACTAATGAAAAAAAGTTATGATTTATTTTTTGTTTGAGGTTGATTGATTCGAGTTAAAAAAAGCGAAGCCTGAGCTTCGCTTTTTTAATCGCTAAAACTTAGATTTTAGCAATCAAGTCTTTAATTTGTTTTGCTTGTTCTGCAGCATTACCTGTATAAGTCGCAGGTGTCATTTCTGCAAGACGTGCACGGTCAGCAGCAGGCACAACTTCAAGTTCATTACCATTCACGAAATCAACCATCATGTCACGAGTCATTGCTTGACCGCGTGTTAGTGCTTTTAATTTTTCGTATGGTTTTTCAACGTTGTAACGACGCATAACCGTTTGAATTGGTTCAGCTAATACTTCTTGAGCATTGTCTAAATCTTCAAGAATACGGTCAGCATTCAACTCAAGTTTACCAATACCTTTTGAACATGCTTCAAAAGCGATTAAGCTTTGTGCAAAACCAACACCCATGTTACGAAGAACAGTTGAGTCAGTTAAGTCACGCTGCCAGCGAGATACAGGAAGTTTCTCACCTAAGTGACCCAATACTGCATTTGCAATACCTAAGTTACCTTCAGAGTTTTCGAAATCAATTGGGTTTACTTTATGTGGCATAGTTGAAGAACCAACTTCGCCTTCTTTCAAACGTTGTTTGAAGAAACCAAGTGAGATATAACCCCAAACGTCACGGTTAAAGTCGATCAAAATCGTGTTGAAACGGCGTAACGCATCAAAAAGTTCCGCCATGTAATCATGTGGTTCGATCTGAGTGGTGTACGGGTTGAATTCTAAACCTAAAGATTCAACAAATGCTTGTGAATGCGCAGGCCAGTTGATTTCTGGATAAGCAGAGTAATGCGCGTTGTAGTTACCTACTGCACCATTGATCTTGCCTAACAATTCAACATTTTGGAATTGTTTGATTTGACGCGCTAAACGATAAGCCACGTTTGCCATTTCTTTACCCAAAGTCGTTGGGCTCGCAGTTTGACCATGTGTACGAGACAACATTGGTTGTTCTGCATGTTTTTCAGAAAGTGCAACGATTGAGTCAATGATTTGTTGCATTGCAGTCACTAACACTTCACGACCGCTTTTTAGCATTAAAGCATGTGACAAGTTGTTGATGTCTTCAGAAGTACATGCAAAGTGAATGAATTCACCTGCATTTTTTAATTCATCAATGTGCGCAATTTTTTCTTTAAGGAAATATTCAACTGCTTTCACGTCATGGTTCGTAGTGCGTTCAATTTCTTTAATGCGGTTTGCATCATCTTCAGAAAAATCAGCAACAATCGCATCTAAAGCTGCATTGGTTTCGTTCGAAAAAGCAGGCACTTCTGTGATTTCTGGACGATTCGCAAGGGCTTGTAACCAGCGTACTTCTACAGTCACACGAGCATGGATTAAACCGAACTCAGATAAGAAAGGACGAAGAGCATCACATTTGCTCGCGTAACGTCCATCAAGTGGAGAAAGTGCAGTTAAAGCGTTCATAACGATTCCTTAGACATTGGAATTAAACGAAAAACAGTAAGCTCGTACAGCATCAGTTAAACCACCTGAAACTGTAAACGAGCCAGATCTTGAATATCTTTTAAAAGCTTACGTTTGGTGAAGATCATTGACCATGAACTTCCACCCGACTGACGCCATAAATGCGCCATTTGTAAACCTGTAAATAGGGAGGCGCGAATGCGATTGGTATGTGCTGTATCTTTAAAAGCTTCAGCGCTGCCTTTGACCATAATCCGCGGATTAATCGAACCCGCTGTTTCGACATAAGTTTGAGCAAGATTGGCAATGATACTTGGATGCAGATAATTGTTATCGAAGAAAGAGAGTTGTTTTAATATTTTTTGTTGTGATTTTTCAATAATTTCAACGAATTTTGGATTGCTATAGACTTTCTTTTCTAAATGCAACAAGGCCATAGCATAGGACATTGGCAGTTTGGCATTGGCAAATTTGGGAATTCGAGATTTTGGAGAAGAGGTAAAAGGTTGGGTAATGCTACTTTCTAATGTTTTAAGTCCGAGGGAAATATCGGCAAGCTGGTTGAAAAAATCTAAGGTCTGACAGTTTTGATTGGATTGAGGTCGAATATTCAGACTCGCCTTAATCAATTGTTCCAAATAGAAGTTACCGTTTTCACCGATGCTCTGTCGTCCTGAAAGGGCGGTCATATGGGTGAGCTGTGTCGATTGAAACACAGCTGCCAAAGCCAACGCTCTATTTTGACGAACATTCAGAGTTTGAGGCTGTTGAAACGGTAACTCTGTCATGCCAGAAATTCCTTAAATAAAATCAGGTTTTGGTGCATTGGTATGATGAATCACACCACCACCTAAACAAACTTCATCTGCGTAAAATACAACGCTTTGTCCTGGGGTTACAGCACGTTGTGGTTCATCAAATTCAACACGGACACCATTTGGCATGCTTGCATCATTGAAAATCACACACGCTTGGTCGGTTTGACGATAGCGAGTTTTGGCAGTACAGCGGAAACCTGTTTCAGGAATCGCTTGTTCGCCTGCAACCCAATCAATCGCTTCACTCCACAAAGTCGTACTTTGCATGAGAGGATGTTCGTGTCCTTGACCAACGACCAAACGATTACCTTCGATATCTTTATGAAGAACGAACCACGCACCCTCTGCGACGCCTTTCATGCCACCAATACCGATGCCACCACGTTGACCGAGCGTATAGTACATTAAGCCGTGATGATCACCAACCTCTTTACCATTTTCTAAGACAATTTTTCCGGGTTGTGCTGGAAGATATTGTTTTAAAAAGTCATTAAAGCGACGTTCACCGATAAAACAGATGCCAGTAGAGTCTTTTTTCTTGGCTGTTGCAAGTCCAAGTTCTTCCGCAATACGACGAACTTCTGGCTTTTCAATTTCACCAACAGGGAACAAGGTCTTATTAATTTCACGACCATGAACAGCATGTAAGAAATAGGTTTGGTCTTTGTTTTGGTCTACACCACGAAGCAAAGGTGCATATTCCTCACCACGTGAATTTTTTAAAGTTTCACCACGACGGCAATAGTGACCCGTTGCAATGAAGTCCGCGCCCAAGTTGATCGCATGATCTAAGAATGCGCGGAATTTAATTTCTTTATTGCATAAAATATCTGGATTTGGCGTGCGACCTGCTGCATATTCTGCAAGGAAATGTTCAAATACACGATCCCAATATTCCATAGCAAAGTTTGCAGTATGGAGTTTAATACCAATCTTATCGCAAACGGCTTGAGCATCAGCAAGATCTTCCATTGCTGTGCAGTATTCTGTACCGTCATCTTCTTCCCAGTTTTTCATGAAAAGCCCTTCAACTTGATATCCTTGTTGAAGAAGCAGTGCAGCCGAAACAGATGAATCTACTCCACCAGACATACCGACGATGACACGTTGTTGCATAGGATTAAGCATCCAAATTTGAAATTAAAGGAGAATTTTGGTGCTCATAAATGAGCGATAAAGGATATTTTTGACCAGATATTGCGTCTTTCACGGCTTTGATCACCAGTGGACTACGAGCACGTGCAGACATTTCAAGTTCATCGAGTGTCATCCAAACAGCACCAATGATATCTGTATCAAGCTGAGCATCGACATGATGCTTAATCTCTTTGGCTAAGAAACAGAATCTGTAATAGGTACGATCAGGAAACATCGGTGGCGTATAAGTATATATACCAAGCAAAGATTGAACTTCAACCTCATAACCTGTTTCTTCCATGGTTTCACGAATGGCTGCTTCAATAATCGTTTCACCCACTTCAACATGTCCAGCAGGTTGATTAAAAACAGTATGCATCACACCTTCTGTATGTTCTTCGACAAAGAGGAATTTTCCGTCTTTTTCAACAACAGTTGCGACGGTGACATGAGCAGTCCAAGCAGTCATAGAAATGCACCATGGGAAGGGATGCACTATTGTATAAAATTTTACAGTGTGTGGCTATGTAGAAAGGGGATTTCTTTATTGAGATGATTTCTATAAGCGCTGCTTAAATAGACACTCAAAATTTAATTCATTCAACGAATGTCAGTTATCTCCTTTTATTCAAAATAATAGGGGGATACATATCTTTAGCATCCAATTTATTCAATTGAAGTCAATGTTCTTGATTTGATAGATCAAATTTTTTGCGTGCTTCAATTATTTTACCCACATTGTTTATTGACCATTGTCCCAGTGCATCTACAACTCCCCACAGGGAATACCCTAAATCTGTTAACTCATATTCGACTTTCACTGGAACTGTTGGATAAACGGTTCTTTTTACTAATCCGTCTCTTTCAAGGCTACGTAAAGTAGAGGTCAGCATCTTTTGTGAGATGTTTGGAATGCCTCTTTTTAGTTCAGAAAAGCGTTTTTTTTCTTTATCTAACAATACGATAGTTTGCACTGACCATTTATCACCAACTCTCGCTAAGATGGATGAGACTGTAGCGCATTCGCTCTCTACAGGTGGTGTGGTTTCCTCGAAGTAACTTTGTGACATAAAAGTGCCGTCTTGAAAATATTTTTATTGGTTACTATTGTATACCTAGTCACTGTTGTTAACAAACTGTACGATTTTTTAATAACAGTCAAAAACTAAATAATCAGTATAAAAATGAGGTGAGTAATGAATCATATTTGGTATGAAATCTCGATCGGCTCGATAAAGCTTAAGCATCGTTTAGCCTTAGCCCCAATGACACGATTACGTGCGCTGCCAGATGGTACACCTTCTGATTTGGCTGTCGAATACTATCACCAACGCTCATCTTTAGGCTTATTGATTTCAGAGGGAACCCAACCGTCTAAAGTGGGTCAAGGCTATGTGGGTAGCCCCGGTATTTACGCCCCAGAACATATTGAGGGATGGAAAAAAGTGGTTGAAGCGGTTCATGCAAAAAATACACACCTTTTTATACAGCTTATGCATGCGGGCCGCGTATCTCATCCTTCTATTACAGATGGTGAGCTTCCTGTTGCGCCATCAGCGATTGCAACCCCTCAACAGATCTTTACAGCTGAAGGTGCTCAAGATGCACCAGTTCCACGTGCTTTGGAAACAGCAGAAATTGTTCATGTACAAAATGAATTTGTTCAAGCTGCTCAAAATGCAATAGATGCAGGTGCAGATGGTGTGGAAATTCATGGAGCTAATGGCTATTTATTGTGGCAATTCCTGAATAAAAACTCGAATCAACGTACAGATGCATATGGAGGTTGTATTGAAAATAGAGCAAGAATGCATTTAGAAGTGGCGCAAAAAATTGCTCAACAGATCGGTGCTGATAAAACCGGAATTCGTTTATCCCCAAATATGAACTTCTTGGGGATGCATGAAGATGAAGATTGGAAAGATGTTTATCGTTATTTGATCACGGAACTTGAAAAATTATCTTTAGCTTATGTGCATTTATTCTATTTTGGTGATGATGAGTTCTTAGCAGAAATCAGATCCATTTTAAAAAATACGCCACTGTTACTTGTTAAAGCTGGACGTGATATTCAAAGCATTGAAAAAGACTTAGAAAATAATATAGCCGATATTTTCCCTATCGCAACCATGGCAATTTCAAATCCAGATATTGTCGAGCGTTTAAAGGATGGACAGGCTTTAACACAGCCTAATCCTGACACTTTCTATGCAGGTGGTGAGCACGGTTATATCGACTATCCTTTCGCAAACTAAATTTGAACGTTAACCATTAGCTTCTTTATGATTTTTGTTAAAGATTGAATCGGTTATTTTCTTGCATTTAATGTGCATGAAATGTGACTAAACAAATCATTAAAGAAGCTGATTTAATTGAGAATGGCTGATGATGAAGAATATTCTGATTATCAATGGTGCTGCTGAGTTTGGATTGATCTCTAAAGCACAACTGAACACCACTTTGACTGACTTTGCCCAAAATTTTCTCGAAAAAAATGGTGATAACGTTAGAGTCACTCATGTTGAACATGGTTATGATATTGAAGAGGAGGTAGAAAAATATCTTTGGGCGGATGTAATTATTTATCAGATGCCTGGCTGGTGGATGGGTTTACCTTGGATTTTTAAAAAATATATTGATGAGGTGTTTAGTGCTGGTCATGGAAAGCTATATGAAAGTGATGGTCGTACGCGCAAGGATTTATCTAAGCAATATGGCTCAGCAGGGTTAAGCCACAATAAAAAATATATGCTTTCATTAACATGGAATGCACCTATTCAAGCATTTAATCAACCGAACGAATTCTTTGAGGGTGTGGGTGTGGATGGAGTTTATTTCTCATTTCACAAAGCAAATCAGTTTTTAGGTATGCACGCATTGGAGACATTTATGATTAATGATGTCATCAAAAATACGGATGTTCCCTACTATCTAAGCACCTATAAAGATCACCTAAATAAAGTATTTACTTAAATATTATATCGACCAGAAATGGTTCTATGACCATTCTAAAATGCTAAGGATAGCCCTTTTAATTGCAGATCAAGAAATCCTTATTGGTCCGACAATTATCTGAAATGAGATTGATTGTTGTGGCGTAAATTGTATGGGCATATTGACCAAAAATTTTGTCAACATGCTAGATACACGGGAAAAGGAATGTGATCCTAAACAGATGCAAACTGAACAACTCCAAGACGAATATCGTGAAAAATTTTTTAGGCAAAAAGTTTAACTTCAGCTGTATTTAAAACTTGGAAATGCTCGGTTCTGATCAGAGTTTTAAAACGTCAAAATGAATCCATAGCGAATTTTAAAGTGAGCGATTTTTAAAGTGATTGCTAAGGTGTGGATTCATTTTATAAGTACATTCAATATATCTATGAATAGCCATGAATACAGGTATTTATTTAATTCTTAGATTCTTAACTTTTCAAATTAAAGATATAAACATTAGCTGTCTAAGTAGCTTGAAATAGCTTGCTGAAATAGATGGGTATTGGTATTCCATTCATCTTCAGCACGCGCAATTAAATAGGTGTTTATTTCAGATAGATGAGGTGGAATCTTGATTAATTGGACTTTATCAATGTTGGAGGATTGCTGTAGATAACTTAAGGGCAATAGGGCAACTCCCATATTTAGACTAACACAACTCATTATGGCATCTATACTTCCCATTTCAGTGATTTTAACAGCAGGGAGCTTTAATTCACTAATAAGTAGATCAATTGATTTTCGATAAGTACAACCTTGTTTAAATGAAATAAAATTTTGTTTACGTAGCCAAGAAGAGCAGAGTTCATTGGGCTGATTCAATCCAGTGACTAAAACCAAATGCTCTGTCCAGATCAGTCGATTATATAAATCTGGAATAGGGGCTTGATTCGCAATAAAAGCACAGTCGAGTTCATGTTGTTCGATGCGATCAATCAAGTGTCGACTTGCATCGGTATAGAGCTGAAAAGGCAAATCAGGCTGTAGATTTTGTAAATAGTTCAAAAATGAAGGAAGGCGTGTTGCTGCTGTTGTCTCCATACTGCCTATTTTCAATGGAGAAAAATTATTCGCTTGAGTATGACCAAACGCCGTTAAGATCTCATTTTTGATATTGATCATCTGTTCTGCATATTGCAAAAGTTGTTGACCTGCACGCGTTGGGACTACAGGTGAGTTTCTTTGCAATAATTGAACTTTCAGCTGATCTTCTAACTTTTTAATATGATTGGTGATATTGGATTGAACAGTATTGAGTTGACGAGCTGCTTCTGAAAAACTCCCCGTTTTAACCACTTCGATAAAGATTTCGATGGATTTAATTTGCATTAAGCTATCTCATTTTAAGATAGTGGGTATCATAACAAATCATTTTACTAGATATATGCTTTTTGTTTGAATGCTCTCATAAAAAAATGAATGAGATCAATGATGAAGCCGATAATTGTGTTTGTAGTGATAGTGACAATATTCTGTGGGATTCTATACATCGATGATTTGTTGGGAGCGAATCAAGAAACAAATCCCTTAGAATATATAGATTAAACATAAATTAAACATAAATGAGCTTATTTGAGATTGTTTAAATAGGCTTTCATCTATTTAAGATTGTCTTTGTTGTTAGGTAAACCGAGTCCCGCATATTATTTATGAGTCAGATGATGTTGCATGACTTCTAAAATGGTGTCTTTTTTACCTTGGTAATCTTCACCTGCGAACATTAATTTTGCGCGTCGTGGTAAGCGTTCTTGGATCAGATCAAATAGAAAGTAGGTGGAGGCGATATCTAGATCTAAGAAAGTTTTAACGATTTGTTCATATTGCTGCTGTTTGGTTTTGGAGCATTTGTAAATGAAAAGAAATCTCATAATGTCATCAATTTGTGTGTCAAACGATTGATGTGTTTCGTATTTCATAATGAAGCCAAGCCTAAGGTTTTTATTTTAATTGAGGACTTAAACTTTATATTTTTAAGTCACTGATTTCAATGACCTTGACTTCATTTATCATCATTAAATTTGAGAAAAATGTGATTATTTCTAGTTTAGTCATTTTAGAAGCACTTAGAAAAGATTGGGATTGTGTCCTGTGAGGAGCGAAGTTGACATGAATAGTCTAGAAGTTAGAGAAAAGAGTCATATATAAAGATGCATGTTGTATAAATTTTTTTGGGGAATATGAGGAAAGAGGAGTTGTTTAAGACGAGAATGTCTGTGAAAAATTTCTATTCAGTTCAGTTGAAAATTGTTTGATAGATAAGCGTGGAAAAGGAAGAATCAATAAAAAGACTATAAGTATACTTAAGATTTTCATTATTCGATAAAGTTATGATTTATATATAAGAGTTCTTTCATAAATCATTTCCTGCTTCATTTAACATAATGGGTGTTATGCGTAATGAAATTTCATTTGTAGTTCCGCGAAACTTTCACATAGTTTTGAGCAGAGTAAGGCAGGAAAGCCAATTCTTTCTCAGTGAGTTTACGCACTTGTTTTACAGGACTACCTACATACAAATAACCACTTTCAAGATGTTTGTTTGGTGGAACAAGAGAACCTGCACCGATCATCACATCATCTTCAACAATCACATCATCTAAAATAATCGTACCAATCCCAATCAGGACACGATTACCAATCGTGCAACCATGCAATTTCACATGATGACCAACAGTCACATATTCACCGATAATCAGTGGTGAACCCTCAGGTTTATCAGCTTTCTTATGACTCACATGCAACATCGAATGATCTTGCACATTCGAGTTTTTACCAATACGAATATGATTCACATCACCACGAATCACAGCAAACGGCCAAACGGAAACATTTTCACCCAAAAGCACATCGCCAATTACCACGGACATCGGGTCGATATAATTCGAATCATCAGTCTGCGGAAAAGTGTCAAGATAAGGGCGAATGTTTTGGCTCATGCTGAAAAATCCATAATTTTAAATACAGTATAAAATAAAAAAGCACTCATACCGAGATATGAATGCTTAAGTCTAATACATGCTTAAGTTGAAATAAGCGGATTAGAATAAATTGCTAAAGAACTGTTTAACATGATCAATCATGCGAGAGAAGAAACCCGCTTCTTCAACTGCTTGTAGTGCAACCAAAGGTTTGTCAGCAATCACTTTACCATCTAAAGTTGCAGTGAGTTTACCCACAACTTGACCCTTTTGAAGCGGCGCATTCAAATTCGGTTGAACCGAAATTTGTGTTTTAATCGCATTCGCTTGACCTTTAGGCATAGTTACATTGAATTTTTCAGCAAGACCAATACTCGCTTCATTTTCAGTACCAAACCAAACTTTTGATTTTGCAATTTCTTGATTTGCAGGCTGAACATTTACAGTTTCAAAGTTTGCATAGCCCCAGGCTAAGATTTCACGTGTTTGTGAAGCACGTTCTTGCATAGAAGGCGCACCAAAAATCACGGAAATCAAACGCATTGGACCACGTTTAGAAGAAGTCGTTAAGCAATAACCTGCTTCTTCAGTATGACCTGTTTTTAAGCCATCAACACTTGGGTCAGTATAAAGCAGGGCATTACGGTTACCTTGCTTAATACCGTTAAAGCTAAATTCTTTTTCAGAATAAATTGGGTAGTATTTAGAACTGTCATGAATGATATGTTGCGCAAGTGTTGCCATATCTTTCGCAGTTGAAAAATGACCTTCAGCAGGCATACCTGTTGAGTTCACAAAGCTAGTATTGGTCATGCCGATACGTTTTGCTTCTTTATTCATTTCATGGGCAAATGTACCTTCATTGCCTGAAATGTGCTCAGCCATCGCTTTAGATGCATCATTACCAGATTGAACGATAATGCCACGTAGCATTTCTAAAACTGTTGCAGTTCCATTCAAGGGAACATACATACATGATTCTGTGCTACTACCACGACACCATGCAGATTCGTTCATGCGAACTTTTTCGTTTTCAGTCAACTGACCATTCAATAATTTTTGTTCGATGATGAAACTGGTCATCATTTTGGTCATTGACGCTGGAGCAAGTTTCTCATTTTCATTTTTACTAGCAAGGATTTGCCCTGTTTCATAATCCATCAAAACGTATGATTTATTATTAAGTTCTGGGGGAGTAGATAAAACAGTTGCTGCATAAGAAAATGATGGTAATAGTAATAATGCAGCAATGGCGCTTTTTCGGGTCATTCTAAGTAGTTCCAATCTTATGTGAACGGCAAAATCAGCCTTGCATTCTAGGACAAAGCAAAGCCGACTGCTACGGGGAGAGTCGGCTATTTTCAGTCGAATTGTAACTAATTCATGCTTGATACGACTAAAGATTAGTAATCTTTCACATCATTGCAGACTTGAGTATTTACTTTATCGCCAGCACTTTTTACATCAGCGCGAGCTTGCGTTAATGCATCTTTAAAACTTGGCTGTTGAACGGTGGTTTTAATCGCGGTAATAGGCGATTTTTCTTGTGGTAAATAGTCTTTTAATAATCGTGCATAGCCTGCATCAAATTTCGCATCGGTTTGAATTAAAGATGGGCAAATTTCTGACAATACATAGATGGCTGCGAGCTCATCTTTAGTAATAGTGGTTTGAGTCACATCAATGTTTTCAGCAGAAGCTTCAGTTTTCTTTTCAGCAAATGCTGTTGCGCTGAATGCTAAAGATGCTGAAAGTAGACTAAATGAAAAGAATTTTACAATTTTATTGTGCATTGGATACTCAAAATTTATAACTAAATGATTTGTATAGGATAAACACTTTTGATGATGAAAAAACAGAGAAAATGTATAGAAGCTGTAGATTTTATGAGGTGATTTATCATGATATTCGCCTTGATGAATACTCAATAGGGAGCAATAAGAATCATCAAGGCGTTATATTAAGCTTATTAGGTTGAGCTTATTCTGCTGAGTTAATCAGTTCGTTACAACCTTGTTGTTTTTCTTCTTGAGAGTATTCGTTGTTTTCAGCTAATGCTTCTTTAAATGCATTTTGATATTCGGGATCAGCTTTGAGCTGTTCAAAACTCAGATTAGCCTGAGAAAGATGGTTCAAGCTTTCTGCTGTAAAGCTATCCACTTGTTGCTTGATTTTAGTTGCATCTGTAATTAAAGCAGGACAAATTTCGTTAAGAACTTGAGCCGCTGCAATGTCTTCTTTTACAACTAAGTCCAGTTCTGCCTTAGAAATCAAATTTGCTTGTACTAAAGTGCTGCTTAAAAATGTGAGCGTTGTTATGCAGACAACACGAGTCAGTGAACGATTTAACACTTTTTACCCTTTGGTATATTGTTTTAAAGTGAGCTAAATATATAGAGTTGTTGAATATTTTCCAATCATATAATCTACCTGACGAGTCAAACTTTAGGTTGCACGCTGTGAATATTTTAATTTCAAATGATGATGGTGTATTTGCACCGGGGATTCAAGCCTTAGCCCATGCTTTAAAAAAGTTGGGAAGAGTTGTAATTGTTGCACCAGAAGGCGAGCGGAGTGGTTATTCAAGTGCCTTAACTTTAGATCGACCATTACGTCCGATTCAAATTGCAGAGGATATTTGGTCGGTGAATGGTACACCTGCTGATTGTGTGTATCTATCCATGAACGGCATGTTCGATTTTGAGTTTGATCTTGTGGTGAGTGGAATCAATAGCGGTGCGAATTTAGGTGATGACGTTCTTTATTCGGGAACGGTCGGCGCGGCTTTTGAGGGGCGTTTAATGAAACAGCCTGCAATTGCAGTCTCTTTAGCAGGTTCAGAAGTTCGTTCTTATGAACATCCCATGCACTATGCACGTGCGGCAGAGTGGGTACATGACTTTATTGCCAAAGGATTACCGATTTTGCCACCGCGTCATATTTTCAATATTAATATTCCAGATATTGAATATATTCAGGGTGCTCAAATTACCTATCAAGGGCAACGTTTACAAAACAAACCAATCACCACTCAGGTTGATGCAAGAGGTCGTCAAGTGTTTTGGATTGGATTAACCGGTGAATCTGTGGTTGATCCTAAAAAGAGTTTAATCGATATCCAATCGGATTTCTTTGCACTGGCAAATGGTTACGTCAGTATCACCCCGATTCAAATCGACGCAACCAACTACAGTATTTTGGAAACATTGAAAGATCAAATCTCTGAAAATAGCGCTGATGTCGAGAGAATGTTATAAGTTTGTGAAAAAGCAAAGTTAATCAGCGAAACTCGTATTAATTTTGCTAATCTTAGGCAAATTCAAGTTTTTAAATTTTAGATTGTAGAGAGGAAATCATGCTTTTGGCCCGACGACAGAATGTTTTAACCCATAAGCTTACATTTAAAACGCTGTTTGCATCCCTTGCAGTTGTTTCTGTATTTGCGATTACGGGCTGTGCATCTAAGCCACAAATTAACAATTCTGCACGTTATGCAAAAGCTCCAGATTTTTATACAGTTCGCTCAGGCGACACCTTAAGTGGCATCGCAAATCGTTATGGTTTGAGTTACATCAGTGTGGCTGAAATGAACGATATTGCCCCGCCATATCGTATCTATGTGAAGCAATCACTGCGTTTAAAACAAAATGGTAATCGTAACCGTACTACTGCGGTGAAACCTTTGGCGACACAAGATTCACAAATTAAGCGTCAAAATATTCAACTGCCGACCACACAGACTGCACCAGTACCTGTGACCGCTCCAACAACAATGCGTACAGTGACTCCAACTGTTCCAGCGAATTCAGCTGTAAATACTTCAACTTTAAGATGGGTCAAACCATCGAATGGCGCTGTATTAGAAAACTTTAACAATGCAGCCAATGTGAAGGGTATCCGCTTTGGCGGTAACGTGGGTGATCCGGTGATGGCAGCAGCCAATGGTCAAGTGGTTTATGCCGCGGATGGTTTAAAAGAGTATGGTAATTTAGTGCTTGTAAAACATATAGATGGCTATATTTCTGCATATGCTCATAACAGTAAAATGTTAGTGAAGAGCGGTCAAAACGTTACTGCAGGTCAACAGATTGCAGAAATGGGTTCAAGTGGTACAAACCGTACTATGCTTGAATTCCAGATTCGTTTAGATGGTAAGCCAATCAATCCTGCAAATATTTTACCAATCAATTAAGATAGTTGATGCAAACTTAAAAATTCTTCGTATAATACAATGAGTTGCTTTCACCTAAAAAGGTGAAGCATCTCATAATTTCAGAGGGAAATTTATGTTAGATCAACTTCGATCAATGGGTGTATTTGCATGTGTTGTTGAAAAAAGCTCGTTTAGTGGTGCCGCTCGTGATTTAGGTATTACTACAAGTGCTGTAAGTCAGCAAATACGATCCCTAGAACAAGAAATGGAAGTCACACTTCTACATCGTTCTACAAGAAAATTAAGTTTAACGGAAGCAGGCCAAGCTTTTTTTTACAGTTGCCAAGAAATGCTTGCAGCTGCTGAGCGTGGCAAGATTAGAATTAATGAATTACGTGATGATTTGGTTGGGGACCTACGCATCGCGACAACGCCAGAATTGGGTGCAACGCACTTGGTTCCAGCATTGTCCCATTGGGTTTCGGCACATCGTGGACTGACGGTTCATTTTGAAGCTGAAAATCAATTTATTGATTTGATTCAAGAAAGAATTGATATTGCGATTCGTATGTGTTCAAAACTTGAAGAATCAAACAATTTATTGATTACACCATTGGCGCGTGTAGATCAGGTTCTCGTGGCTTCACCAAGCTATTTGAATCAAAACTTACCAATCTCAAGACCAGAAGATTTGGTTAATCATGATTTAATTCCGATTAATATCATGAAGAACTATCAAAACTTTAGTTTTGAACATGGCTCTACAGGTGAAACTGTAAATTTAGAAATGAAACATCGTTTGCAAACCAACAATGTTTTCGTGGCTAAATCACTTTGTCAAAGTGGTCATGGTATTGCGCGTTTACTTTATCTTGATGTTCAAAAAGAATTAGTTAACGGTACTTTGGTTGAAGTTTTACCTGAATGGAAATTGCCAACCTATACGTTGAATGCAATGACTTTGAAGCGTGAACAGCAACCAATGAAAATCCATCGTTGTTTAGATGCTTTAAAACAGTATTTTGGACAATTGCCTGGTGGTCGTATTTTTCAAGAAGCATCTTGATCAGTAGTAGACCTACTTGAATCGCTGAGTTGCAATCATATTGATATTCAGCTCATAAAAAAGCCGCATGATGCGGCTTTTTTATAACTTCAAGTTTTATATAAACAATCTAAGTAATTAACCTAAAAAGTTTTTAATCGCAGGCACTAAGCGTTTTAATAAATCATCCGCTTGTTCATGCGTCATATTCAACGCTGGAAGTAAACGAACCACGTTACCAGCAGTCACATTGATAATTAAGTTGTGTTCAGTGCGAGCGATATCTACCAATTCACCACATGCTTTTGGTAATTCAATACCAATCATCATACCAAAACCACGAACAACTACATTTTGTTCTTGAAGTTGCGTACGTAAACTATCAACTAAATACTGACCAATTTCAGCAGCATTCGCGACGATATTTTCTTTTTGCATCAAATCAATAATGGTATAGACCACACGCGAACCCAATGCTGTACCGCTATAGGTAGAACCATGGTTGCCTGCGGTTAAGATACCTACACCTTTACCTTGAGTCATCACAGCGCCAATCGGGAAGCCATTGCCTAAACCTTTAGCTGTCGTCATCACATCTGGAATGATATTGGTGTGTTGGTAAGCAAAGTATTTACCTGTACGACCATTACCTGTTTGAACTTCGTCTAACATCATTAACCAGTTATGCTGATTACAAATTTGACGAATTTCTTCTAAATAGCTGAAGCCTTGAGGTGCAGTATTTACACCGCCTTCACCTTGGATCGGTTCAACTAAGATCGCCACGATATCTGGATGATGAATAGCCGCTTCTTCAATCGCGTCGATATCACCAAAAGGCACACGAATGAAGCCTTCAACCAATGGACCAAAACCTTCTTGAACTTTTTTGTTACCTGTTGCTGAAAGGGTCGCCATGGTACGACCATGGAATGAATGATCCGCAACAATAATTTTTGGATGGCTTAATCCCTGCATGTGTCCATATTTACGTGCAATTTTAATTGCACCTTCATTGGATTCTGCACCACTGTTTGAGAAGAAAATTTCTTCCATGCCTGAAACTTCTGCAAGCTTTTGAGCAGCAGCAGTCTGCCAAGGCACTTCATAAATGTTGCTGGTGTGAATTAACGTTGCAGCTTGTTCTGCAATCGCTTCAGCTAAAACAGGGTGGGCATGACCTAGACCACATACCGCAATACCTGTTAATGCATCAAGATATTCTGAACCATCTTCTGTATACAGATAAGAACCTCGACCGCGAACAAAGCTGATCGGTTGACGGCTGAATACAGGCATCAAATGAGAAGGTTGATCAGGTTGTATTGGCGCGAGAGTGATATTGTTCATGACAAACTCTTATCTGTGAAATGAAGGAAAAGTTAATCTAATCAAAATCTGCTTCAGATTAAAAGCCCAAATGTAAATTTAACTGGAAAAAATGTGCAAGACATACTCTTTAGGGCGGATTTAGGTATAATGCACGCAGATAAGTTGAGGATTTAATCAATGACTGAACAAGTGCGTGACACAGAAGCGTTAATTCGCGATCAAATTGCTAAACATGCAGTGCTTCTTTATATGAAAGGCACACCACAATTCCCACAATGTGGTTTTTCTGCACGTGCAGTTGAAGCGTTGAGCCAAATTGGTCGTCCATTTGCTTATGTAAATATTTTGGAAAACCAAGATATTCGTGCAACATTACCACAAATTGCAAATTGGCCTACATTCCCACAATTGTGGATCAATGGTGAGCTGATTGGTGGTAGCGATATCATGCTTGAAATGTTCCAAACAGGCGAATTAAAAACGCTTATTGAACAATACAGCGCAGCGCCTGAAGCTTAATTCAGCGCTAAAATGAAAGCACCTGAATAGGTGCTTTTTTTATATCTCTCATTTTAATCATCAATGGGTTGAATCACTTGATATGTCATTGATTCGGTAATGAATCAAATTGTCTAATCAAAGCAGTAGCAATTCATTTAGATCATTGAGAAAACCCAGCCAACTCTTCTTTAATTCGATTTGGACTGTCACCACTAATTTTATGATCAAAAAGTTGCATCACCGTTTCAGGTGAATAGAACTTGTATTCAGCAGGAATACTTTTGATATAACGATGTTGTGCATAAACCAGTCCAAGCAAACAAAGGATGATTAAACCAAAAATAAATAGTCCTGCAGCATGATAAATCGTCGGCTGTTCCCATGTGGATTGCCAGATAAGAAATACCGGAATAAGCAATAGGGCAATAGGTTTAATCAGTTTGTATATACGAGGCTTGGTGACTTGAGCAATCGTTTTAAGTCGTGATTCATCCCAGTCAAAAAAGTAATTTAACTTGTTCAGCATGTGTTGCTGTTGTTGATTGAGTTGATGCAGACGTTTATTGGCTTCTAAAATCATAAACACTTTATAAAGCGTGGTGATATTTAATTTATGGACATCATTGGCTTGTAAATGGTGCTTATTATATTGGACGTATTTGAGTCCTGAAGTAAAAAAAGCTTGTATATCATGAGCATCTAAAATTTGATAATTACCATGATGATAGTGCTGATAAAATTCAGCATCGTGCTCAAAGTATTGCTTAAGATTAATGAGTAAAGCTTCATCAGTATGATTAATTTGTTCGTGATCAATCGCTTCATTGATCAAATGATTTAAATTGTTCATGGTGTACCATTATTCTTATTGGGTTCTAGTGTTCAATTTAGGGCTAAGTTTTATTTAATTTTTAAAAATGATTTCAACTGCAGTGAGAAATAAATACTTAAAGATTTATGCTCATTTACTATTTTTTTAGAGTTCTAAAATAGCAAAACGCCCTGAAAGGTTCAGGGCGTATTATTAAACCATTCTTAATGGTTATTTAAACATGAATTAACGTTATTTTTGTTCAGAGTTTGTAGCTGTTTCAGCATCAGACTTTTTGTCTTTATTTTTTTTCTTCTTTTTTTTCTTTTTCTTCGGCTGTTCGATTTCGGCACCGTCTTCTATTGCTTGCCAGTATTCCAATTGATCCATGACTGCTGCAAAGATAGATCCTTTGGTGTAGCGACCTTTCTTATTCATTTCACCGACAGGGCGTGCCATCAAAATTTCGAGTGCTTGAGCAATATTGGTAATGGCATGAATATGGAACTGACCTGCTTCAACGGCATCAATCACATCCTGACGAATCATGAGGTGATCCATATTTTGTTTAGGAATAATGACGCCTTGTTTACCCGTTAAGCCTTGAAGTTTACATGCATCATAGAAACCTTCAATTTTGGCATTTACACCTCCAATTGGCTGAACTTGACCGAGTTGGTTCATCGAGCCTGTTATTGCCCATGATTGATCAATTGGAAGCTGGCTGATTGCAGAAATTAAAGCAGAAAGCTCAGCAACGGTTGCACTATCACCATCGACTTGACCATAACTTTGTTCGAAGGCGAGGGCAGCAGAGAAATGCAGAATTTGTTCACGGCCAAAGTGTGCTTTTAGGAAAGATGACATTAATAACACGCCTTTAGCATGTAGAGATCCACCGAGTTCAACACTGCGTTCGATATCGAGAATATCACCGCCACCTTGATATACGGATGCAGTTAAACGAGAAGGTAAACCAAATTCAACATCAGCATAATGGATCACAGACAATGCATTGATTTGCCCTAGGCGGTGACCGCGGGTTTCAATCAGTTGTGTACCACGAGATAAATCCTGCCAATAGAGCTCACGTAGATAACCCAAGCGATATTGGCGATGTTTTAATGCAGTATTGATATGCTCGGCAGTGACCATAGTATCGCCAGCTTTAAAAGCATGGTGATGTGATTCACGGATAAGATCGCCTAAGGTTGAAGCATGTAATGACAATGAGCTTTGGTCTTCTGCTTGACGGCTAGAATCCGTAAGAAGTGCCGCTAAAGCTGAACGATCAAATGGTAAAAGCTTATCGGACTGAACATAATCTGCGATCAAATGCATATAAGCTTGTTCATTTTCGTCATTACGTTGTAATGTATCAGTGAAATCAGCACGAATTTTAAAGACGCTACCGAGCTCTGGTTCAACTTCTAAAATCTCATAATAGATTTCAGGTTCTGCAAGTAACACGACTTTGACATCTAAAGGAATAGATGCAGGTTCAATCGAAATACTGCCCGTTAAGGTCAGCATATGCTCTAAAGAGGTGAGTTTGAGTTGACCTGATTTTAGTGCACGTTTCAAACCTTGCCATGCATATGGCTGTTCTAAAAGCTGTTCAGCTTCAAGCATTAAAAAGCCACCATTGGCACGGTGTAATGCACCTGGGCGAATTAAGCTGAAGTCTGTACTGATCGTACCTGTTTGGGTTAACTGCTCAACATGACCCAATAAATTATAATGCGTTGGGAAATCTTCAAAAATAACAGGCGCACCAGAGTTCGCTTTATTGCTAATTACGACATTGGCTTGATAACGAGCAGGAACGCGATTGAACTGAGATGGTGAGAAATCGATTTCCTCTTGCTCTAATACCGTTTCAACATTATCAATCATGTCTTCAGCATAGAATTTTAGATATTGCTCTAAACCATCAACATTTGGAAACTTGGTTAAGATCAATTCCATACGTGGCAGAATGACTTGTTTACCAATGTCACGATTCAATTCAGAAACCAAATCACGTGCTTCATCTTCCAAATCACCGATTTGCAGACCTAGGCGTTCAAGCTTTTTATCCATGTAGCGGATATTTGCTGCAATTTCCGAACGCTCTTTCGTGGATAAAGCATTCATGTCTTCTTGAGACATTTCTTGCACTTTGTCGTCTTTATAGTGAGTCGGAATAAAGCAATGTTCATCGTCTCGATTAATCAGTTTGAGATCAAGCTCTAAACCTTCTTTGGTCAATTCAATTAAAGCGGATTGTTGTTCATTGCCTGTTGCAACACGAATTTTTTCAATGCGGTTATGATAAGTTTCTGCGCTAAAACGACGTTCAAGTTGTTTGAAAATCACCTGCCATGTCTGATGCAACATAGTCTGGAACTTAGCACCTTGTCCGGCAGGGAATTGAAGTGCAATCGGATTACGTGCAAATTTAAAATTATTGACATACACCCAATCATTCGGTGTTGCCATAGTTTTGGCATGCTGTTGCAGTAAACGCTTAATCATGGTGCGTTTACCTAAACCAGCAGTTCCTACAGCGAAAATATTGTAGCCAGAATAAGGCAAGGCAATGCCGGCCTCTACCGAAGCCTTTGCGCGATCCTGACCCAAAAAGTTGTTCAGCGGTTTAATTCTTTTGGTTGATGCTGGAATTTTTGCAGTATTGGGTATATGGGTCAATTGTTCAGGTTTTAACGCTGTTTGATTCAAAGTTTGTTGAATTTCCGTTTGTTCAAATACTGTGGGAAATGGATTAACAATTTCTGCTGTTGGTGTTGGTGTTGGTGTGGTGGTGTTGGCTAAAGCATTAGAGTTAATTTGATCGTGTCTTTGGGTCACAGGTGAAATCCAAAACTATAAAGTACAATTGAAAATTAAAGGTATACAGGGTTAGGCGAAAATATCAAGTGAAGTTACAGGAAAAAAATGCAAAATCAGCACAATGGTTGCATAAAAAATATTGAATCCCTTGCCATTAAAGAGTTGAATAGCATTAATTAATTTTGCTGAAAATAATAACGCAATGACATCACAAACTTCCGGATGGAAATCGGCTTTTACTGCCTTTTTAGATCGTCGCGCTTTGATCATGCTCTTTTTGGGTTTTTCATCAGGGATTCCGATTTTTCTAATTTTTTCAACCCTATCGTTTTGGTTGAGTGAGGCAGGGATTCAACGCAGTACCATTACCATGTTTTCATGGGCTGCTTTGGCGTATGCCTTCAAATTTATTTGGGCACCGTTAATTGATAAATTACCGCTACCATATTTAACTCAGAAAATGGGTAAGCGTCGCAGTTGGTTGTTTGTCTCTCAGATTCTAGTAACTATAGCGATCTGTATGATGGCATTCACAGATCCAAGTGTGCATGGCGGAGATATTTGGTCGATTCCAAGTTTGACTTTCATGGCGATTTCCGCCGTATTTCTAGGTTTTAGCTCAGCGACACAAGACATTATTGTGGATGCCTATCGTATTGAGTTAACTCAGGATGCCAATATTCAGACGGTTTTAGCTTCAACCTATAATGCAGGCTACCGCATAGCGACCATTATTACTCAATTGGGGGCATTACTCTTTGCTGCATCCATGGGTACCGCAATGGGGAACTATATCTATGAAGCTTGGAAATCGACTTATTTATTAATGGCTTCATTGATGATCATTGGTCTGGTCACGACTTTGGTGATTCATGAGCCAGTAGTTGAAGCGAAAAAGAATAATTACGGTGCAAAAGATTATTTACAGTTGTTTGTTGTATTTATTGTTTCAACCGTAGTATTTGTATTTAGCTTTATCCACGTCGGTGGAGTAATTGAGCATTTTGATATTGATGATGCATTTTTAAGTTTTGTTGCTCAAGTCATTCGCTTTGTTAGCAGTATTGCGGCTGCGGTACTCGTGGTATTGGGTCTCACTAGCTCGAAAATCATTGATAAAACAATCGTGGTTGAAACGTGGCTTTCACCGATTTTAGATTTCTTTAAACGCTATGGCGTTAAGATCGCCTTTGCTATTTTATTACTGATCGGTTTTTATCGAATTTCAGATATTGTGGCAGGTGTAGTCGCAAACTTATTCTATTTAGATTTGAATTTTGACAAAGAAGAGATTGCTTGGTTTAACAAGTTCTTTGCGATCTTCTTTGTGATTTTAGGTGGCTTTCTTGGCGGGTTAATGGCACAGCGCTATAACATTATGAAAATGATGTTTGTTGGTGCAATCATTGCTAGCACGACTAATTTGATTTTTGTGGGATTAGTCAAATCAGGCGCTTCGATGAATGAAGTGAATTTACACGTCGGGCAACAAAACCTAAAAGTTCAGCCTGATGAAGTCGGTAATTGGACTTTAAAACTACCTGCTTCAAGCTTCCAGAATGTAGATCAGATTCAAGTACAATCGCAACCTGATGGTTTTGATCAAAGTCTGAAATTGGCAATTCCCGTTCAAACGTTTAATCCATCTGAGCCTTCACAGATTTATGTGCAAGCGATTGGCGGTGACAATCAACTCTATCAAGATGAGCGCAATAAAGATGTTATTGTTCGAGGTTTGATTTCGAATTTGTCTGGACATGACAAGTTGGAGAAGCTTCAAGTTAAGTTTGGCGATCAAAAACCAATGGATGCCAAAATTGATAAAAATAGCTGGAGTGTAGTGATACCGGGGGCGCAATTTAATACGCAAACTCAGCTCACAGCAATTGCCACCATAGATTCAAATCAACAGAAGCAAACACTAAATACAACGCATAGCTTTATAAATCATCAAGGCGTACAACCAAAATCTCGTATGAGCATGTCAGAGTTGTCAGCAGTCGATCTAAACAGTCAGAATGAGGTTGAATTAAAAGGGAAGGTCATAGTTCCTTACAGTAAAGTTTGGCTCGTGATGGGGATTATCTTTGATAATATGGCATCAGGTTTGGCTGGCGCTGTGTTTATTGCATTCTTATCAAGTTTGACCAGTGTTTCATTTACAGCAATGCAATATGCGATTTTTAGTTCGTTAATGTTGTTATTACCGAAAATGATTGGCGGTTATTCGGGTACAATCGTGACAAACTTTGGATATTCAACATTTTTCTTTATGACTTTCTTAATGGGTCTACCGATTTTGCTTTTAGTGATTTGGGTGGGTAAATTATTAAATCAGATGAAAAATTCTTAACTTAGCAAAAAGGTGATTTTAATGCGTATGTTACATACCATGTTACGTGTAGGCAATTTAGAGCGCTCATTGGCATTCTATACTGAAGTACTCGGTATGACTTTACTTCGTAAACGTGATTATGAAGAGGGTCGCTTTACTTTGGCTTTTGTGGGCTATGGTGATGAAGAAAACAATACTGTATTAGAGTTAACGCATAACTGGGATACTGCAAGCTATGAGCTTGGTAATGGCTATGGTCATATCGCCATTGCGGTAGATGATGCTTATAAAGCTTGTGAAGAGATTAAATCACGCGGTGGTAATGTCGTTCGTGAAGCAGGTCCAATGAAAGGTGGTGTAACGGTCATTGCGTTTGTAGAAGATCCAGATGGTTACAAAGTTGAGTTGATTCAACAGGATGCAGACGCACGTAATAACTAAGAAAAAATAGACTCTTAAATGAATTGTATTCATGTCGTGATGAAAATATTCACTTGATATGAATGCAGAGCATCGCCCAGCATCTGTTAAGATGGCTGGGCATTTTTTTGAAAATTAAAAATTAAGGAAGAGGGATATGCTGAAGCTTTTGGCACTTGATCGTTTTACGATACTTTTATTTGTCATGGTTATACTCGCCAGCATTTTACCTGTTTCAGGACACGCAGCTGAAATTTTTAGTGTGATTACCACAGCTGCGATTGCTGTGTTATTTTTTTTGCATGGTGCAAAGTTATCTCGTGAAGCCGTAATGCAGGGTTTAACACATTGGAAACTTCATGGCTTGGTTTTTGCGATTACCTTTGCTGTGTTTCCGATACTTGGATTGTTAGCAAGGCCTATTTTAGTTCCTATGCTTGGACAAGAATTGTATTGGGGCTTTCTGTTCATGTGTTTTTTACCATCGACAGTACAATCTTCAATCGCCTTTACTTCTGTGGCTCGAGGTAATGTAGCCGCTGCAGTATGTAGTGCTTCATTTTCAAATATTATAGGAATGTTTATAACACCGATTATGGTTGCCTTTTTTATACTGGGGCAAACAAGTCATAGCTTTGATCCAACTTCATCTATTATCCAAATTACCTTGTTATTGTTAGTTCCTTTTATATTGGGACAGATACTCAGACCTTATGTTTTTCCACATATGCAAAAAAGACCTAAAATCGTCAAAGTATTTGATCAAGGCTCTATTTTAATGGTGGTGTATGGCGCTTTTAGTAGTGCTGTAGTTGCAGGCTTATGGTCACAAATCAGTATGTCTACCCTAATGCTCTTGATTCTGGCATGTTCAGTATTGTTGACCTTGATTATGTTATTGAGTCTTTATATTCCAAAATGGCTTGGGTTTAATGCTACTGACCAAAAAACAATATTTTTCTGCGGATCTAAGAAGACATTGGCAAGTGGTGTGCCCATGGCGCAAATTCTCTTTATAGGGCAGCCGATTGGTATGATTGTATTGCCTATTATGATTTTTCATCAAATCCAATTGATGGTCTGTGGTGTTATTGCGAATTATTGGTCAAAGCAAAGCGAGCAAGATTAAATTTTGACTATTCCGTAACTTATATTAAAAGGTTTGCACGCAGATTTAGATTGTAGCGGGTAGGGTAAAGATCTATTTATTAATACATCTTTATCCGCTATAATATGTCCCAACTTGTTGTGCTTAGCTCTGACGGCATCCGTCTCGGTGGGCCAAAAGAATGGTCTGTTGTGGTGTTGATCTGCCATTAATGCAAATTAATGTGCTTTCCTCATTTGAGAGTGATCAATTGCGATGACAGCTAAACCTTCTTAACTCTTATGGAGAATCGAGCATGCGCGCCGATATTCACCCAAAATACGAAACTTTAGTTGCTACTTGTTCATGTGGTAACGTAATCGAAACTCGTTCAGCTCTTGGTAAAGAAACTCTTTATCTTGACGTATGTTCAGCTTGCCACCCATTCTACACTGGTAAACAGAAGAATGTTGACACTGGCGGCCGTATCGACAAATTCAAACAACGTTTTGCTGGTATGTCACGTTCTATCAAACGTTAATACTGCAAAATCAAAAAAACAGGCTATTGCCTGTTTTTTTGTGCTTAAATTTTGTATTTACAATGGAATATCCATAATGGCTTTACCTATTTCGAGAAAAGGTATTCAGCCATTATGAAAATACAAGACCCTTACTGGTCTTGTACGTCTGTTAAATGATCGAGTTTTTTCTGGAAGTAATCGCCCTGCAAAAGACGTGCATCGACATTCCAAGCGTTTGCAAATGTACCCATATCGTTCAAGTTCGGCAAAATGAATTCAATATCTTGAATTTCTTTGAATAGCTCTAACTTCTCTTGAACCGTTTGCAGGCTAGATTCATTGCCGAGCATTTCAGTGAATTGATCATCTAATTTCACGCATGATAAAGGAATATCCTTAAGAATGCTTTCTGATGAGAGTCCATGACCAAAACCACGAATTGAAATCTGTGCACCATGGTCGCGCAGCATCTCAATTGATTTTTTCGCTTCAATAATATTTTTAGAAATATCTTCTTCATCGAATTGTAAAATGAGAGGGCATTCTTCATGACTGCCAACAATCGTAATCAGTTTAGAAACCAAAGAACATAATTGTTGATCATTTAAAAGCGTGTGACGATTTAAATTGATGATCAATTTGGCAGAAGGGTACTGGGTAATAAAGTTATGTAATTGCTTACATGCTTCTACCATAATCCAGCGATCTACTTTAATTGATAATGCTTGGTCTAAATCTAATTCTGCAAGATTGCCTAGCTTAGTCCATTTGTTTTCAAAAATAACGCCACTGGTAACTTCGTAAGTATTTAAATTAGTATCCTGCTTGTCATAAAGTTGTTGATACTTCAGTAAAATTTCACCTTTATCTAAAGCTTTTTGGATTTGGCTTAAAACAGGTGATTCATTAAATGCAATCGGTTCCACAAAACTGTGTGATTCAGCTTGAGTGCTCATAGGCTCAAGCGAAAGTTTAGGTGAGGTAGTCGGTTTTGCGATATTTGCAATAACAGGAGTTACATCTGCGATAGACGGTGTATCTAACTCATCTAAACAAATATTTGTACTCAACGTATTCTGAGGTAGACGAGTGTTATATGCTGTTTCGACTAACTTGAAAAAATTGCTTTCATCTAAGTGCTGACTATCAAAGAAGCTATAGCCTAAACGAATGCTTTGTTGGTAGGTTTGATCGCCAATTTCAACCAATTGAGGTTTTTCAAGCGATAACAATCCAGTTAAACGTGATTTCAAAACTTCTTCAGATTCGGCTTGTATAACAGTTGCATACAGTGCCATTTCGATTTTAAAAACAGTCGAACTGGTTTGTTCTTTAATAAAATCAGAAAGTTTTTCAAAGTAACTTTTAAATGTATGCCAATCAGAACTTAATATACTGTCCGGACAGCTAGATAAGCTGAATAACACGATAGCATTGGCATTGGCGGGTTGATTCTTCACAAAACGTTGTAATTTTTGAATCACGGATTGGCTTTGGCTAGGCTCAGTCTGTGTAGAGCTGACGATTTGATTTGAGCTTTCTGTTTCAATAGTAATTTGAAGAGCATCTTCTTCTTGAGCTGCTAAAAACTCAAGTTTAAGAGGATTGCTTGATTGAGCATTTACATTGAGCGTTTCTATTTCAAAACGACCGAAGTCAAATTGACCTTGCGATATTTTTTTAAAACGGCTCTTAAAATCATTTACCTTTTTAGGCTGAAGGATATCGAGTATCGGCATACCGATTATGTCATCTTCATGTCCTATGCCGAACAGCGTTAAATACTCAGCATTGGCTTGAATATGAATGCCTTCTTGAATGACTGCAATGGCTTTATTTTGCTCAATCACAGACTCTTGTTTTTGGAGCTTAGCATTTTCTAAATCAGCAAGTAAGAAATGTTGGGATTGCAACACACGACTAAAGGAAAGCGCACGGACAGCACAGATATAGAATGCTTCACGATCATTGGCATTAACAACGTCGTAGATGCCTCTATGAATATAAGACTGATATTGATCTTTGGAATAGTTATCTGGTTCAAGGAGTAGAACAGGTGTATTAACTTCAGCAGTTGCTTGAATTAATGCTACTGCTTGCTCAATACGAATATCATAAGCACGACCAAAAACAATCAAATCCCAATGCTGATTCAGTTGTTTTTCAAAGTTTTTAATATCATCTAACAATAAAGCTTTAACAGAATGAGTTTGAGCTTTAAAAATATTTTCAATCTCATTAAAGCGAATTTGATTATCGTCAATGATCAGAATTCGCGTTTCTGAACGTTTGAGTTTTTTTGATAACAATAAATTTTTCACTTTAATGCTTCCCATACATCTTGCTGATTATTTGATAATAATGATTGTTGCTGAATAAACTGATCAATTAAAGGTTGTTGCTCATCATTGAGGAGTTCAAAATCAAATTGAGCAAAGCTTTGTGTAATTGTAAGTGTTTTAATTAAATACACTTTAATGTCTTGATCGCCCAAGCGCAAATAAATTGCTTGTTGTTCTTTAAAAAATGGCAAATTCGGTAAAATCAAAGAACTTTCAGTTTTATTGAGGTTTTGAACTTGTACTAGAATACACGGATGGAAATTCGCACTACTGCGTTCATTGAGTACTTTGACAGCACAAGGGTAGATGTCTTGAGCTAAAATTTCTAAACCTAATTCAAAAGATTTATTCACTGATTGTTTGATCCAGCGAATCACACCACCTTTCCATTTATTTTGGAAATTTTCATTTACTAAAATAAATTCACCTGTACGCAAGTTTTGCGGAGCTTCTTTATTAGACCAGCGCACGCGATAACCGTTGATACTGATGTCTAACACTTGGCTTTGGTACAGTTGCTTAGCTTGGCGATCTAAAACTTGAACTTGTTTCTTGAGTGAAACATCTTGAAAATTGGCAATTTTGGCATGAATATTTGATTCCGATTGCAGACCATAATTGCTATTCAACTGTAAAGTTTCATCGAAAGTCTTAGCTTTGGATAAATAAAAGTGCGCAGACAATAAGCTAAAGCACATTTGTAATTGCGCAGAATATTCATAACGTTCATGTTGACGTTCACTGGTCGAGCCAAGAACATTTTGGACATGAAACTTCAATGGTGCACTCAAATATACTTTTTCATTCTTCGACAAATATTCATTGTCTTTTTGAATGGTGAGATTCACGTGCTCAAGTAAACTTTGTGTCGAAATGAAAATGTCAGGTTTAAAACTTTCATGCTGTTTTCGATTGTAGACAGGCGGATGGTCTTTACTTCGATCAACAATATAACGAGATAGTGAGGTTTCTCTCGGTAGAATTTGAACCATCTGTGCCCAATCGAAACTACATTGATACAGCGCATAAATTTCAGAAGGGCGAATCTGATGTGTATTGAAAATTTCAAGCAACAACACTTGCGCATAGGCTTGTTGAATATTGCGAATTGCGTAATTGGTACCTTGCAATTGATTGATATTAATCAGTAGTTCTTGGTTTTTAAGGGCTAAGTCATATAGTGTATGCGTCATTAACCACTGCTTAGAAAGCGCAGAACTGTACAGCATTTGCTGCTGAACCAAGAGTAAACCTAATTGCTCAAGCGCATAATAGGTTGAAAGAATACGTGCGGTTTTCAGATTTTTTTTGGCAGTAAACTTAAATAAAGAAAATGTTTGTTGTTTCAGCTGTTTTTCACAACGCTGTGCAATATCAATATAAATATCAGCAAAATAAGTTCTTAAGCGCGTGGTTAATTCAATAATGTGCTTACTACGGTCTGAGTGAAATAAGCCTTGATTCAAAAAATTTTTTTCAAGGCTGACCAAGACATTTTCAATAATAGGATGCAAAGTCTGGATTAAATCAAATCTGAGTGTTTCAGCACAATTTAATTCAGCGATTTCGTATAAGGCTTTAAATACTGATTCTGAAGTATCGCCTAATTGCATAATCGAAAGCGAAGAAGCCCATTGTGAAAGTGCTTCAACATTGGCATCAGAAAAACTCAGTTTTTCTCTCGATAAAACTGTGGGGAAATGAAAAATTTCAGAAATTTGTAATTGATTCATCGAATGAGTCTCTAAAATGTTACCACTCCAAAAAGCGGTGTTTTATTTTTTTCTCCCGCTATTTCCCGAACGAGTTTCGGAACTAAATACCCCGGCAAATTTGCCAAAACTTCTGTATAAATTTGATTGATGTGTGTGGCATCTAAATCAAAATGTTGCGCACCTTTAACTTTATCTAATACGTGTAAGTAATAAGGCATTACACGTGCCTCAAAGAGGCGATAACTTAAATCAATCAAGGTTTTAGCAGAATCATTTACGCCTTTAAGTAGCACTGCTTGATTTAAAACCAAAATATTATGCTCAGTTAATAAACTGAGTTTCGTGCACGTAAAATCATCAAGCTCAGCAGCATGATTTGAGTGTACCACTAGAATAACACGTAGCCTACTGTTTTTTAATAAGGTAATTAGCTCATCATCGATACGATTTGGAATCACAATCGGTACACGTGAATGAATTCTTAAGGTCTGAATGTGAGGGATAGATTCAAGTCGTTCAACCCATTGCGCCAATTTGCGATTCGATAAAGTCAATGGATCACCACCACTTAAAATGACTTCATTGATCTCAGTTTGATTCATTAGATAGTTTTGAATATTCAACCAGTCATCGGATTTCGGTAAATTTTCTTGATAGGGGAAGTGACGTCTAAAACAATAACGGCAATGTACTGCACATGCACCGGTTAAAGTCAGTAAAAAACGTGATGAATATTTATGTAGAACCCCAGGGATATGGTTGGCAGCTTCTTCATCTAACGGATCTGTAACAAAATCGGGATGTTCTTGTAATTCTAAATGATGAGGAAGAACTTGTAAGAGCAGTGGATCAAACGGGTCGGCACAGTTCATTTTTTCAACGAACGCACGAGGAACACGTAATTTAAACTGTTCAGAGGCAAGTATTGCACCTGATAATAAATGCTCGGGTGAAAGCTGTAGCACTTCAAGCAACTCTAATGGATCAGTAATTAAGTTACTGAGTTGAGATTGCCAGTTTTGCTCTTGATACAAATAGTTTATCATGCCACGTGTAAAAAATGATGCTAGTCTAGCATTAATAGATTTAAGTTAGTAAGTTTGGAGCGTGCCTTCCATGGCCAATTATTCTACAAATGACTTTAAGCAAGGTCTTAAAGTAATGCTTGACGGCAACCCATGTTCAATCATGGAAAATGAATATGTAAAACCTGGTAAGGGTCAAGCATTCAACCGTGTAAAATTACGTAACCTTAAAACGGGTAAAGTATTAGAAAAAACATTTAAATCGAATGAAACACTTGAAGGTGCGGATATCGTTGATGTTGAAATGGAATACCTTTACAACGATGGCGAACTTTGGAACTTCATGGATCCAGTAACTTTTGAGCAAATCACTGCTGATAAAACAGCAATGGGTGATGCTGCAAAATGGTTAAAAGATGATTCAAATGAAAAATGCACAATCATGTTGTTCAATGGTGTTCCATTGTCAGTAAGTGCGCCAAACTTCGTTGTATTGAAAATCGTTGAAACTGATCCAGGTGTCCGTGGTGATACTTCTGGCGGTGGTGGTAAACCAGCGAAACTTGAAACAGGTGCAGTTGTACGTGTTCCATTGTTTGTTCAGCAAGAAGAAAGCGTTCGTGTAGATACTCGTACGGGTGACTATTTAGAACGTGCATAATGGTTGATTTATAGACTATTATCGAAGGGGTGATGAAAATCATCCCTTTTTTTTATGCCAAAGTCTTAGATGAATGGGGTAATGAGAAGAGTAAAGTTGCAAAGGAATACAGAAGTCACTCAAAAGTATAAAAAATTGAAGCTTCTGAATGCATTGAATATGAGGGTGTATTTATATGGAACGTATAGAACCGAAGTTAACAATAACTTCGAAAATAATTTGGTTAATGGTGGCCATCCTCGGCGCCGTTTCATTTGGTATTTTGGCTGTAAGTCGTGGTGAACACGTCAACGCAGTCTGGTTAGTGCTCGCTGCAATCTGTGTATACAGTATTGCTTACAGATTTTATAGTCTGTTTATCGCAACCAAAGTTTTTGAGCTTAATGCAAGAAGACTGACACCAGCGCATCGTTTAGCAGATGGTTTGGACTATGTACCAACCAACAAAGGCGTACTTTTTGGACATCACTTTGCGGCAATTGCAGGTGCAGGTCCATTAGTAGGACCTATTCTTGCAGCGCAAATGGGTTATTTGCCTGGAACAATATGGTTACTGGTGGGTGTGGTGCTGGCAGGAGCAGTGCAAGATTTCTTGGTATTGTTTATTTCAACGCGTCGCGATGGTCGATCGTTAGGTGAGATGGCAAAACAGGAACTCGGTTCTTTTGCAGGAATTATTGTCATGCTTGGTGCATTGGGGGTAATGATTATTATCCTTGCTGTCTTGGCATTGGTGGTGGTGAAAGCATTAACCAACAGCCCTTGGGGGGTGTTCAGTATTGCAGCAACGATTCCGATTGCATTGTTCATGGGCGTATACATGCGTTACTTGCGTCCAGGTAAAATCGCAGAGGTATCGATCATTGGTTTTGTGCTGATGATGCTGGGAATTATCTATGGTGAAAATATTGCGCAACATCCATATTGGGGGCAATTATTTACACTTTCAGGTACTCAACTGACTTGGGCATTGATCATTTATGGTTTCATTGCATCAGTTTTACCCGTTTGGTTGCTTTTAGCACCGCGTGATTATCTATCAACATTCTTAAAAATCGGTGTGATTGCAGGTTTAGCGATTGGTATTATTTTTGCCATGCCTGAACTTAAAATGCCGGCGATTACTCAATTTGTGGATGGTACGGGTCCTGTATTCTCAGGCTCAATGTTCCCATTCTTGTTCATTACTATTGCCTGTGGTGCGATTTCAGGCTTCCATGCTTTAGTATCATCTGGAACAACACCAAAGTTAGTCAACAACGAAAAAGACATTCGTGTGATTGGTTACGGTGGTATGTTGATGGAATCATTTGTTGCAATCATGGCAATGATTTGTGCAACGATTCTTGATCCGGGTGTTTATTTCGCGATTAACTCTCCAGCTGCCGTGATTGGTACGACCGTTGAGAGTGCTTCTGAAGCAGTACGTAATTTAGGCTTTGTGGTTACACCTGAAGCGCTCACTTTACTTGCTCAAGAAGTGGGTGAAAGTACGATTCTTTCTCGTACAGGTGGTGCGCCGACTTTTGCAATTGGTATGGCACATATCATTACAGAAGTATTCAATAGTCGTGAAATGATGGCATTCTGGTACCATTTTGCGATTCTATTTGAAGCTTTATTCATCTTAACGGCAGTAGATGCAGGAACACGTGCATGTCGTTTTATGGTTCAAGATACGGTAGGTATCGTTGTTCCTGCGGTGAAAAACTCAAAATCATTTGTGGGTAACTTGATTGGTACTGCGGTTGCAGTGGCAGGCTGGGGCTTCTTCGTGTATCAAGGTGTCGTTGATCCATTAGGTGGTATTAACAGCTTATGGCCACTGTTTGGTATTGGTAACCAGATTCTTGCTGCTATGGCATTGATGCTTGGTACTGTAATTCTGTTCAAAATGAAGAAGCAAAAATATGTTTGGGTTACGATTGTCCCAACCATTTTCTTATTCATTACTGCCATGACTGCGGGTTGGCAGAAGATTTTCCACGAAAATCCAAAAATTGGTTTCTTGGCTCAAGCCGATCGTTTCAATACAGCAATTGCAAACAATGAAATTTTAAAACCTGCGAAAAACATCGCTGAGATGCAAACCGTAGCATTATCGAACCAGATTAATGCTGCGTTATGTGCTTTCTTTATGATCGTCGCATTTGTAATGTTATTCGCTGCGATTAAAGTGATTCGTAAGGCATTGGCAAATCCAAATCCATCTGTAAATGAAGCTGAAGCGATTTATACAGATGAAGTACCAGCAGGAGAGAGCAAATGAGTTTGAAAGAACAAATTCGCCAAAAACTTGCACTAGGTAAAATCATTAAGTTTACGGTTTTGGCTCAGCCGAAGAAATTTTTGATGCTGAACGGTATTAAAACCATTCAACTGATTTGGCAGCGATTACAACAAAGCTTTCGTTTGATGGTTGGTGTACCTGATTATCAGACTTACCTTGAACATATGGCAAAACATCATCCTGATTTAGAAGCAATGGATTCTAAAACGTTCTACCGTTACTGCGTGGATGCACGTTATCCAAGTGCAGCAAATGGCATGAAAAAATGTCCTTGCTAAATAAATAAGTGTTTATAAAAAGCGGTACTTCGGTACCGTTTTTTTATTGTCAGACATGAATTAATCAGGTGTCATTGAATTGGAAAGAGTCACTTTAAATATGTATTTTTAGAATAGCTGATTTGTGCGAATGTACTTTTTAAATAAAAAATAAGTTAAACATAAGGGGGGATGAAAGTGCTCATTCGTCATTTAAACGACAAGTCCTATCTGTCTTTTCATTTATAATTCACTTAAGAATAACAACCGATAAAATGGATTGAATATGAAAATTGGTATTTATGGTGCAGGTTCGATTGGCTGTTATTTGGGTGGATGTTTAGCCAGTCAAGGTGTTGATGTGCTTTTTCTGTGCCGAGAGCGTATGTATGCCACACTGCAAAAAAATGGATTAAAGCTTACGGATTTTCATGGTAGAGAAGATTATATCGCTGCAGAACAATTAAAATTAACCTTAAATTCAAAAGACTTATTGGGTCTAGATATTATTTTTATTTGTGTTAAATCGGATGCAACTGAGCAAGTAGCTGAAGAACTAAAAGTATTAGGTGTTTCAGATCAAACTATTTTGATTAGTTTTCAAAATGGCGTAAGTAATGTTCCAATTTTAAAAAGCGTTTTACCGAAGCTACAAATTTTGGAAGGTATGGTGCCTTTCAATGTGTCGATGCAAGGCGAGGGACATTTTCATCAAGGGACGGAAGGTGCTTTATATGTGAAGTGTTTTCAACAGCAAGCTTGGTTGAGCACTCAATTTGAACATGCACATCTGCCTATTGAATTTTCTAGCAATATGCTTGCAGTGCAATGGGCGAAAATTTTACTCAATTTGAATAACGCTGTGAACGCACTCTCAGGCCAAGCTTTGCAAAAACAGTTGTCCAATCGAGCATATCGTCAATGTTTGGCAATGGCTCAAAAAGAAACATTGAAATTGCTCAAACTTGCGAAAATTAAACCTGCACAGTTGACGGTTGTTCCTGCAGGCGTGATCCCTTCAATTTTAAATTTACCCAATGTTATTTTTAAAATAATCAGTCGTAAGATGCTCGCTATAGACCCTCTAGCGCGTTCTTCAATGCAAGATGATTTAAGTACTGGAAAGCATACTGAAATTGATTGGATTAATGGTGAGGTGATTCGGTTGGCTGAGCAATTGGGACAAACTGCACCGATCAACTTGAAACTGGTGACTTTAATCAAAAATGCCGAACAACAAGAACACTATACACCGATGACTAGCCAAGACTTAAAGCGACATTTATTAGTAAGCTAACTAATCACATGTATCACCTATTCATACGGATGTCGAAAACACCCCAATAAAAATGCGGTATTCAAAAAAACTAAAAATGGACTAAATTTCTTTTATTTTTCAATGATTGATAACAGTGTCGTTGTAATCTTTGAGTATTTTCAAAAAACGTGTATGTTTAATCATGCACTGCTTTTTTATTGGGGAATAAAACGTGATTTGGGGTATGAATAAGGTTCAAAAACAGCCTTTATCTGAAACGGAGAATCAATTAAAGGAAAAAATAACATTCTACGCGGATAAAATTGATCTGTTTTTGAATCAAATCAATCAAATCATTTTAGATAAAGATCATCAAACAAAATTAGCTTTATGTTCTCTACTTTCAGGCGGTCATGTTTTATTTGAAGACTTACCTGGTTTGGGTAAAACCACTTTATCAAGTGCGTTATCGCATTTGGCAGGTTTGCAATTTCAGCGCATTCAATTTACCAATGACATGCTTGCGAGTGATGTGATTGGGATCAATATGTTCAATCAAAAAGAACATCAATTTGAGTTTAAAAAAGGGCCGATTTTCACCCAAATTTTATTGGCGGATGAAATTAACCGTTGTAGCCCAAAGACGCAAAGTGCGCTGTTAGAAGCGATGGAAGAGGGTATCGTGACCGTGGATGGCGAGCGTTATCATTTGCCGAAACCATTTTGGGTGATTGCAACACAAAACCCGCTTTTTCAAAGTGGGACTTATGCCTTACCTGAATCACAGCTTGACCGTTTCTTGATGCGTTTATCGCTGGGTTATCCTTCGAGACATGCTGAAAAAATATTATTACAACAAAATACCCGACAAAGTTTGATTTCAACTTTGACTCATATTTTTAGTGAACAAGATGTTTTAGAGATTCAACAGTTGTGTCAATCAGTGGCTGTTGGTGATCTCGTGCTGGATTATATTTTAGATTTAGCCAATGAAACCCGTAAAGGTCGTCATGGCTTATCTACACGCGGTGTACTTGCATTGAAGAAAGCTGCTCAATCACATGCCTTTATTGAAAAGAGAAGCTTTGTCACTGTAGATGATGTGCAAGCGGTATTTGTCGCAGTCAGTGCACATCGAATTGGATTGGGTGAAACAGAGACTTTGCACTTAATGCAACGTGTCGATGTACAAGGTTAAACATGCTGAAGAAACATTTTCGACAGTGGGTTTATAAGCGCTTTCAATTTGAAGATACTAAGCAGATTAAGCAAAAAGATGTGCTGATTTTTATTTATCAGCAAGGTTACCTGTACTTGGTGTTGATATTGATCACCTTTATAGCAGGGGTGAACTATGCCAATAACTTGATTTTGGGCTTTTGCTTTTTGATCAGTGCGATACTGTGTGTTAGCTTTTATCTGACCTTTAAACAATTACATGGTTTAGAGGTTGAATTGATCTACCCTGAAATTGGTCGAGTTGACGATGCCTTAACGATACAAGTTCAGTTGAAACAACCCATAGCTATCTCTAAATATCTTTATCTTAAAGTAGATGATCAACTCCATCCAATATTATTCAATGATGTAAAGCATACGCTTAATTTGAGTTTTATTCCGCTTGAGCGTGGGAAATTCAGCCTGCCTGAAATTCAGTTATTCTCAACCTATCCCTTGGGATTAGTCCGTGCTTGGACGTATTTTTTGAGCAAAAAAATTATATGGATTGCACCTTCAGCGAAGTTATCCCAATCTGAATCGCAATATGCTCACAGCACAGGTCAACCTGATCATGATGAGTTTAGAGAACTGCGTAATTATCAATTGGGTGATTCTTTACAATCCATTTCATGGAAACAAGCGGCTCGAGGTCAAGGTCTCTATGTAAAGCAGTTTGAGGATCATCATGATTTAAACGTGATTCAAATTGATTATGAAAAAATGCCAAGTTCAAATCATGAAGAAAAGTTAAGTTTGATGATGGGGCTCGTGGATGAGTGTGAACGCTTACAAGCGCAGTATTCACTTCAAATCCAAGGTATTGAGTTAGATCAAGGCTTAGGTAGTCAGCAGTATTTAGATGCTCAACGCATTTTGGCACAGGTGAATTGAAATGAAAATATCACTTATTGTGCCGATTTTTTTGAGTCTGGGGCTAATTCTGATAGCCCAAATTGCATTTTCTCCGCTTTATCTAAGTTTTGTCTTTGTACTGATGATGTTGGCTCTTTTTCTGCATTTTAAAAAGCAGAAACAGGATCAAAATGCTCAACTGTCAAAATGGCTCAAGATGGGATTGGTTGGTCTCGCCTTGGTTGCTATTTATCTCTCTTATGGAAGCTTTATTGGTGTTGAAGCGGGCACAGCAGCTTTGACGGTTTTCTTATTTGGTAAATCGCTTGAGCTTAAAAATAAACGTGACCTGATTATCTTCTTTAATTTTGCATTATTTGTCAGTGCGAGTTTATTTCTGTACAGCCAATCCATTTGGATGGCATTGATGGTGGTTTGTTGTTTAGTCAGCTGTTTATTTGGTTTGTACCGTATTCAAATAACTGAATTCAAACAAGTGCCTCAGAAGATCTTGAGTGCGGCTCGACATGATATTGGGCATATTTTTAAATTTATTGGTTTAGCCGTTCCATTTTTTATCATTTTATTTTTATTTTTCCCACGGTTTCCACCGCTGTGGCATGTCCCGATTGCTTCTGATCAAGGTGTTACGGGAATCAGTGATCGAATGTCACCTGGAGATATTGCGGAACTGTCGCAATCATCTGCTTTAGCATTTCGAATTATTGCTGATTTAAAACAATTGCCTGCACAACATGAGTTGTATTGGCGTGCAATGGTACTTGATGAATATGATGGTACCACTTGGACAAGCCATGTGAGTAATCAATATAGCTTTCAAATTAATCGTCAAAACTTAGATTCACAAGGGATTCGCTATCAATATTTGGCAGCAGATCAACGTCAGAAATGGGTGACGGGTTTAGAAAAAACTATTCCTCTAGAGCGCCGTTTAAACCTACATCAAGATTATTCAATTACCCCTAATCGTTTGGTACAACGTAATCAACCAATTTCGTTGCTCTGGGTAGGGCAAGATTTTAATAATGTAAACCTTGAATTAAATGATGCGCAAAAAAAACGATATACGCTTTATCCGCAACATTTAGATCAACAGGCTCAAGCTTTAGCAAAAAGACTATTTGATCAGAGTCAGTCAGATCCGAATCGATATGTTGAAAATGTCATTCAGTGGTATCAACAACAGCAATTTAAATACAGTTTACAACCAGGTCGATTAGGCAATCATCGTGTTGATGAGTTTTTATTTAAAAGCAAAGAAGGCTTTTGTGAACACTATGCTTCAAGCTTTGTGATGCTAATGCGCTATGTTGGCATTCCTGCGCGCGTAGTCGTGGGTTATCAAGGGGGACAAGCTGCACCAGATGAACAGAGTTGGGAAGTCCGCCAGCTGGATGCTCATGCTTGGACTGAAGTATTTTTAAATCAGCAATGGATACGGGTAGACCCGACATCGATTATTGCACCACAACGCCTAGATTTAGGGATGCAAAACTATCTGTCCAATGATCAAAGTGCATTTGGGGATGAACAATTTTCTAATTTTAAATATCAGCAGTTTTCAGCACTGAAAAAACTGCGAATTTGGAGTGATTACGCAAGCTTTCAATGGCAGGAGAAAGTCGTCGGTTTTGACTCAGAACGTCAAAAGAAATGGATGAGTTTACTTGGGATTAAATCAAATTATGCTTTTGGTATTTTGATTATTGCAGGCTTGTTCGCTGTCGGTGTGATTTATTATTTGGTATGGCGTTTTAGAACGTTCAATCAGCAAACGCGTATCAATCGTATTTTAAATCGATTTATCCAGAAACTTTCAGCAGATCAACACAATCGAAAAGGTGAAAGCTTTAAGTCGTGGATGTTACGTTTAGCACATGAAGCATCGTTAACTGAATCGAAGATAGTTGTTGATGAAAATTTTGACTTAAGTTCAGAGCTCGGCATGCTGACGAATTTGCATCATCAAATTGTGTATTTGAATCAGGACAGTAAAGAAAATTTAGATCAATTTGAATTTTTGCTGAATAGATATACAAATATATTGAAAATGCACAAAAAAACTTGTCAAAAAAATTAAAACTGAATATTATCGCTGTCATTCTAGGTTTATAGCTCAGTTGGTTAGAGCGCTACGTTGACATCGTAGAGGTCACCAGTTCGAATCTGGTTAAACCTACCAAAATTCAATGGTAGTAATTGTAAGGGTTTTAAGCGAAAACAGTAGCTTAAAGCCCTTTTTTTATGCGTATAATAAGATGTTCTAATTTCAGCCTAATCGGTTTAAAAGGTGAAATAAGCCGATTTAGCCGTAAAGTTTACGTCAAGATTACGTCAAGCATTTTGAGTTTTACGTCATGAGAATTCCAAAACCTCCTGAGCGAATCGCTGAGGAGGTTTTTTATTGTCGATCGTTTTCGAAATCAAAAATATTCAACCATCCATGAGTAAATTTCAGTTCTCTTTACTGAGAAATATGATCTAATTCTTTCTTTTATATCGTTGTTTAGTGTGTACTTAGTTTCAGGTCAACAAACGCTCCCTACTGAAAATCGAGATTACTGCGAATGGCATCAGCACCGTCAGCACTATGCATTGTGGTATTTGGAAATCGATCAACCTGAATTGATTGAATATTTGGATCAGATCAAACTACAGTTTCAAGATGAACTTTACGCGCCCAATTTGCGTCAATATCACATTACTTTATTTATCTGTGGGTTTTTAACAGAGCAAAAACAGTTGGATGATGATTTTCTCAAGTCTGAGCTTCAAGCTCAACTCACATTATTATTCAAAGAAAACTTAAAACAATTCCGCCTAAAAACAGGTGCTCTGAATAGTTTTGAAAGTGCATTATTTGTAGAAGTAGAAGATGGCACAAATTGTCTAAATCAAATTCGTGCAGTCTTTCAACGCTATAATGTTGAAATAGCTGCCTTAGAATATTGTCCCCATATCACTTTAGGGTTGTATAGAAAGGTGATTGCCAGTGATTTTATTTTTCATAAAATACAGGCACTGTCGCAGCGTTCATTTGAGTTGAATGTTGAACGACTAACTTTTGGGTATTTTCAAGCCAATGAGTTACAAGGTCGCTTATTTCCACTACAACAATTTAATTTGGAAAAGTCATGATTCATCTTTTTTTAGGTGGTGCTCGATCAGGCAAGAGCCGTATGGCTGAAGAGCGAGCATCTCATCTTCAGTATCCTGTGACTTATATTGCTACTGCCCAAGCTTGGGATGATGAAATGACTGATCGTATTCAGCATCATCAACAACAGCGCCCTCAAGATTGGACTTTGCTTGAAGAGCCAATCGAATTGGCTCAACAATTACAACGTATAGATCAAGCTGAACAAACGATATTGGTCGATTGTCTGACTTTGTGGCTGAGTAATTTACTCATGCAAAATAATGATGTGTGGCGTGATAAGTTGAATGAGCTTTATGAGGTGCTTCCAACACTTCAATCGAACATCATATTGGTCAGTAATGAAACCGGTTTAGGTGTTGTTCCGATGGGACAACTCACACGACAGTTTGTAGATGAATCTGGTCGAATGCATCAACGATTGGGGCAAATTGCGGATCAAGTGACGTTCTGTGTCGCAGGTTTTCCAATGAAGCTCAAATGACATTTGATGTTGTGAAGCTATCAGTAAATTGAGTTGAAAATTAAAAGCTTTAAAGCGTATTTCTAAAGTGTTGATGAAGGATGGAGAGAAAAATGGCGTGGTGGTTAGAACAGTGTCAAATACCCGATCAAATCGCATATCAAGCCGCATTGGATCATCAATTACAACTGACCAAGCCGACGGGTTCTCTCGGTGATTTGGAGCAGGTTGCAACTCAATTGGCATCACTACAATCAACATCTGCACCTCAGATAGATTTTCCATGGATTACAATATTTGCAGGCGATCATGGAGTGATGGAAGAGCAAATTTCTGCTTATCCACAAGCCGTTACACGTCAAATGCTACAAAATTTCACTTCGGGCGGTGCATGTATTAGTGTGATGGCAAAGCATTATGGTGCACATTTACAAGTGATTGATTGCGGCAGCGTTGGAGAAGCTTATGCCTATGCTGGCGTCGAGTGTCACAGCATCATGCAAGGCACGCAAAATTTTGCAAAAACCACGGCAATGAGCACAGAGCAATGCATGGCTGCGATGCAATTGGGATATCAAAGTGTAGAAAAAGCCATGGCTCAAAAAGCCTCTATTTATGTTGCGGGTGAAATGGGAATCGGAAACACCTGTTCAGCTTCGGCATTGGCTTGTTTACTGCTGAATGAGTCAGAAGAAGCATTGACTGGAGTCGGTACTGGGATCAAACAAGAACAATTGATTCGTAAAAAACAAGTGATTCAGCAGGCAATTACGTTACATCAAGATTGGGCAGGTGATGATGCTTTTAAAATTTTATGCGCTGTGGGTGGTCTAGAAATCGCTGCGATGGTCGGTGCATATATACGCTGCGCACAGCGTGGATTGGCCATTTTAGTCGATGGATTTATCAGTACAGCAGCTGCTTTAATCGCTGTACGTTTAAATGCAGATGTACGTCAATGGATGCTGTTTGGGCATCAATCAGCTGAATATGGTCACGCTCGATTATTGAAAGAATTGAATGCAAAACCATTATTGCAGCTAAATTTAAGATTGGGTGAGGGAAGTGGTGCGGGAGCAGCACTTGGCATCCTACGTCTTGCCTGTGTTTTACACAATCAAATGGCAACTTTTGCAGATGCTGAAGTGATTGGTGAGAAAGTTTAAGATGATGCAATTAGATCTATTGCGTCATGGTGAAACAGAGTTGAGTCATACTCTACGTGGATCTATTGATGATGCGTTGACCCCAAAAGGTTGGCAACAAATGCAAAGGACAGTAGATCTTGTCGAGAATGCCGATTGGGATGTCATCATTAGTTCGCCTTTACAACGATGTTTACATTTTGCAGAACACATGCAAAAACAACGTCAATGTCCATTGTGGATAGATGCTGGTTTAAAGGAAATGAACTTTGGGGATTGGGAAGGCAAAACAACGCAATGGATTTATGAGCATCATCCTGAAGAGCTCGCTAAATTTTGGGAAACACCTACCTATTATACGCCACCTGATGCTGAACCAATTACTGACTTTCATCAACGCATTGAAAAGAGTCATATTGAAATACAACAACGAATGCAACAACATCAATTTAAAAAGGCTTTGGTGATCACGCATGGTGGTGTGATCAAGATGTTTAAACTGATGACTCAGAAACAACCCTTAGATGATATTTTGAAAATGAGTGCGGAACTCGGGCAGTTGGTTTCTTTTAAAACGAATGAGCAGAATCAAATCATTTGGGAGCAACAGCAATGACTGCTTTTTGGATTGCAATGCAGTTTTTAACCGTATTCCCAATACAGTTAAAAAAAATGCCATCACCTCAACAAAATGCACAATCACTGCTGTTCTATCCTTTGATTGGTATGTTGATAGGGCTTGTTTTATTTGCGATTGCACTCACTTTAGTAAAACTGCCGATCATTCTACTCTCGACCTTATTATTGGTTGTTTGGATTTGGATTACAGGTGGATTACACCTCGATGGTCTCGCAGATACAGCAGATGCATGGGTCGGTGGTTTTGGTGATCCCGAAAAAACTTTAAGGATTATGAAAGACCCAAGCAGTGGACCGATTGGTGTGCTGAGTCTTTTGATCGTTTGTGTTTTAAAATGGTCTGCTTTGTATGTTTTGTTAGAACAGCAACAGCTCTGGTTACTCATTTTAGTTCCCATGCTTGCACGATTAAGCCCATTGATCTTGTTTCTCACCACACCTTACGTCAGGGCGAAAGGTTTAGGAACGGCAATGAGTCAGTATATTCCCCGAAAACTCAGTTATGTCATCATTGCTATAACGTTTGGGCTATGTGGCTTCATGGGGTTGTGGGGTTTGCTACTGATGATTTTTAGTACAATGACGCTGTGGTATTTGAGAGCTAAATTTGTTCATCGGATTGGAGGCGTTACTGGGGATACCATTGGAGCAACCATTGAATGGGTTGAATCAGTTGCGCTATTTACAATGGTGTGTTTATTGAGTCTGTATTAATAGATACACTGGTTTCAAGCCAAAAATATTGAATCTCATACGTTATGGTGCTGAGCTAATAAATTCGAATGCTGCATGTCATATCTAAAACCTATGATTCCAGTTTTCCGAGATTCATTCTGCTCATAAAAAATGCATAATAAAAAAATACGTAATGAAATGAATTGCCATCAAAGTGTTATATTGAACAGTCTATAATCAGTTTGTTATGAACAGATAAGTCTTCATTCATTTATCAAATTTTTGAAGATTTGTAGTAGGTAATGAGAGGATGATCTTTTTTGAGTTCAGACGGAATGAAATTAGTACAGTGCTCTGCAACTAAAGAATAATACTTTTTTGTATGATATTTCATCAAAATAGCGAGCCGAAATGATATTTCGTTGACTGAAATGCAATGAAGAACGATACTCTCAATGTTTTTATTTAAGCAAATCGGTTCGATGAGGCTGGATCAAAAGTTCGGCACTCACATACTCAATCTAAAGCAAGGGGCTATATATGGCTGGCGGAAAGTCAACAATCATTTACACACTGACCGACGAGGCGCCATTGTTGGCGACTTACTCTCTACTGCCGATCATTGAAACCTTTACTAAGCCTGCTGGCGTTGAGATTGTCAAAAGTGACATCTCTGTAGCGGTACGTGTACTCGCAGAATTCGCAGACAACCTAACAGAAGAGCAAAAAGTGCCAGACACACTTGCTGAGTTAGGTCGTCTTACACAAGACCCAGACACAAATATTATCAAACTCCCGAATATTAGTGCTTCTGTAGGTCAATTGACGGCGTGCATTAAAGAACTTCAATCGAAGGGTTATGCAATTCCTGATTACCCAGAAAATCCAGTGACTGAAGAAGAAAAGTCGATCAAAGCACGTTACAGCAAATGTTTAGGTTCTGCTGTAAACCCAGTATTGCGTGAAGGTAACTCTGACCGTCGTGCACCTGCTGCTGTTAAGAACTACGTTAAAAAGCACCCACACTCTATGACAGAGTGGAAGCAATGGTCACAAACTCACGTTTCTCACATGGATGAAGGCGACTTCTACCACGGTGAAAAATCGATGACACTTGATCGTGCACGTAACGTTAAAATGGAACTCATCACGAACAGTGGTGAAAGCATTGTTCTTAAGCCAAAAGTTGCGCTTCAAGACGGCGAAATCATTGATTCAATGTTCATGAGCAAAAAAGCACTTTGTGACTTCTACGAGAAAGAACTCGAAGACTGTCGTGAAGCAGGTATTTTGTTCTCTTTACACGTTAAAGCAACAATGATGAAAGTTTCACACCCGATCGTATTCGGTCACTGTGTGAAAATTTACTACAAAGATGCTTTTGAAAAACACGGTAAATTGTTTGATGAGCTAGGCGTTAACGTAAACAACGGTATGGCTGGTCTTTATGAAAAGATCGAAACTTTACCAACGTCTGTTCGTGAAGAAATCATTGCTGATTTACACGCTTGCCAAGAACACCGTCCAGCTTTAGCGATGGTTGATTCTGCAAAAGGTATCACGAACTTCCATTCTCCAAACGATGTGATTGTAGATGCTTCTATGCCTGCAATGATCCGTGGTGGTGGTAAAATGTGGGGTGCTGACGGCAAACCTTACGACTGTAAAGCTGTAATGCCTGAATCTACATTCGCGCGTATTTACCAAGAAATGATTAATTTCTGTAAATGGAATGGTAACTTTGATCCGAAAACAATGGGTACTGTACCTAACGTTGGTTTGATGGCTCAAAAAGCTGAAGAATACGGTTCACACGACAAAACTTTCGAAATCGCTCAAGCGGGTGTTGCGAACATTACTGACCTAGAAACAGGTGAAGTGTTAATGTCGCAAAACGTAGAAGAAGGCGATATCTGGCGTATGTGTCAGGTGAAAGACGCACCGATCCGTGACTGGGTGAAACTTGCTGTGACTCGTGCACGTAACTCTGGCATGCCTGCTATTTTCTGGCTTGACCCGTACCGTCCACACGAAAATGAATTGATCAAAAAAGTTCAAACTTATTTGAAAGATCATGACACTGCTGGTTTAGACATCCAAATCATGTCTCAAGTACGTGCGATGCGCTATACACTTGAACGTGTTGCGCGTGGTCTAGATACAATTTCTGTAACAGGTAACATCTTACGTGACTACCTAACAGACTTGTTCCCAATCATGGAATTGGGTACTTCTGCGAAAATGTTGTCTATCGTTCCGTTAATGGCGGGCGGTGGTATGTACGAAACAGGTGCAGGCGGTTCAGCACCTAAACACGTACAACAGCTTGTTGAAGAAAACCATTTACGTTGGGATTCACTAGGTGAGTTCATGGCGTTAGCGGTATCTTTAGAAGAGATGGGTATTAAAGAAGACAATGCTAACATCAAGTTACTTGCTAAAACTTTAGACCAAGCAACAGGTAAACTTCTAGATAACGACAAGTCTCCATCACGCCGTACAGGTGAGTTGGATAACCGTGGTAGCCATTTCTATTTAGCTAAATTCTGGGCTGAAGAACTTGCTACACAAGATGAAAATGCTGAATTAAAAGCGAAGTTTGCGCCACTTGCAAAAACTTTAGCTGATAATGAAGACAAGATCGTTGCTGAGCTTGCAGAAGTTCAAGGTAAGGCTGTTGATATCGGCGGTTACTATGCTGTTGATCAAGATAAAGTGAATGCTGTAATGCGTCCAAGTGCTACGTTTAACGCTGCTCTTTCTAACGTTTAATTTTGATGGGATGATCGCTAATTTTGATTAGCAGTCTACCTAGTCATAAAGAAAAAAAGCCGATGCTCATGCATCGGCTTTTTTAATATGTAAAACTCATATCGCACTCAAATCACAAAATGAATGCACCATGAAAATCTTGATAGTTAAACGGTATAAAAATTGCATTAAAACAATAAATTTTAGCAAACGGTAAAATATGAATTATTTCATTGATCATTGTACGAATAACTCGGCAGCAGATTTTATTGTATTGGCTTCAGGCTTAGGTGGTCATGCCAATTTTTGGAAGCCACAGATTAAATTTTTACAGCAATATTTTCACGTTTTGAGTTATGACCAAGAAGGCTGCCATGCAAGTGATTCACTGTTGGATGAACAGTATTCTTTTCAACATCTAGCACAGCAAGTTTTTAATATTTTAGACCAAGAGCAGATCATAAAATTTCACTTTATTGGTCATGCGATAGGAGCTTTCATCGGGACAGAATTGGCATTATTGTGTGAGCAAGAACTTCAAAGCCAACCACAGTTTAAGCAGATGTTGAGTTTAACCAGTATCAATGCATGGAATGAGCTTGATCCGCATACTGCGAAGTGTTTTGAAGCACGTATTCATCTATTGAAAAGTGCTGGGGCAGAGGCTTACTTACGCGCTCAGGCGTTGTTTTTATATCCGCCTGCATGGATCTCTCAATCTATTGATGAAATCACTCAAGCTGAAAATCAGCAACTATTGGCTTTTCCACCGATTCATAATGTTTTAACGCGTATAAAAACAGCAGTCGATTTTGAAATTAATCACTTGCATCGAGAAGCCTTAGAGTATGTGGCATTACATTTTATCGGCAATGAAGATGATTTCTTAGTGCCTATTCAAAAAACGAGAGATTTACAGCAAAGTCTTGGGCATGGGACGATGAATATTTTAGCGCATGGAGCGCATGCATCCACACTGACTCAATCGGATCTAATCAATCGGACCTTATTTGAGTTTTATAAAAGCCATAATTTCATCGAATAATTTTGATTAGATCTAAAGATCGAACTTAACTGCAACCTTAACCGTAGAGATTAAAATCTGCGGTTTTTTTGTTTTTAGAGAAGGTGCTGATTGATGATAAAAACGATATAAATTTGAAGATAAATTTGATTTTTGAAATAAATACTGATTAAAAATAAGATCAATAATTATACCTTCATGAAATGAAGGTAGAGATTATTAAATCATGATGAGGTGCTAAGTTAGTTCGGATTATGCGCTGTGTTAAAGCAACACGTATTAAAATTGAACATTAATAAAAAACATAAATTTACTAATCGGTAAAATAATAAAATAATAAATAATTGAAATATATAAATAAAATAAAGTTGGCATATCAATTGCTAAATATCATTTATGAAATCAAGAGAAGTTCTTGATCATTAAATTTTATCATTTGTTAAATATTGAGGTGGTCTAATGAAAATAGGTGTCTTTTGTCCAATTGGAAACAATGGTTGGTTACTGTCAGAAAATGCCCCGCAATATAAACCAAGTTTTGAAATGAATAAGCAGATTGTTCAGCGTGCAGAACACTACGGATTTGACTTTGCACTTTCGATGATCAAGCTTCGGGGTTTTGGTGGGAAAACAGAATTTTGGGATCATAACTTAGAAACATTTACGTTGATGGCAGGTTTGGCTGCAGTCACCAGTAAAATTAAAATTTACGCGACTGCTGCGACTTTGGTTATGCCACCAGCAATTGTTGCACGTATGGCATCCACGATTGATTCGATTTCAAATGGTCGTTTTGGCTTGAATGTCGTAACTGGCTGGCAGGCTCCTGAATATACTCAAATGGGGATGTGGCCAGGAGATGAATACTTTTCTAAGCGTTACGATTATTTATCTGAATATGTAGAAATTTTACGTGAGCTTTGGGCAACAGGTCAGTCTGATTTTAAAGGTGAACACTTCCAAATGGATGATTGCCGAGTGAGCCCAATCCCGCAAGCTGACATGAAAATCATTTGTGCAGGGCAATCAGATACAGGTTTAGCGTTTTCTGCCAAATATGCAGACTACAATTTTGTATTTGGTAAAGGCTTAAATACACCGACAGCATATGCGGACATTAATGATCGTTTGAAAGTACAAACAGATAAAACAGGGCGTGATGTAGCGACGTATGTATTGTTTATGGTGATTTCGGCAGAAACAGATGCAGAAGCTTTTGCCAAATGGGAAAGCTATAACGAAGGCGCGGATATGGAAGCGATCAATTGGCTGATGAATCAAGGTGGGCGAGATACCAAATCTGGTGCAGATACCAATATTCGTCATATGGCGTCCAGTGTTTCTCCTGTGAATATCAATATGGGAACTTTGGTGGGTTCTTATGAAAATGTCGCAAAAATGCTCGATGAAATTGGAGAAATTAAAGGTACAGAAGGCATCTTGTTAACGTTTGATGATTTTATTCATGGCGTTGAAGACTTTGGTCAAAAAATTCAGCCCCTAATGAAATGTCGTGAACATGTGGTGGCTGGAGGTGATGTACCTCAGTTAGCAGTATTGGAGAAATCAGCATGATTAAAATGAAAGAAAATGAAGTCTGTGCGGGTTTTACAGCAGATTCTAGATATGCAAAAAGCCTGAAAGCTGAACCTGAAAATATTCAAATGGCACCTGAGCACACAGCCTTAATTGTCATCGATATGCAAAATGCCTATACCTCTCAAGGGGGGTATCTAGACCTTGCAGGTTTTGATGTTTCAGCGACGAAACCTGTAGTCGAAAATATTAAAAAAGCTGTAGATGCTGCACATGATGCAGGTATTCAAGTGATTTATTTTAAAAATGGTTGGGATGATCAATACGTTGAGGCAGGCGGAATTAACTCTCCAAACTTTCATAAATCGAATGCTTTAAAAACCATGCGTAAAAATCCAGAGCTACAAGGAAAATTGTTAGCGAAAGGTGGATGGGATTTTGAGCTGATCGATGAGTTAAATCCTTTATCACAGGACATTGTGATTGAAAAACCACGCTACAGCGGATTCTTTAATACAGCACTCGATAGCATGTTACGCAGTCGTGGTATTCGTAATCTTGTCTTTGTAGGTATTGCCACTAACGTCTGCGTTGAATCTACATTGAGAGATGGTTTTTTCCTTGAATATTTTGGTGTAGCACTTTCAGATGCTTGCTATCAGGCAGGCCCAGCGACAGCGCAGGAAGCGAGTCTTTTTAATATTAAAACTTTTTTTGGCTGGGTATCTGATACACAGCAGTTCGTTGAAACATTTCAAGCAGCGCCTGTTGCTTTAGATCAATCTGCTTAAATATCGAATCAAAACAGTTTATACGAGTAGGAATATAGCCATGCCAAAAACAGTGATTATCCCCGAAGGAACAGGCAAACCGCTTGCACCCTTTGTACCTGCAACTCAAGCTGACAATATTGTATATGTCTCAGGCACTTTAGCTTTTGATGAAAATAATAATGTGGTGCATGTTGGCGATGCTGCAGCACAAACTCGACATATTTTAGAAACCATTAAAAGAGTGATTGAAACAGCTGGTGGCAATATGGGTGATGTGACCTTCAATCATGTCTTTGTTAAAGATTGGGCGGATTATGCAGCGATTAATGAGGTTTACGCAGAATATTTTCCAGATGAAAAACCTGCTCGCTATTGCGTTCAAGTGGGTTTGGTTAAACCTGAAGCTTTAGTGGAAATTGCATCTATTGCACATATTTAATCCCTTATTTGCGCTTATTTAACACACCCAATTGCAGAGTGTCGGTATTGGGTGACTGGAGACCCGTTATGAATAGCAAGGTTCAAGTTTTAAAGTCCCATCAAGCTGCATTATCAGCACAACAATTGGCACAGTTTTCGCAACAACAAACACTTGAAATGGATCAACAAAATTTTAGAAATGGTATGTCTAATTTGGGTGCGGCTGTGAATGTAATTACGACACAAGGCATCGCAGGTCAGGCAGGTTTTACAGCTTCGGCTGTATGTAGCGTGACGGATTCACCACCCACATTATTGGTGTGTTTGAACCGCTCTGCATCAGTGTTTGAAACATTTAAGGCAAATCGTGTGTTGTGTGTAAATACTTTAGCCGCTCATCAAACCACACTTTCAAATGTTTTTGGCGGCAAAACACCGATGAATGAACGTTTTGCACAAGCAACATGGTCAACATTAACAACACAAGCGCCTGTATTAGAGGATGCTTTAGTTGCCTTTGATTGTGAAGTCGTTCAGAGCATGTCTGTAGGGAGTCATGATGTGCTGATCTGTGAAGTGAAAGCCATGAAACAAAATCAGGGATTAAACGCTTTGATGTATTTCAACCGCGCATATTGCGAGCCACAACCCATGAATTAATCTCAATTCACATCTATGAGGGAGGGGAAACCCATGCACATGAAAGAATCGTGGTTTCCAAAGTTTAAGCCTTATCAAGGTGATCTAGATAAAACACCTGTGCAAGTGGATGAATATCTACCTGTAGGTAAAAGTATTGTTTTAGGCTTACAACATGCATTTGCCATGTTTGGTGCAACTGTATTGGCACCATTATTGATGGGTTTTGATCCTAACCTCACTATATTTATCACTGGGATAGGGACCATTTTATTTTTCCTTATGACTGGCGGACGTATGCCTAGTTATTTGGGTTCTAGTTTTGCCTTTATTGGTGCAGTCGCAGCGGCAACAGGTTATGCAGGCGTAGGATCAAATCCCAATATTGGTTTGGCACTAGGAGGAACGATTGCCTGTGGTTTGGTCTATGCGGCGATTGGTTTGATCGTGATGAAAACAGGAACTGGATGGATTGAAAAACTCATGCCACCTATTGTGACTGGTGTGATTGTCATGATTATTGGTTTGAATTTGGCTCCCGTCACCATTAAAAGCGTTTCTGCAAATAGTTTTGATACATGGATGGCAGTCCTCACGATTGTTTGTATCAGTGTCGTGGCTGTATTTACTCGTGGAATGATCCGTCGCTTATTGTTATTGATTGGTTTGGTTGCAGCCTATGTAATGTATTTCGTCCTTGCAAATGTGATGGGTTTTGGCAAAGCCATTGATTTTTCTATCATTGCGAATGCTGCATGGTTTGGACTTCCTACATTTCACGCTCCTGTTTTTAATGCCAATGCAATGTTACTTATTGCACCTGTTGCAGTGATTTTAGTTGCTGAAAACTTAGGGCACTTTAAAGCTGTTTCTGCCATGACAGGTAAAAATTTAGATCCTTACATGGGACGTGCCTTTTTAGCAGATGGTGTTTGTACCACGCTTTCAGGATCAGTCGGTGGTACTGGGATGACCACCTATGCCGAAAATATTGGCGTAATGGCTGTTACAAAGGTCTATTCAACGACAATATTTGTTGTGGCGGGTGTATTTGCGATTTTCCTTGGTCTTTCTCCTAAATTTGGTGCTGTGATCAGTACCATTCCTGTGGCATTGCTCGGGGGTGCATCAATTGTTGTATTCGGTTTGATTACGGTAGCTGGAGCGAAAATTTGGGTTGATAACAAAGTTGATTTTACCAAAAACAGTACTTTAATCATTGCTGCTGTCAGTTTGATTATGGGCGCAGGTAATTTTAGTTTGCATATCGGTTCTTTTGATTTAGGTGGAATTGGAACTGCTACTCTGGCAGCCATTATTCTAAATCTATGTTTGAACCGTGGTGAGGATGCTGTAGAAAAAGTAAATTCATCTACAGAAGAGTCTGCTACTCCTGTAGCGCCACATTAAGAAGTATTAAAAGCAAGAAGTATTAAAAGCAGATTCAGATTTTCCTCCTCATCTGAATCTGTAATTCGAATAAATTAAATGGATTGGAATCATGATTGTTGCATTTATTGGGCTTGGGGCAATGGGCTGGCATATGGCATCTCATCTGCCAAAATTAGGATGTGAGGTTCAAGTTTGGAATCGAACAGAAGAAAAGGCTTTGCGACATGCTGAAATATTTAATACCAAAGCGGTTTCTATAGCGGACGCTGTTCAGGCCGATATTATTTTTTCATGCCTTCCAACCAGTGCAGATGTAGAAGCTTTAATCTCTGAATATCCACCCAAACAAGGAAGTATTTGGGTGGATTGCACCAGTGGTGTACCTGATTCAGCGAAAAAATTAAGTGCTGAATTGGCTGTAAGGGACGTTTCTTATTTGGATGCACCTGTTTCAGGACAGACTACAGGTGCTGAGCGTGGAACTTTAACAGTCATGATTGGTGGTAATTTCGAAGCCTTTGAAAAAGCAAAGCCTATTATTCAAGCCTTTGCGGGCTTGATTGAATATGTAGGCGATAGTGGAACGGGTTTTGCAGTGAAAGCTATAAATAATACCTTAATGGCAACGCATTTATGGGCATTAGCGGAAGGTTTAACTGTTCTCAAATCTAAAGGCGTTGATCTGTCAGCGGCATTAAATTGTATCAATGCGTCGAGTGGAAAAAGCAGTATGTCTGAAAATATCATGGCGCAAAGAGTTCTAAATCGAAAATTTGAGAAAACTTTTGGATTAGACTTACTGCAAAAAGATATTGGCATAGCGGTAAGTTTAGTTGAACAAGAAAACTTGGAATTAAGCGCGATGCAACTGATTCAGCAAGAGTTTAATCAAATTGTGAATGTTGAGGCAAAACAACTTGATTTTTCTGCAGCTGTACAATGCTTAGAAAGGAAAAGCAAAATTGAATTGGCTTAAGTTTTAGATGCTAAATGTTTGAAAATAAGTGAATACTTAATATTTAAATGAGCTGTTTTTTTCACCAAATAGGCGATTCAATAGAAAATTTTAACGCGATGCATTAAAGCTAAATCTGTATTTTTAAACGCTAATAATTCGACTCATCAAAAAATGAACGCTATTGGTCATTTCACGGATGAATAATTTTGCCAAACTCTATGTTATAATTTGTAAAATAATTCCGATATTTTCTGATCATAACCTGATTGGTAGATCGTCTTTGGGGCGTGAAATGGGATTGTTATAAAAAGCTGCATAGATGCAGCTTTTTTAATTCTATTTTATTTATCGGAACTGTCATTTGGGTACGTTTTTTGAATGTATTATTGATGCAAAATACGCCAGTAATTCATTTTATAAATGATCTAAACTTACTTAACACATAGCTCAATCTTAAACAGGGGCTCAGCAATGACAAATCCCAATCCTTCAGTGGGTTTGCTTGAACGCTTATTCAAATTAAGTGAAAACAAAACCACCTTCAGAACAGAAGTCCTTGCAGGTGTAACTACATTTTTAACGATGTGTTACATCATTATCGTCAACCCATTGATTCTTTCTGAAACAGGAATGGACCATGGTGCTGTATTTGTTGCTACCTGTTTAGCTGCAGCAATCGGTTGTTTGGTTATGGGAATAGTAGCTAACTATCCAATCGCGTTAGCACCAGGTATGGGGCTTAATGCGTACTTCACTTATTCAGTATGTATTGGAATGGGTGTGCCTTGGCAGACAGCATTAGCTGCTGTTTTTGTTTCTGGTCTGGTATTTATCGCGATCAGTATGTTCAAAATCCGTGAAGCGATTGTGAACGCAATTCCAATGTCATTGAAGTTTGCGATTGGTGGGGGCATTGGTTTATTCCTTGCACTTGTTGCTTTAAAAAATGCAGGAATTATTGTTGATAACCCAGCGACTTTAGTGGGTTTAGGTGATCTTAAACAACCTTCTGTAATGCTTGCACTTTTAGGTTTCTTGATGGTTGTTGTAATGCACCATTTTAAAGTACGTGGTGCAATTATCATCAGTATTTTAGCCATTACTGCAATTGCGACAGCATTGGGTTATAACGAATTTAAAGGTGTTTTGGGTACGATTCCTTCAATTGCGCCTACATTCATGCAAATGGACTTTGAAGGTCTATTCACTGCAAGTTTGATTGGTGTGATTTTCGTATTCTTCTTGGTTGATTTATTTGATTCTACAGGTACTTTGGTGGGCGTATCTCACCGTGCAGGTCTGTTGAAAGACGGTAAATTACCACGTTTGAAAAAAGCATTGTTCGCTGACTCTTCTGCAATTGTTGCTGGTGCTGCTCTAGGTACGTCTTCAACGACACCTTATATTGAGTCATCTGCAGGTGTTGCTGCAGGTGGTCGTACAGGTTTAACTGCAGTTGTTGTGGGTGTTTTGTTTGTACTGTGCTTATTCTTAGCACCGCTTGCTCAATCTGTTCCAGGTTTCGCAACAGCTCCTGCATTGTTATTTGTCGGTGTGTTGATGATTCAAGGTATCACCAATATTGATTGGGAAGATATCACGGAAGCTGTTCCTGCATTCTTAACGATTGTATTTATGCCTTTCACTTATTCAATTGCAGATGGTATCGCTATGGGCTTTATCAGCTATGCATTGATTAAGTTGTTCACAGGTAAAGCAAAAACTGTTCCGTACATGGTATGGATCATCGCTGTGCTTTGGGTGATTAAGTTCGTTGCATTTGGTGGTTAATACTTCCATCACAAAAAGGGTGTAAACTCAGTTTGCACCCTTTTTTTATATTGATATTTTTTTGAATTTTTATATTTTGAGGTACACACATGAATCAATTAGAGCTCATTCGTGCTTTGCCAAAAGCAGAATTACACGTCCATATTGAAGGGACATTTGAGCCTGAGCTCATGTTCTCGATTGCGCAACGTAATCAAATTGATATTCCATATAAAAGTGTTGAAGAAGTGAAGCAAGCGTATAACTTCCATAACCTTCAATCCTTTTTAGACATCTACTATGCAGGTGCAAATGTTCTGATTCATGAACAAGATTTTTATGACCTTGCTTGGGCATATTTTGAAAAATGTGCTGAAGACAATGTTGTACACACTGAAATGTTCTTTGATCCGCAAACGCATACTGATCGTGGTATTGCATTTGAAGTGGTTCTCAATGGCTTACAGCGCGCTTGTGATGATGCAAAAGCCAAGCTAGGCATCACGTCACACTTAATTATGTGTTTCTTACGTCATTTGAGTGAAGAAGCTGCATTTAAAACTTTAGAGCAAGCGATTCCATTTAAAGATCAAATCATCGGTGTGGGTTTGGATTCAAGTGAAGTGGGGCATCCACCTTCTAAATTTGAACGTGTATTTGCAAAAGCACGTGAAGAAGGTTTCTTGATCGTTGCGCATGCAGGTGAAGAAGGCCCTGCTGAATATGTGTGGGAAGCACTAGATTTACTTAAAGTGAATCGTATTGATCATGGTGTACGCTCTGAAGAAGATCCAAAGTTAATGGCGCGTTTGATCGCTGAAAAAATGCCTTTAACTGTTTGCCCATTATCAAACTTAAAGCTTTGTGTTGTAGATGATATGGCAGATCACAATATCCGTCGTTTGTTGCAGCAAGGTGTGCATGTCACTGTCAATTCAGATGATCCATCTTATTTCGGTGGTTATATGAATGATAACTTCATTGCGATTGCTGAATCTTTAGATTTGACTGCTGATGAATTGAAAAATTTAGCGATCAATTCTTTTGAAGCATCATTTATTTCAGATGAAGAAAAGCTCAAATGGACAAATGAAATCAAACGCTTATCTGTCTAATTTGCTGAAAATTATTTGATCTTACACGATCAGTTTTAGCAACTTATATGATTCTTTTTAAAAGGCATTCTCTATAGAGTGCCTTTTTTATTGGCTGAACAGTACGTATAAAATTTAGATTTGAGTCAATCCATTTAAAATTATTTATGAGACAATGTTTTAGTATTTTGATGATATTTACATTATTGTCCTATTTTGGATGCAAATATTAAAACTGTCAAAAATGACACACCTTAGAATATGTAAAATTTAAATGAATTATCTTTGGTAATAAAAACAGAAATCAAATGATTTTAATAACAAAAGCTTTATTAGAGTTCATATAAATGCTTGATCAAGCATCATTACAACGTTTAACCAGTATGTCTGTGGCTGCTTTTGGTGCGGCGATCAGTAGCACATTTCCGTTGTCGATTATTTTTGCACAGCAAGATATTGCTGGGGCATTCTCAGTCACTTCACAAGATGTTGGTTGGGTCATTACGCTTTACAACGTCGGTCAGATACTCGGTTTGCCGATTGCATTTTTGTTCTCAGGATTGTTGGGTCGACGTCGAGCAATGATGGCTGCGGGTATCGGTTATATCGTGAGTTCATTGTTGATTGTACTCATTAGTAACTTTTCATCGATGTTGATCTTAAGGGTATTTCAAGGCACTTTTGCGGGAATGTTCCCTATTTTGATGTTCATTATCATTTTTTCAACACATCCTGCAGGCGTGATCAGGACAAGAGGTTTGACCTATTTTGCCACAGCAACAGCTATCGGGGTTGGGGTTTCAGCTTGGTTTGGTAGTTTATTTCTTTATGATGAAAACTGGCGATTGCTGTTCATTGTGCCTACGTTAGGCATTGTTGTTTACGTTATTATGGCGCATTTTTTATTTCGTGAAGATCCCATAAAACCTGAGATGTTTAAGGCATTTGATTGGCCTGGATATCTGCTGATTTCGATTAGTTTGGCATCGTTGGTGGTATTTGTTTCTGAGGGAGAGCGTCATTTTTGGTTCGAAAGTTGGTGGATTACAGCAGCACTCCTCAATGCGATACTGTTTATGATCTTTGCAGTACATTACTTTATTCAGCATGATCAGGCACTGCTCAAAAAATCATTATTTTATAAACCATTTACATATGCATTAATTTTCCAAATTTTATTTCGATTTGGTTCCCTCTTTATTATTTGGATTATTCCTCAATTTTTGATTCAAATGGCAGGCTTTCGTATCGAGCAAATCGCTGAAGTGCTTTGGCCTTTTACTGTTGGAATTTTAATTGGGATTTTTTCTGCTTATGTTCTTAGTCCAAGAATAGATCAACGAATCGTGATGTCTTTGGCTTTGGCACTGATGTCACTCACTGCTTTTTATTGTAGTTTTTCAACGTCGCAATGGTCGATTGGTAATTTTCAGCCGCCCATTTTTATCGCAGGGATTGGTCAGGGATTATTTTCTTTAGCGACACTGCATTTGGTGCTCTATGCCATTCTTCCAGTTGAAGGGCCAACGTGTGGAATCGGATTCAATTATGCTCGAGTACTTGGACTCACAGGCGGTATTGGGATTCTGAGTCACTTTATTAATGAAAGAGAAAAACTACACTCAGCCATGATTGGTGAAAATATTAATATCAGGGACGAGCAGACTTTATCGACTTTAGACACAATAAAAACATCATTGGGAAGTCATTTTACAGATACTCAGCAAGCGGATCTGAGTTCATATATGCACGTGGCACAAAAAATAAAATCACAAGCATTTGTGTTTTCTTATAACGATGCATTTTTATTGGTTTGTATTGTGTTGGCAGTTTCAGCGGCATGTATTTGGGTATTTCCAAAAAATAAAGCAATCCATTGATTAATATGGTCAGATGATGAGAAAAATATGAGTGAAAATATACAAGAAAAAAAGGCTATCAGACCGTGGTTAAGAGTCCTTATTGCATTCTCAATCATGATGTTAGTGATATTACTGGTGATGTTTATTTATGAATATTGGAGTAATAATCGTTTGACTCAAACCACTGACAATGCTTATGTTAAAGGTGATCTCAATTATATTAGTACTAAAATCAACGGGTATGTAACCGAGGTATTGGTAACAGATAACCAGAGTGTTAAAGCAGGGGATGTTTTGGCAGAAATAGATCAAACCGATTATATTTCAGCTGTGGAGCAAGCTAAGGCAAAAATCGAAGCTATTCAAGCGAATAAACAAGAGTTAGAAGAAAAAATTAAACTTGCAAAGGCTCAAATTCAAATTACGAAATTGGAAATTTCAGCAGCGAAAGCTTCACAGCAACGTGCAGCAAGTTATCTGAAGCGTACGCAGGCACTTGTAGATATGGGCGGAATTAGTCGAGTAGAATTTGAGAAAGCGCAAGAAGATCAGGTCAGTCAAAAAGCAAATGCTGAAGTGGCTCAAGTCAAAATATTAGAGTCGGAACAAAATATACGCGTACTTGAGTCTCAGCGTGCAGGTTTGTTGGCAGAAATGAATGCCGCTAATGCTGGACTAAAAAAGACTGAAAATGATTTAAGAGCAACAAAGTTAATTGCTCCAAATGATGGAACGGTTGTTTCACGTAAAGTGCGAGTTGGTGAATATGTCAGTAGTGGTAAAAGTTTGATGGTGATCGCACCATCGGCTAACCTCTGGATTGAGGCGAATTTAAAAGAAACACAAATTTCAAAATTAAAGAAAGGTGATCAGGTTTTATTTACCGTGGATGCGATTCCCGATGGACACTTTTGTGGCACATTAGAGAGTATTTCAAAAAGTAGTGGTTCGGAGCTTGCATTATTGCCTGCCGATAATGCGACTGGGAATTTCACTAAAATCGTACGTCGATTCCCAGTAAAAATTGTTTTCAATCCTCAGCAAAAAGATATTGATCGATTGGCAATTGGCATGTCAGTCATTGTTGATTTGAAAGCCAATACGCAAAATAAAGTCTGTCAATGATCAGAATAATAGGTGTAAGCATATTTGATGGCTACACCTTCTATTCTGCTGAAGGTTTAATCCTTAGGTTGTTTGGTCATGCTATTTAGAACATTGTCTTTGTCGATAAAGTGATGTTTCAGTGCAGCTAAAATATGCCCTACAAGTAATAAACCTGCCGCCCATGAAATCCAAATATGTAATGGTTTAACGATCGCAGTAACCGCAGGATTTTCACCAATCAATGCGGGTAAATCAAATAAATAAAGTACAGGTGCTGGATAACCTACACTCCAGCTATATAGACAGCCAGTAATGGGTAAAGCTAAAAGCACAAAATAAAGTGCTAAATGACCTGCATGAGCCAATTTCTTCATGGTCGGAGACATGGTTTCAGGCAGTTGCGGAGTGGGGTGGGTATAGCGCCAAAATATGCGGACAACAATAAGAAAAATAATAGTGGTTGCGATATTTTTATGGAAAGTGATTACATCACCTTTAAAACTACCATCAACTTCATAGCTTAAAAAATTACCACTATAAAAACCAACAACCCAAGCAAGAATAAAGATAATAGCCATCAGCCAGTGAATAATTTGTGCAGTACGTGTGTAATATTGTTTTGAGTTATTCATGATTCAATTCAAATTTTTGGTGTGATTATATTAATTGAAGTCATGAGTCGAAAACAGTTGAGTTCTAGAACATAGTGTTGAGTAAATAGAACAATGCTTATATACGGAATACCAAGCATTCGTTCTCAAATTAAACATATAAGCGGGATGTACAATTTAAATATTTCTAAATATATTCAAGTTAGGCAGAATGTCACCATTATTTTTTATAAACATCAGGATGTTTACGTGAAAAAATTAATCGCAGCACTTGCACCTTTGGCTTTAGTTTTATCTTCATGTGCAACAGGAACGACAGGAACATCTTCAACAGCGGGAACAACAACTCAACAATTGGGTGTTGCTGCTTTGAAAATTGGTATTAATGCAAAATGTACCACCGAATTGAATAATTTACCTGCTTGGCAAACAGCAACAAAGTTGATGACTACTGAGCAAAAAACCAATATTCAAACAGAAATTTGTGGTTGCGTAAGTGAAAAAGCGCCACAAAGCGTAACAGCTGTTGATTTGGCGACTGCTGCAATTGATCCTGCTGCACGTGCTACAATTATTTCAAATGCAGTAACGAAAACAATCAATGCTTGTGTTGCGGAAGCCGTGAACTAAGCTTGAATGGATGAAAACAGGCTGACTTGTTCAGCCTCTTTTTTTGGGAAATGATAAAGAATGTTGATTGCTGGTGCAGATGAAGCAGGGCGCGGACCTTTGGTGGGTTCGGTGGTCGCTGCTGCGGTGATATTAGATCCAAATAATCCTATTGTGGGTTTAAATGACTCTAAAAAATTAACGGAAAAGAAACGTGAAAAGCTTTTCATAGAAATTCAAGAAAAAGCATTGGCTTGGGCAATTGCTGAAGCAACGCATCAAGAAATTGATGAAATCAATATTTTACAAGCCTCTTTATTGGCAATGCGAAGAGCTGTTGAAGCTTTAAAACTTCAGCCTGAATTGGTTCGAGTAGATGGTAATAAAGTTCCACAAGGCTTAGTCATGGCATGTGAAGCTGTGATTGGTGGGGATGCTTTACACGAAGAGATTTCTGCAGCCAGTATATTGGCTAAAGTGACACGTGATCGTGAAATGGTGGAGTTGGACTTGAAGTATCCACAATATGGTTTTGCGAAACATAAGGGATATCCGACCAAGGCACATTTTGAAGCGATCGCAGAGCATGGTGTGATTGATGAGCACCGTAGAAGTTATGGGCCTGTAAAAAAGGCTTTAGGTTTTGTTGGTTAGATTTATTTGCATTAAGTATTATAGATAAATTTAAAGCGGCTAATTAGCCGCTTTATGAATTTAAAACATTTTTATCTTAGCGATTAAAATCGTTTTGTTTGAAATTCTCATCTTCAAAAGAGGTTTGCTCAAAAGAAGGTTGTTGATAATCTTGATCAATATGTTGCAAATGCTCGTGCATTGCACGCTCATGTTGAATACGTTGATAGATTTCTTCACGGTGTACAGATACTTCTTTCGGAGCATTCACACCAATACGTACTTGGTTACCTTTGACACCAAGTACAGTAACACTGACTTGATCCCCAATCATTAAAGTTTCCCCGACACGACGGGTAAGAATCAGCATGTTTATCTCCTTGCTTAAACGCTAAACCTGCGATAGTTTTATTCAAAAAATGAAAAGCAACAACTCAGGATTATGTGAAAATTTTAACAGAAAAATGTGACGAAATATGCATTTTGTACAATACCATTAAAATATTCCGATTATCCTGCAGGCTTAATATAACAGAGCCACCATAGGAAAAACTATAGTGGCTCAGATTATTTATTTAACTTAATAACAAGAATTGTTATAAGTGAACAAATGTTATTAATAAACTATTATGCGCGAACACTCGATTCACCAGACTCACGATCAAGACCGAAAGCAGTGTGAAGTGCACGAACAGCAAGTTCTAAATATTTTTCATCAATGATCACTGAAATTTTAATTTCAGATGTAGAAATCATCAAAATATTGATACCTTCTTTCGCCAATGCTGTGAACATTTTGCTCGCAACACCTGCATGAGAACGCATGCCTACACCAACGATTGAAACTTTAACAATATCATCACGTGTTGCAACTTCACGAGCACCAATTTCTTGAGCAGTTGCTTCAAGGATTGATTTCGCTTTAGCAAGTTCACCACGGTTTACAGTAAACGTGAAATCAGTTGTACCATCTTCTTCAACGTTTTGGATGATCATATCCACTTCAACGTTTGCATCACCGATAGGGCACAAAATTTTAGACGCAATACCTGGCTCATCTGGAACGCCAAGAATAGTTAATTTTGCTTCGTCACGGTTAAACGCGATACCTGAGATAATTGGTTGTTCCATGTTGTCTTCCGCTTCAGTGGTGATTAGTGTCCCGACATTTTGTTTAAAATCTTCGTCGAATGCGCCATCATCGTCATTATCAAAACTTGATAATACGCGTAAAGGCACTTGGTATTTACCTGCAAATTCTACTGAGCGAATTTGTAAGACTTTTGAACCAAGTGATGCCATTTCTAGCATTTCTTCAAATGAAATACGATCAACTTTTTTCGCTTTAGGTGCTACACGTGGGTCAGTGGTATATACGCCATCAACATCTGTGTAAATCTGGCATTCATCTGCTTTAAGTGCTGCGGCAATTGCAACACCAGAAGTATCAGAACCACCACGACCAAGCGTCGTGGTATTGCCAAACTCATCAAAACCTTGGAAACCAGCCACAACCAAAACACGACCTGCATCTAGGTTTTCATTTAATACTTGAGTATCGATTGATTCGATACGTGCTTTATTAAATGAGCTGTCAGTTTTCATGCCAACTTGGCGACCTGTTAATGATTTTGCTTCAACTCCAATAGAGTTTAACGCCATCGCTAACATAGAAATCGTAACCTGTTCACCGGTAGACACCATTTGGTCTAATTCACGAGGATCAGGGGTTTCGGTAATGGCTTTCGCTAAAGCAAGTAGACGATTGGTTTCGCCACTCATAGCAGATACAACCACGACCACCTTGTGACCATGATCATGCCAACGCTTTACACGACGAGCAACATTTAAAATGCGCTCGGGAGTACCCATAGAGGTACCGCCATATTTTTGAACGATTAATGCCATAGTTGTTCCATATAAACCATGACCCTGATGTACCTATCAGGGTCAGTTACACAAAAGGTGAAGTATTATTTTGCTTCGAGCCAAGCAGTTAAATCTGCCATCACTGTTGCAAACTTCTCGTTAAGTGGCGCGCCACCTTGTGCCAAGTCAGGTTTACCACCACCTTTACCACCAAGCTCAGTTGCTAAGTGTTTGATGATGTCACCTGCTTTAATAGAAGCAGTGAAATCTTTAGCTACAGATGCGATCAAGCTAACCTTGTCACCCTCGACACCTGCAAGAACGATCACTGCATTTTCTAATTTTGATTTCACACCGTCATGTAGGTTGCGAAGTGTTTTCGCATCCATATTTTGAACAGTAGTGATTAATGTCTTGCGACCTGCAATTTCTTCAACTTGATCTAGAAGTTCAGCTGCTTGCAGGCTTGCAAGTTTTTGATTCAATTGATCGATTTGCTTAGACAAGCTAGATGCTGTGTCTACCAAAGCTTCAACTTTTTCTAAAGTTTGATCTTTTTGAGCTTTCAATAAACCATTAATGGTGTTGATGTCACGATCAGACTTTTGCGCAGCTTCGATTGCTTTCGTACCTGTAACCGCTTCAATACGACGTACACCTGCTGCAACACCACCTTCAGATGTGATCTTGAATAGACCGATGTCGCCTGTACGTTTAACGTGAATACCACCGCAAAGTTCGATAGAGAAGTTTTTCTCTTCAATAATAGAACCCATTGAAAGTACACGTACTTCGTCACCGTATTTTTCGCCGAACAGCATCATCGCACCTTTTGCTTTCGCAGATTCGATATCTAAAAGTTCAGTTGAAACAGCAGTGTTTGCAATTACTTCTGCATTGACTAAGCGTTCAATTTCTTGAAGTTGTTCAAATGACACAGGTTGGTCATTGGCAAAGTCAAAACGTAAAATATCTGATGCAACCAATGAACCTTTTTGTTGTACGTGAGTACCTAAGATTTGACGTAATGCAGCATGTAAAAGGTGAGTTGCAGAGTGGTTACGTGCTGTAGCCGCGCGGATGTCTGCTTTTACAGTTGCTTCAACATTTTGAGTAACTTTTAAGTTACCCATAGTCACGATACCTTGATGTACAAATGCACCGCCAGATTTTTTCGTGTCTTGAACTTCGAAAATACCTGTATCGTTTTTGAAGATACCCGTATCACCGATCTGACCACCACTTTCTGCATAGAAAGGTGTTTGGTTTAGTACGATTAATGCTTCATCGCCCTCAACCACTTCGTCAACTTGCTCGCCATCTTTATAGATTGCTACAATTTGACCTTGACCAGCAGTTGCGTCGTAACCATCAAACTGAGTTTCACCTTCAACTTTTACAACTGAGTTGTAGTCGATTGCGAATTTGCCTGCATCACGCGCACGTTGACGCTGTGCAGCCATTTCTACTTCAAAGCCAGCTTCATCAATCGTTAAATCACGCTCACGTGCGATGTCAGCAGTTAAATCTGTTGGGAAGCCGTATGTGTCGTAAAGTTTGAATACCACTTCACCTGGAATGACAGAACCTTTCAATTGAGCTAATTCGCCTTCTAGCAATTTCAAACCTTGCTCTAAAGTTTTCGCGAATTGTTCTTCTTCTTTCAGAAGTTGCGCTTCGATACGTGCTTGGTTTGCAGCAAGTTCAGGATAAGCAGCGCCCATCACTTCGATCAGTGGTTGAAGTGTTTTGTAGAAGAATGAACCTGTTGCACCCAACTTGTTACCATGACGCACTGCACGACGGATAATACGACGTAGTACATAGCCACGGCCTTCGTTAGAAGGGTTTACACCGTCAGCGATTAAGAATGAGCATGAACGTGTATGGTCAGCAACTACTTTTAAGGACGCAGGATATTGAACCGGAGTGCCTTTTTCAGCAGCTTCTGCTTCAAGTGCAGTAGTATCTAAACCAATGACTTCAGCTGCACCTTTAAGTACGTGTTGGAATAGATCGATTTCGTAGTTTGAGTTTACGTGTTGTAAAACAGCAGAAATACGCTCTAAGCCCATACCTGTATCTACAGATGGTGCAGGAAGAGGGTGGAGCACGCCATCTGCAGTACGGTTAAACTGCATGAATACGTTGTTCCAAATCTCGATGAAACGGTCGCCATCTTCTTCCGGAGTACCTGGTAAGCCACCCCAAATGTGATCGCCATGGTCAAAGAAAATTTCAGAACATGGACCACAAGGACCTGTATCGCCCATTGCCCAGAAGTTATCTGATGCGTATTGACCACCTTTGTTATCACCAATACGGATAATACGAGATTCGTCTAGACCAATTTCTTTGTTCCAGATTTCGAATGCTTCATCATCTGTATGATAAACAGTGGCATAAAGTTTGTCTTTTGGAAGACCTAACCATTGCTCATTGGTTAAAAAGTCCCAAGCAAATTTGATTGCATCACGTTTGAAATAGTCACCAAACGAGAAGTTACCCAACATTTCAAAGAAAGTATGGTGACGAGCTGTATAGCCTACGTTGTCTAAGTCGTTGTGTTTACCGCCTGCGCGCACACATTTTTGTGATGACACTGCACGTACGTAGTCACGTTTTTCTAGACCTAGAAAACAGTCTTTAAACTGGTTCATACCGGCATTGGTAAACAATAAAGTAGGGTCATTGGCAGGTACGAGTGAACTCGACGCGACACGTGTATGCCCTTGCGATTCAAAGTAACGCAAAAATGCTTCACGAATTTCAGCTGATGTCATAAAACGAGTACTCACAACCAAGTCACTCCATAATTTCTGATTTGCAAAAGTGTCACTGTCTAATAAGAATTAAGTTTCTTTGCAGCAACACAGGCTTATTTTTAAAAAACGCCAAATTATAACGGAAAATGTATGATGCACCAACGATTTTAAAGTCTTTTGATGACAATTTGCATTCAACCTATTTCAAAGTTAAGTATAAATCTACTTTTAAGATTTTATCTAAGCTGTTGTTATATTTTAAAAAGCATGTGAGGGGGGAGTTTCAACAGTATTTGATCTAATTTGTATAGGGTTTCTTGATGGATTAAAGTTAAATGAGCGACTTTTATTTACATCATTAAATATCAAATGATTCATCATTTTTACTGACTAAAGATAAAGCTAGAATTTATATCTGTATTTGCTTGAAATCTATTAATATAGGGGAGTCTTACTTTTCAATTCATCGAATAAGGGTTTCTAATGCAACAAGTGGCGATTAATGGATTTGGTCGAATTGGACGTAATGTATTACGTGCTTGGTTTGAAAATCCAAAGCATTTTGATTTTAAGATCGTCGCAATTAATGATGTCGCAGATGTAGATACCCTGATTCATTTATTTAAATATGATACGACGCATGGTCGTTTTCAAGGTGAAGTAGAACTGAGCTATGAAGGTGTTCAGGCTTACTTGAATATCAAATGTGGCGAATCTGAGTTGAAAGTTCAAGTCCATAGTCAAGCAAATCCTGAACAGCTGCCTTGGCAAAGTTTAGCCGTTGATGTGGTATTGGAATGTACAGGATTGTTTCGATCACGTGAGGCTGCCAGCAAGCATCTACAAGCGGGTGCAAAGCGGGTGATCATTGGTGCTGCACCATTTGATAGTGTTGATGCTGCGATTGTTTATGGTGTGAATCATCGTGACGTAAAAGCAACAGATCAAATTATCTCGAGTGTGTCTTGTACCACACAGGCTTTGGTGCCTTTGGTTAAAATCATTGATGATGCATTTGGTATAGATACAGCCTTGATGACTGAAATTCATGCCGTGACTGCAGATCAGTCGGTATTGGATCACGCACATCGTGATTTACGTCGCGCTCGAGCATCAGGTCAAAATATTATTCCAACAACATCTTCTGCACTTGGGGCGCTTAAAAATGTCATGCCGAAAATGGAGGGGCGCATCGATGGCTATTCGATTCGTGTGCCAACCATTAATGTTGCCGCGATTGATTTGACCTTTATTTCGCAATCACCAATTACATCGCATATTCTAAATGAAGTCTTAAGTGTTGCAGCACGCACGGATTATTCATGCATTATGGATGTGACCAATGAGCCTTTGGTATCGAGTGACTTTAATCACTCTCCATACTCTTTAATCGTGGATTTGAGTCAGACCATGGTGGTTGGACATCAAGCTAAAGTATTTGCTTGGTATGACAATGAGTGGGGATATGCAAATCGATTATTGGATTTGTGTGAGTCTTTTCAGGCATAAACGCTTTATAAAAAATATAAAGCCTAATGTTGAAAAAATGTTGTTGTACTCAAAATTTAAAATCTAAAAAATTTTGAAAATTAATCAACTATTTTAAATTAATCAATGATTTTAAATTAATCAGTATTTTAAAGTGAGCTGTGAATTTGAGTTCGGTACTTAAAATTCTAGTTTAATAGACTATAACATTATGGGGGAATAAGATGATTATTATTTGGTTGGTGGTGATTGTATTGGTCGTTGCGGTCGCAATTATGTTTTGGATGTTTATGAAAAAACAGCGACATCAAAATGTCGATGCGTTAGTCATTCAGCAATTGGAAAATAAAGTTGAGTCTTTAGAGCTTAATTTGCAGAAAACTTTGGAAATTATGCAAGATTTGGCGAGAAAAATGAATGTTCAGCAAGAAGTGCTGGATATCAATGCACAGAAATTAAAGCAAGTTGAAACTCAGAATGTAGAATTGGTTTCATTGCTGGCGAAAGTCGTAAATCCGAAATCTTAAGAATTGATATTGTTTCCTTGGTGATACGCTGAGGAGTGGCTTAAGGTCTCTATATTTTTAGTATTGTAAGATGCCGTTTTAGCTCATTGGTAAGTTCATTCGTAGACAAGAACACGGCGAGATATTGCACACCTTTATTTTTAGCATAAGGCATTAAAACCGAGCTAAAAGTGAATAACTTAATTTAATCTATTGACCAAATGGTAAAAATAGGCTGATGTAATCACTCATTTTAAGTCTAAACTAAAGTTTGATAATCTTAAGTCTTAATCATGCAAAGTAAGTTTTTTATTGATCCTCTAAAATTTGCTAATTTTTTATAAAAAAGTCTAATGCACAGCTAAAACTATCGTGGTAGACTAGGAGAAATCGGGTGTGTTCCCGATTTTTTTATGCGGATTCGTTCCGCACTGACAGGATTTAGGTTTACAACATGCCCATTTCAGAGACATGGTTATTACCTGATGGTGTAGCTGATGTATTACCAGAGCAAGCGCAAGTTATCGAAACTATGCGCCGTGAAGCCTTAGATTTCCTTGCATCTCGAGGTTATCAATTGGTGTATACGCCATTTATCGAATACATCGAATCTCTATCTTCTCTTTCAGAATCGAATCAAGATTTAGACTTAGCCACTTTTAAAGTTATCGATCAATTATCAGGTCGTTTACTTGGTGTGCGTGCCGATATGACACCACAAGTGGCTCGTATTGATGCGCATGTACATCCAGTAGAAGGTGTGGCTCGTTACTGCTACGCAGGAACAGTTTTACATACTAAACCTCAAGGTTTTAATACCACTCGTGCACCACTTCAGTTGGGCGCAGAACTATTTGGTTCAGACAGTATTGATGCTGATGTCGAAATGATCGATGTTATGCTCAACTTATTAAAAACAGCTGACTACGATGAGGGTATCCACCTTGACTTAGGTCATGTGGGCTTGTTCCGTAGTTTGGTTAAATTGGCTGGCTTAAATAAAGCAACTGAAAGTCAATTGTCAGATTTGTATCAACGTAAAGCATTGCCAGAGCTTGCAGAATTTACTCAAGATTTAAGTTTTGGTTCTGATTTTTATACATTAGGTCGCTTTGCGAGTGATTTAGAGGCTTTACAAAGCAATCTAAGTGCAGTTGTTTTGGCAGATGAAGCTTTTAAATTAGCATTTGATGCAGTAAAAACGACACAAACTGAAATTCAAGCGCGTTGGCCAAACCTACACATTGGTATTGATATCGTAGAACTCCGTTCATATCACTACCATACAGGTTTGATGTATGCGGTTTATGCACCAAATCGTGCGGCACCTTTAGCGCAAGGTGGTCGTTATGATGGTATTGGTGAACACTTTGGGCGTGCGCGTCCAGCAACAGGTTTTTCATGTGACTTATATGCATTAAGCTCAGGTCGATTTGAAGCAGTAACTGTTGTGGTGGCACCAAAAGGTACACAACACGATTTATTACAAGCCATTGAACAGACACGCGAACTGGGTTTCAGTGTGATTCAACTGCTTGGCAATGACACGATTAACTCTGTTCCAAATGCAACGCATCAGTTGGTGAATGCATCGGGTGAATGGACAGTAAAACAAATTTAATCTCTTTTCGATGATCTAGTTTTAACCATATTATCGAAAGGTTTTCTAATTTTAACAGCATGATGCAATGAGGCTATTATGGGCAAGAATGTTGTGGTACTGGGTACCCAATGGGGTGACGAAGGTAAAGGTAAAATCGTCGACCTGCTCACAGATCAAGCGGCTGCGGTAGTACGCTATCAAGGTGGACACAACGCAGGCCATACACTTGTCGTTGGTGGTAAGAAAACTGTATTACACCTCATTCCATCTGGTATTTTACGTGAAAACGTATTGTGCTTGATTGGTAATGGTGTGGTTCTTTCACCTGAAGCACTCATCAAAGAGATGGATATTCTTGAAAAAGAAGGCGTACCTGTAAAAGAACGTCTACGTATCTCGCCAAACTGTCCACTCATTCTTCCAAACCACATCGCACTTGACCAAGCGCGTGAAATCAAACGTGGTAATGCGAAAATTGGTACAACGGGTCGTGGTATTGGCCCAGCGTATGAAGACAAAGTTGCACGTCGTGCAATTCGTGTTGCTGATTTGGTACGTGGTGGCGAACATTTGAAAGCTCAGTTAACTGAACTTCTTGAATACCATAACTTCCAATTGACTCAATTCTACGGCGTAGAAGCGGTGAAATTAGAAGATGTATTGGCGCTTTGTGACCAATGGCGTGAAGTGGTTGCTCCACTGGTGATTGATGTGACTGGCGAATTGCATAAATACCGCAAAGCTGGCGAAAAAATCATGTTTGAAGGCGCACAAGGTTCACTCCTTGATGTTGACCATGGTACATATCCGTATGTAACATCTTCAAACACAACTGCTGGTGGCGTAAGCTCAGGTTCAGGTTTAGGTCCTTTGCACCTTGACTATGTATTGGGTATTACCAAAGCCTACACCACACGTGTTGGTGCAGGTCCATTCCCAACTGAACTTGTTTACGATGCTGCTAATGATGTTGGTGACGCGATTGGTAAACACTTAGGTACAATCGGTAATGAATTTGGTGCGTCTACTGGTCGTCAACGCCGTTGTGGTTGGTTCGATGCTGAAATTCTACGTCGTTCTGTAGAAGTGAATTCACTTTCAGGTATTTGCTTAACTAAACTTGACGTTCTTGATGGTTTAGAAGAAGTGAAAATCTGTGTAGGTTATGAAGCTGCTGATTCGGGTTGTGTAGGTTCTTCTGATGCGCTTGCATTTGAAACTTTAAAGCCGATCTACGAAACGATGCCAGGTTGGTCTGAATCGACTTTCGGTGCTAAATCTATGGATCAATTGCCACAAGCGGCAATTAACTATGTGAAACGTATTGAACAATTGATCGAATGCCCAATTGATATCGTATCAACTGGTCCAGATCGTGATGAAACAATCGTTTTACGTCATCCATTTGATGCTTAATTTTTAAGTATTAAATGAATCATAAAAAAAGCCCTTAAGAGGGCTTTTTTTATAACTTAAAATTGAAAAATGTGATAATTGTTTCATTTTTTACAAAAAATAACATATAGTTTACAAACTGAAAATAATGATTTTTCAATTTAAGAAATAAACAATAATTTAAATTTTTAGGTAAAGAATAATGTTTAACAAAAAAAGCTTATTGGGTTTGGGTTTAGTGGTTGGCTTGTCAGGTTGTACAACTGTTGCGGAACTCACAGGGAATGATACAGCGACATTAAGTTTAAATGCTGAACAAGATTATCAACTGATCGTGAATGACGCAAAAGCTCAAAAAGCATTAGATACAACTTCTTCAACATATAAACGTGTAAATTCAGTTTTTCTAAAAATGAAACCTTTTGCAGATCAAGCAAATGCGACAGGTCATACATTTGACTGGAAACTTAGTGTTCTTAAATCAAATGAATTAAATGCTTTCGTTATGCCAGGTGGAAAGGTTGTATTTTTCACCGGTATTGTAAATGAATTGAAACTGACTGATGCTGAAATTGCAGCAATCATGGGTCATGAAATGACGCATGCACTTGAAGAACATGCGAAGCGTGGTGCTGGTGCAACTGCGATTACAGATATGGCAGTTAAATTGGGCAAAAGCTATGCTGGAGATAAGCTTGGTTCAATGGGCTCTCAAGCGATTGATATTGGTAGTAAGTATGGCGTAGGTTTGCCGTATTCTCGTAATTTAGAGTCTAAAGCGGATCGCGGTGGTCTGATCTTAATGGCTAAAGCAGGATACAACCCTGAAGCAGCTGTTACAGTTTGGGAAAAAATGAACAAAGTAACAGGTGGTGAAGGCAATGGTGCACAGAAATTTACGTCTACGCATCCATCAAATAATGACCGTATTAAAGATTTAAATAAAAATATGGTAGAAGCAAAGCAAATTTATGCGGCTGCAAAAAAGAAGTAATTTGAGTAAGTTCAGTATTAAAGAGTGCCTTTAGGCGCTCTTTTTTTAGCGACTAAAGTTGATCTTGCATTAGGGTGATGATTTCATTTAAAACAGAGGATTATATAAATTTAAAAAAGTAGTGCTTGGATGCAAAAGAATATCGCGAATACCATATTTTATTCACTATTATTTGCTATGGGAGGAGCACCGACCATTGCGATGATCATTATTAATGCCCAAACCGTACAACCTGAAGTGGCATTCCAAGCTTTGATCGGTCTATCGGTGATTATTGCGTGTATTTTAGTACCTATCATTTTGATTCAAAATACGTATTTAATTATTAAACGTAAAAGTGCTGAGATTGAAAATAAGATACAACCAGTGGCAAATTTTTATTTGGCATTAAATGTTTTATGTTTGGTGTATTGGCTAATCATGCAATTTAGCTAATTACATAACTCATATGAAATAATTAAATTACAGATTTCAACTCCCAAATCAATGCAATATAATCCAAGAAAATAGATTTTAGCTATGATGGTTGGAGTAAAATAATGAAAAATAAGGTATTACTTACATTTTGTGCAGCTAGTGTTTTAACATTCAGTGGTTGTGCAACTGTAGCCGATATGTCTGGTGCCGATACAGCTTCTTTAAATGTTGTAGCGACAGAAGGTTTTAATAAAACGGTTGCGGAAGCGCGTACAAAAGGTGCATTAGATACTTCATCTTCAACATATAAGCGTATTAATGCAGTTTTTAATCGCCTTAAGCCATATGCTGATCAAATGAATCAGACTGGTACACGTTTTGATTGGCAGCTTGCTGTATTGAAAGCAGACACAGTAAATGCTTATGTAGCACCAGGTGGTAAAGTTGTATTTTATACAGGCATCGTGAATAAGCTTAAACTAACAGATGCTGAAATCGCTGCCATTATGGGCCATGAAATGGTGCATGCACTTGAAGAACATGCAAAACAAAAAATCGGTGCAAATGCTTTAACCAATCTTGCTTTGAATATTGGTTTAAGTGCAGCGGGTAGTAACGTTGGCCAGTTAGGCACAGCAGCAGCTCAATTGGGCAGCCAAATTGGTATTGGTTTGCCATATTCACGTAGCTTAGAAAGCCAAGCTGACCAAGGTGGTTTAATGCTGATGGCGAAAGGTGGTTATGATCCACAAGCTGCGATTACACTTTGGCAAAAAATGAATGCTGAATCTGGTGGTGGTAAGTCTGCATTCTTATCTACGCATCCATCAAATTCACAACGTATCGAAGCAATGCGCAAAAATTTACCTGCAGCTCAAGCTGTTTACAGACAGCGTTAATTTTCGATCAAATAAAAAAGGATGCTCAGGCATCCTTTTTTATTTTTATTCCTTTATTTAGTGTTTTTCACTGGGGGAAGGAGATATATGCTTATGGCGCTGGATTAGGTTGTTGCTTATGGATAGCTTCTACACCTTGTAAAATTTCATCTGAGAGTGTGCTATCAAACGCATCAATATTTTCTTTAAGTTGCTCTAAATTGGTTGCCCCAATAATGGTACTTGTGACAAAGAACTGTTGTTTGATGAACGCGAGTGCAAGTTGAGTGAGTGTTAAACCATGCTGTTCTGCAAGCTGTGCGTACTGTTCTGTAGCCCATAAGCTTTCGGGGTTACTGTAACGGCTAAAACGAGAATACAGTGTAATACGCGCATTGGATGGGCGTGCACCATTTCTAAATTTTCCAGTTAAATAGCCAAATGCCAAAGGAGAATATGCAAGTAAGCCAACACCTTCATAATGAGCAATTTCTGACATGCCTACTTCATAAGTACGGTTTAATAAATTATATGGATTTTGAACGCTCACAAATTTATCCATGCCTAACTTTTCAGCCAGTTGCAGGAACTTCATAGTTCCCCAAGGGGTTTCATTCGATAGACCAATAGAACGAATACGCCCTTTATCAATTTCATCTTTTAAAGCAGAAAGTGTTTCTTCAAGTGGCGTGATATCTGTGGTCAGAGTTGATTCTTGATTACCATAGCCAAGTTTGCCAAAAAAGTTGGTAGGACGTTGCGGCCAATGTAACTGATACAAATCAATATAATCTGTTTGTAAGCGTTTTAAATTACCATCCAACGCACTTTCAATATCCGATTTATTGAATCGCGTATTTCCATCACGGATGTGGCTACCACCTTGGGAAGGACCTGCAATTTTTGAAGCAATAAATAGTCTATCGCGTCCACCACGTTCAGCAATCCAATTGCCAATAATTTGTTCTGTCGCACCTTGGGTTTCAGGTTTAGGTGGAACGGGATACATTTCTGCGGTATCCCAAAAGTTTAAACCACGGTCTAAAGCATAGTCGAGTTGTTGAAATGCCTCATGTTGTGTATTTTGCTCACCAAAGGTCATGGTACCCAAGCAAATTTCAGGGACTAATATTCCAGTCTGTCCAAGTGGCTTAAATTGCATAATATTAATCCTAAATATCGCGGTTAATTTATCAAAAATTTTAAAATGATAAGGCTGTGTTTGAGTGTAGGTACTTTAACTGAGTTATAAGGTTTGCTTAATTCAAATAGTGAAAAACAATGTGAATAAAAAATCAAAACAAAATGATATTAATTTTGGCAAATAAAAAAGCAAATCCGAAGATTTGCTTTTATGAAAACGATTTTTAATGATTATTCGTCATCAGCATCATCGAAGTCTTCTTCAGCTGCATTCACAGCTTCTAAAGATGCATCAAAGATCAAAATGGCTTTACCATCAGTTTCAATCATGCCTTGTTCTTCAAGCGTTTTAAGAACACGACCAACCATTTCACGTGAACAACCCACGATACGACCAATTTCTTGACGCGTAATACGGATTTGACGACCATTAGGTAGGATCATCGCTTCTGGTTGACCAGAAAGGTCGATTAAGCAACGTGCGATACGACCTGAAACATCAATAAATGCAAGGTCAGTCACTTTACGAGTTGTATTTTTTAGACGACGAACAAGCTGTGCAAATACAGCGTAGCTCAAGTCTGGATATTGTTTACTTACTTCATGGAAATTTGCATACGAAATTTCAGCAATCTCGCAAACATCACGAGTGCGAACTTCCGCTGTACGCTGTGGGTTTGTTTCAAACAAGCCCATTTCCCCGAAAAAGTCCCCTGGGTTCAAATATGCAACAACAATTTCACGATCATCATCTTCACGTAAAATAATTGAAACCGACCCTTTTAAAATTAGATACAGAGATTTTGACTCAGAGCCCGCATCGATAATCGCAGTACGCTTAGGAAAGCGATTGATATGCGCGCGCTTGAGTAAAGCTTTGACAGATTCAGGAAGTTGACCTGGTGACAAAGCATCTGTACTAAGTTGTGAAAAATTAGAAGTCATGCTTTTTAAATTCCGAATTTGATAATTACTAGATCTAAGATCTGAGTTGAACTTCCCACATTAAGCAAAGAGATGAAATTCCTTATCAACTCAAATTATGCTAGTGTACAGTACTAGGTAAATTTATAGCTTTTTTTAGGTAGTTGCAATGCATACTAGCGTACATTGGTTAGAGAATGTTGCTTTTGAAGCAAAATCTGAGAGTGGTCACCAAATTGTCATGGATGGTGCTGAAGCTTACGGTGGTGAAAACCGTGGTCCACGTCCTATGGAATTGATATTAATGGGACTTGGTGGGTGTGCTTCATTTGATATTGTGACTATTTTAAAGAAATCACGTCAAGATGTGACCGGTGTTGTTTGTGAGCTAAAAGCTGATCGTGCTGACACAATTCCAGCCGTTTTTACGAAGATTCATTTGCACTTCGTCGTCACAGGTAAAGCAGTAAAAGAAAAGCAAGTCGCAAAAGCAGTTGAGTTATCTGCTGAGAAATATTGCTCTGCAAGTAAAATGCTTTCTGATGGTGGTGTGATCATTACGCATGACTTCGAAATTATTGAAGCTGAATGAAAATTAAATAAATGATTGAAATAAAAGGCAACTTCAGTTGCCTTTTTTATTGGGGTTTATTTGGGTGAATCATTCGCTTTTATGTTATTTAAAATAGTGCGAATGACTTAACCCTCAACTTAAGCAAATATTTTCTGAATGATTTTGAATAAGTGGTGATATAGAAATGATGTGCATCAACAATACTTGTAGATATGTATTACATTTTAATTATTGAGCATTGAATAAAATTGAAATCACTAAAAGCATAACTGCCTACATATATTGAAGGCAGTTATCTTGATTTTAAGACCTAAAAATTAAGGTTCATCTATCGCCAATTTTATACGCGATTATGGTTTTTTAATGGCGAGATGCTTTGAGTGGCTTCGCTCGTCTAAGTTGGTGAAGTACAGAGACCAGTAAATCAATTTCTTCAGTAGTGTTATAAAAAGCGAGAGAAGGGCGAACGGTACGTTCTACGCCGAAACGACGCAAAATAGGCTGGGCACAATGATGCCCAGTTCGCACTGCAATTCCGTATTGATTGAGAACTTTACCCACCTCTTCAGTTTCATATCCTTCAAGAACAAAAGACATGACGCTAGCTTTGTTTTTGGCAGTACCAATTAAACGTAGCCCAGAAACACCACTCAAGGCATTCTGACCATATTCAAGTAAGTCATGTTCATAGCGTGCAATATTGTGAATACCAATACTTTCCACATATTCTAGAGCTGCACCGAGTCCAACTGCATCTGCAATGTTGCCTGTGCCTGCTTCAAACTTATTAGGAGCGGGTTGGTAGATAATCTGTTCAAAAGTAACATCTTGAATCATATTGCCACCACCTTCCCAAACAGGCATCGATTCAAGTAATTCTGACTTTGCATAGACTGCACCAATGCCTGTAGGTCCAAAGACTTTATGTCCAGAAAAGACAAAGAAGTCTGCATTTAATGCAGTCACATTTGTTGGCATATGCGAAACGGATTGCGCACCATCAATCAGGACACGAACACCAGCAGCGTGTGACAAGGCAATGATTTCTTCAGTGGGTGTAACTGTCCCTAAGGCATTTGACACTTGAGTGATGGAAACCAATTTGGTTTTTGGATTCAGAAGTTTAATGAATTCATCTATTTTAATTTGACCTGTATCATCTACAGGAATCACACGTAATTTTGCTCCTGTTTCTTGGCTCAATTGAAACCAAGGGACAATGTTGGCATGGTGCTCCAAATGGGAAACAATGATTTCATCGCCAGCTTGAATATTTTGCTTACCCCAAGATTTTGCAATTAAATTAATCCCTTCAGTCGTGCCACGGACAAAGAGAATATTTTCAGCCTTCGGAGCACCGATAAAGCGCGCAACAACATTACGAGCATGTTCATAAGCATCGCTTGCTCTTGCTGCTAATTCATGTGCCGCGCGGTGAATATTTGAATTTTCATGTTTATAAAAATGACAAATACGTTCAATCACTGCGAGTGGCTTGTGGGTTGTTGCTGCATTATCAAACCAAACTAAAGGTTTTCCATTGATACGCTCTTGAAGAATAGGAAAATCTTGGCGTATACGATGAATATCAATCGGTTGATACGTCTGTAAACTTGAAGGAAATTGAGCTGCTTCTTTTTTTTGAGTGCTATAACCACTATCTACATAGGGATCATTTAAGAAATAGAAGCCTGATGCAGGGGAATCGGGCTTATTATTTTTATCCAATAGTGCAGAGCGGATACGTTGATCTTCATTGACATGTAAATGATCAAAAGCAAAAGCATTCTTCACAGGAGCTTGTTGTTGATTAATCGGTTGAATTGTTGTTGATGTGGCTTGTGAAGATTGCTCATTCAAAAAATAAAAAGGTGATGTCTCTGTATTTAATGGACTAACAGCAGCTAATGGACTAACACCACCTAATGGGCTAATAAATGGGAAGCGAATTGAATCAAACGGATTTTTTTCAATATCCGAATGAGGATATGCATTGGGTAAGCTATTGATCGGCGGGGTTGGTGTAAATGAACCAATTGAGGTTGGATCAGGTGTATGTGCACCTCCAATTACAGGTGCAGATGATGCAATCCGTCTCTCTGGGTGGTCAGCTGTTGGATTGATATATTGTTGGTTAAACTGTGGGTTTAAATGCTGTTGTTGAACAATACTTGGCACTCTACCGCCCAACGCTAGAAATGGATCTTTGGGTTGAGGAGCATGAGTAATATTTGCATTGGGCAAATCTAAATTTAGCCCATGATGCTGTTGTCCTAAATTGGATGCGCTACTTTGGTTTGGCAGTGCAGAGAAAAACTCTGCAGCCAATCGTGTAAGTGTCTCTTCGTTTAATCCTATAGCTGACGGAAGGATATTCACATCAAGATTAGGCGTAGAACATAAAGGGGAATTATTTATAACTTGTTGGATAGTCATGATACTTATCTACCTCTACATCTTCTAAAACGGCTAAAGCATCATCTGTAAGTACAGCCAATGAGCAATAGAGCGAAATCAAATATGAAGCAATGGCATTATGATTGATTCCCATAAAGCGTACGGATAATCCAGGTGCTTGTTCACCTGCTAAGCCTGGTTGGAATAATCCAACTACACCTTGACGCTTCTCACCGACACGTAACAAGATGATTTTGGTTTTACCACCTTCCACAGGGATCTTATTAGAGGGAATAAGGGGAATACCACGCCAAGTGATAAATTGAGATCCGAATAAGCTTACAGTCGGAGGTGGAACGCCACGACGGGTACATTCACGACCAAATGCTGCAATTGCATCTGGATGCGCTAAAAAGAAACCAGGCTCTTTCCAAACTTTTCTGAGTAGATCGTCGAAGTCATCTGGCGTAGGTGCACCTGTCAGGGTAGAAATACGTTGTTCATCTGCAACGCTTGCCAACAAGCCATATTCAGGGTTGTTAATCAATTCACTTTCTTGACGTTCTTTGATGGTTTCAATCGTCAGACGCAGTTGTTCTTTGATTTGATCATGTGGGCTACTATATAAATCTGAAACGCGAGTATGGATGTCTAGAACAGTAGAAACACCGTTCAGGAAATATTCACGTGGATTCACTTCATAATCAACAAAAGTCTGAGGGAGTGTAGCCTCATCACGTTGTGTGCAAGCAACTTGAATATCGTCCGTATTGCTGACTTTATTGACGCGATAAATACCTGCTTCAACAGGTGTCCATTGTAATAAATGCGTTAGCCAACGTGGTGTAATCGTCGAAAGTTGTGGAACAGTTTTTGTTGCATTTGCCAGTTGGCGTGCTGCTTGATCGCTCAGAGCTTGGCGTGCAATTTCTTGATGTTTAGCCATGTGAATCCTTTATTTATTTTTAGAAAAATTGAAAATTTAAAACTTTTAAAAACGTATAGACGTAAAGATCCTCTCCTTGAATTGATTCAACTCAAAAATTGCAGTGTGATGATTAGATTGGTTCTTGTTTTAGACGAGCTTCATTTCAGCTTAGATTGCTTTAAGCGTGATTATTTTTGTATCGGAGCTATTGTCGCTCTATCTGTTGCTGTTCTATATGTCGAATCCAAATTATTCTTGTATCCAAGGAAGTTGATGAAAGCGCCATCCATTAAATATGCCACGCTGATTGTGTTCATCTAAATCACCTTCAAAGCCTTGGTCAATGTTATATACAGATTCAAAACCTGCGTTGAAAGCAACATTTGCAGCAGCTGCGGAGCGTTTGCCACTTCGACATAACAGTAAAATGATTTTGTCTTTACCCACTTTATTTTCAAGTTCTTTGGCAAAACGTGGATTACGATTTAAAGAGATGCCTGTTGCCCAAGGGATATGAATGGTATTTTCAATCAGTCCAACAAATTTACGTTCTTCTAAAGTTCGAACATCCACGATGACCGCTTGCCCAGTTTGAAATAGTAGCCATGCATTGTGAGGTGTAACTGTACCTGTAAATTCTAAATAGTGATCCTCAGCCAATTTTTTTGCTTGGCTTAAAATCTCATTTAATTGGTCAGTCGTCACTTGAGCTTGATTCACTGCACTGTTCATGGTCATACCTATAAAATCATTCATATTTTTTGTGAGCATAGATTTTGACATTCACAAGTTAATCAGTGCATAAACACATCAAGTTCATTTGCTTAACTCAAATGAACGAGCTATTGATCATGTATAGATTCACCTTGTATTTGCAAAACAACTATGCATATTCAGTATTATTAATATATCTATTTTATTTATTCATAAAACTAATAAAAATTCACTTACATATTCTTATTTTGAAAATAGCTACATAGTTTAAAAGTGCATATTCATATAGAAAATTCTTTTATCCAATTTTGACATAATCACATAACATTCATCTTGAATTTGGAATAAGCATTTTTGCATCTTGAGTTTGAAATGATTTCTACTTATTGAATGGTTTTGGATTTAAAGAGATTAGATAACATTAAACACAAGACTAATTTGATGTTGTTGCATTTTTATTTACAAATGTTCAATGGTGATTTATAGCTGTGGTGTTTTAAATCACCTGTATCAAACAGTTTTTATTATTTTATAACGATAAAATGTGGTGAGTTGAATGGCTTGGAATATTCATAAAATAGTTGATGATCTTCAAAATGTAAGACATGAGTGGAGAGTTCAGCAAAATAGCCTAAAAGATGATGGTGGACGTGAGTTACCATCACGTACTGAAATCAAAAAAATATTACATGATCTGTGTGGCATCTTATTTCCAATGCGTCTTGGACCACATGATCTTCGTCAACAAAGTGAAAATTTCTATATCGCGCATACTTTAGAAAAAACCTTATATGCGCTACTGGATCAAGTGAAACTTAACTTGTCTTATGACTTAAAATATAAAAAACAGCCAGTTAATCAAGTTGAGATCAGCACTCAAGCCGAGCAAATAGTGCATGACTTTGCTGAGCAGTTATCGTCTATTCGAAGAATCTTAGATACCGATGTGATTGCTGCTTATCAGGGGGATCCCGCTGCTCGGAGTGTGGATGAAGTACTGTTGTGCTACCCGGGAATTGTTGCAATCACTTATCATCGAATTGCACATGAATTTTATAAAAAAGATTTGTCACTTTTAGCGAGAATCATTGCTGAAATTTCACATTCAAAAACAGGAATTGATATTCATCCAGGTGCTCAAATTGGGCAAGGCTGTTTTATTGACCACGGAACAGGTGTGGTGATTGGTGAAACTTGTGTGATTGGTCAGAATGTTCGTATCTACCAAGCTGTGACTTTGGGTGCGAAACGCTTTGAGGTGGATGAAGATGGGCGCTTACAGAAAGATTATGCACGCCATCCAACGGTTGAAGACAATGTGGTGATCTATGCGGGTGCAACTATATTAGGTCGAATCACGATTGGTGAAGGGGCAATTATTGGGGGGAATGTATGGATTACGCAGAGCGTTGCGCCGTTTAGTGCTGTTTCACAAAGTTCGCTGACTAAAACTCAAGTCACATGATATTCACTCGGGAATGAGATAAAACTTAGATTTTGGAAATTCAATTATATATTGTTGATCTTTCTGATAAATACTCAGCTCGTTCAATGGTGCTTGGAATTGAACATTATTTAGTTCAAAAATGTTAAATCCTTCAGGTGAGTATCCACCGATATAATGATTTCCTGAGGATCGGTTCCCAGTCACCACTTCATGGATGATTTTTTCATTGGTCACTTCTTGCAAGCTGGGATGATTACACAACTTGATTTTTTGATCTTCGATCAATGTATCTAACAATGGTGTATTGATGATAAGTCGAGAATATCCTTGTTGTTGAACTAAATAATCCATTTGGTGTGGAGAGAAGGAGTGCAAGCAATCGACTTGAGTTAATTGGGATAAAAGTTTGTCATGATAGTTTGTCGGGAAACTTTCGGGTAGATCATCAAAAGTAATGGTTTGATCTGAAATGGTATATCCCGATTTATAAATCAGCGTAGATGAAAGATCTTGAAATAAACTTGCGATATTTTGAACCAGTTGTTGAATGATTTTATAGGTGATTTTTAGAATATCGAGTAGGGTGAATTCGTTCTCATCTAAATCATTTGTAGGTTGAGTAACATCAGTACTATTCAAATCCTCATATATAATTCCATCAAAATTAACTTCATCGTCATTTTTCTTACGATACTTTTTTTCTTGAATCAGTGAATCAATTAGCTCATTTCTAATCTGTTGTCCATTAATGATATCGAGTTTTCTAACAGTTGTATGATTAAGATCAATCTCGAATCCGATGATGGAACGAGATTCAGAGACGTTTTGATTGTCATGGCTTAGTTCTTTAGAAGGTACAAATAAATGATTGGATTCGTTTAGAAGTAAATAGGATTCATGCTCCTTTGCTATGGGTATGTCGATTTTTTTGATCATTTTTCGATTATAAGGTTGATGATGAGGGAGTACGCAAATTTTACGCTTTTGCTCTTCACCACAAATATAAGCAGTAATATTTTGATTGATTGCAATTTCAGTTATGGATCGAATCGAAATAGGTTGGTATTGCTGTTCTTTTGCGATAGTGATGAATTGAGATATATTTTTGAAACGTTGAGCATCAATATAATCAGGCACTGTGTATCCACAGCCATTCAATAGAAAAGAAAGTGGAAAAATTAAGATAAAATTACGGAAACAGAACATTCTTATTCTTCTCAATGTCACGCCAAAGGCGTACTTTTATTTATAGTAAAACGATTATTATTTTTTTGATCTTAACATAGAAATTTTCATTTTAGGGTCTTGAAAAAGATAGGCCATGCACAAATATTATAACTGAATTACATCTGTAAATAAAATCATATAACTTTTTGAAAGTTATCAATATATTTTAAATATTTAACTTGAAATTTTAACAATTAAACCCATTTATGTTCCAAGTACAAAATTTGTTGTGAGGAAAATAAGAATGCGTTTTGAAAAATTTACGAATCGCCTACAGCAAGCATTATCTGATGCACAGTCCTTAGCTATGGGTAAAGACCATACTGCGATTGAAGGTATTCACATTTTATCGGCACTATTGGAAGAACCTGCGAATGTTAGCTTGCTACAACAGTCAGGTGCAAATTTAAGAGATTTACAGTCTAAGCTTCAACAAGCTTTAAGTGATGCAGCAACACTGTCGAATCCAACAGGCGATATTAATTTAAATCCCGAAGCTGTACGTGCCTTAAATTTGGCTGATAGTTATGCACAAAAGGCAGGTGATGAATTTCTATCAACGGATTGGGTGATTCTAGCCTTAGCTGAAACAGGTGCAACGAAATCTTTACTCACCAATATTGGTGTGACATCAGACAAATTACGTAAAGCAATTGAAAATATTCGAGGTGGCGAAAAAGTCATGGCAAATAATCATGAAGATCAACGTGATTCACTGAATAAGTACACCATTGATTTAACCGAACGTGCAATGGTCGGTAAGCTTGATCCTGTGATTGGGCGTGACGAAGAAATTCGCCGTACCATTCAGGTATTGTCACGTCGTACCAAAAATAACCCTGTACTCATTGGTGAGCCAGGTGTGGGTAAAACCGCGATTGTTGAAGGTTTAGCACAACGTATTGTCAATGGTGAAGTACCTGAAAGCCTGAAAGGTAAACGTGTCTTGTCTTTAGATTTGGGTTCTTTACTTGCCGGTGCAAAATACCGTGGTGAATTTGAAGAACGCTTAAAAGCAGTACTCAAAGACCTTGCAAAATATGATGGTGAAATCATCCTGTTTATTGATGAGTTACATACCCTTGTCGGGGCCGGTAAGGGTGATGGTGCAATGGATGCAGGCAATATGCTTAAACCAGCATTGGCACGTGGTGAGCTTCGCTGTGTGGGTGCAACGACACTGGATGAATATCGTCAATTTATTGAAAAAGATGCTGCACTTGAGCGCCGTTTCCAGAAAGTATTGGTCGATGAACCGAGTGTTGAGGACACGATTGCTATTTTGCGTGGTTTGAAAGAGAAATATGCAACGCATCATGGTGTGCAGATTTTAGATTCAGCGATTATTGCTGCTGCGAAAATGTCTCATCGTTACATTACTGATCGTCAATTGCCTGATAAAGCCATTGATTTGATTGATGAGGCTGCTTCACGGATCAAAATGGAAATTGACTCAAAACCTGAGCCATTAGACCGTTTAGACCGTCGCTTAATTCAATTGAAAATGCAGCTTGAAGCAGTGAAAAAAGATGCGGACTCAGTGAGCAAGGCTGAAGTGACCCATTTGGAAAAACAAATTGCTGAGGTTCAAAAAGAATACAACGATTTGGAAGAAGTATGGCGTGCTGAGAAAACCCTTGTTGAGGGTACAAACCAAGCGCAGGTTGAGCTGGATAAAGCGCGTACAGCTTTTGATAAAGCGCAGCGTGAAGGTGATTTGGCTGAGGCGAGTCGTTTGCAATATGGTGTGATTCCTGAATTGCAAAAGCGCTTGAATGAAGAAGAGGTTTTGGAAGTGAATGAAGAGCCAAAACTGATTCGGACAAAAGTCACTGAAAATGAAATTGCTGAAGTGGTCAGTGCTGCAACGGGTATTCCGGTGTCGAAAATGCTGCAAGGTGAGCGTGAGAAACTTTTACAGATGGAAGCGTTCTTACACAATCGTGTAGTCGGTCAACATGAAGCGGTGGTTGCTGTTTCGAATGCGGTACGTCGTTCGCGTGCAGGTTTATCTGATCCAAACCGTCCAAGCGGTTCATTCTTATTCCTTGGACCAACAGGTGTGGGTAAAACAGAGTTAACCAAAGCACTCGGTAACTTCTTGTTTGATAGTGATGATGCGATTATTCGTATCGATATGTCTGAGTTTATGGAGAAACACTCTGTGAGCCGTTTAGTGGGTGCACCTCCAGGATATGTGGGTTATGAAGAAGGTGGTGTATTAACTGAAGCTGTTCGCCGTAAACCGTATAGCGTTGTGTTATTCGATGAAGTGGAAAAAGCACATCCAGATGTGTTTAACATCCTGCTTCAAGTGTTAGATGATGGTCGTTTGACGGATTCACAAGGCCGTGTGATTGATTTTAAAAACACAGTGATTGTGATGACATCAAACCTCGGTTCAAATGATGTACGAGAGCTAGGTGAGAATGCATCTGAGCAAGATGTACGCTCTGTGGTGATGAGTGCAGTTTCTGAGCATTTCCGTCCAGAGTTTATTAACCGTATTGATGAATTAGTGATTTTCCATAGTTTGAAAAAAGCGCAAATCCGTGGAATCGCAGATATTCAATTGGATCGATTACGTGATCGTTTGGCCGATCGTGAGTTGAGTCTTGCTGTAGAAGACAGCGCATTTGATCAATTGATTGATGCAGGATTTGATCCGATTTACGGTGCTCGTCCACTTAAACGTGCAATTCAGCAACAAGTTGAAAATAGCTTGGCTCAGAAAATACTAGCAGGTGATTTTGTGCCCGGAGATACCATCGTCATTAAAAGCGAAGATGGAAAACTTGTGTTTGAAAAAGTAAAACTAAGCTAATCACTTGTGTTTTAATCATTTAAGTTGAACTAAAGACTTAAACGTTCATTCATCTGAAAAACCCAACCTCGGTTGGGTTTTTTTATTGTTTAAGCTATGTTTTTGTAAAAAAATAAGATATAAGTTTGCCATTGTTAAGTTGATCTGATTAATATCCACAGGTCAGGGAAAGGCAGTGATTCAAAATGAAACGCATAAATGAATCTAAAATAATAAAGTCGCAATGTATGCGCCCTCAATGGATTGATCAATATGTTGGAATTAAAACGACTTCGTAAATTTAAAAATGAACCGTATAGCGAATATAAGCCTGTTGAAAAAATCACATTGCTTGATATGAAAACCATGTATGGGATTTTTGAACAATACTATCTCAACACAACATTTCAAATTTTTGAAAAAGATCTCATGGAAAAAACGGGCGTATTTATTATCCGTGATCCACATGATGTGCTTGTTGGATTTTCTACAGTCACTGAGCGTGATTTTGAAGTTGATGGCATTGTTCATCATGCTTTTTTTAGTGGTGATACGATTATTGAGCAAGCTTATTGGGGTAATCGTGCACTGCAAAGAGCGATGTATCGTTATATTATTTCCTTCAAGTTTAAATACCCGACCAAACCGATTTATTGGATGTTGATTAGTAAAGGTTTTAAAACTTACTTATTGTTAGCCAATAACTATTTTACCTATTACCCACATTGTGATCAAAAACATCAACGGCTTGAACAGCATGTAGATGCCTACTGTAATCAATATTTTGCAAAATATTATGATAAGAAGAAAAAGCTCTTAAATTTTGGTGATGATTATCAGCCCTTAAAACCTGATATTGCACCGATTACAGATGAGATGCGTGAAAAAAATAAAAAGATCGCTTTTTTTGAAGAGAAAAATCCAACATGGATAGCAGGGACAGAGTTGCCATGTATCGGTGAAATTCATTGGACGGATTTATATCGTTATATCCATCGTTTTTTGACCAAATCAGGCAGTAAAGGTCAGGATGATCGGTCACCAAAAGTCATTTCAGAAGATGTAGCTGTGAATGATGAACCTTCTAAGGTGGCTTAATTGTGGGGTTGATCTTATATAGTTCGCATCAAATATTGTCTTTGGCATGCCAAAAAGCCTATTCCCAATTTTATAAAGAGGCAGATCAAATTGAGCATGTGCAAAGACAAAAATTAAATCAGATTTTAGAGCAGCCTCACTTAAATTATGAGGAGTTCATTGCTCAGTATCCGATCACACGATATGCAGCTTGGAAAGCTCAGATTGAACAATCCAGAGAACAAGCGATTAACTCGCTCAATTCCCAAAGGGTGGTTCGATTCCAACCCACCAGTGGTTCAAGCGAAGCGCTTAAATTTATCCCTTATACACAAGGGTTTTTGGATGAATTGGATCAAGCCATAGGGTTGTGGCTTGGAAGTTTATATCAGCATTATCCTGAGTTAAAAAACACCACACATTATTGGTCTGTTTCATGGTTGCCAGAGAGTCAACGAAAGCTAACGCATAACCAAAACTTGAATGATGATAGTGCTTTATTAAGTTTTTCAAAGCGAATGTTGACCAAAGTAACTCAGTCTGTGCCGACTGAAATTGCACTGGCTGAAAGTGCTGAGGATGCAATGTTTGCAACTGCGACTTATTTGGTTGCAGATGAACATCTTGGTCTGATTTCAGTTTGGAGTCCAACCTTTGCGCTACAGCTTTTAGAGATCATTCAACTGCATCAAGATGAAATAGTTGAAACTTTACAAGTAGGGCAATGGCAACGTCAGTCACTACAATTTTTGGAAGCACCAAAAAATAAGCTTCAAAGCTGCAAGTTAAGACATTTGAATTTAGAAGATGCTCAAGCATGGAAAATGCTTTGGAATAAACTCACCTTAATTTCAAGTTGGGATACAGCCAGTGCGGAACATTGGGCTGCAATTTTAAAACAAAAAATATCAGGCATTGCATTTGAAGGAAAGGGGCTCTGGGCTACGGAGGGAGTGGTTACCATACCTCTTGATGGTCATTATCCATTGATGTATCAGTCGCATTTTTATGAGTTTTTAAACTTGGATGATCAACAGGTCTATCCAGCTTGGCAATTGAAAATGGGTCAACACGTTAGTCCAATTCTAACCACTGGCTCAGGTCTAACGCGCTACATTATTGATGATGAGTTAGTCGTTACGGATTTCTACCAAAATGTGCCATGTTTTAGATTTATGGGGCGTAAGATGACGGTGGATTTGGTCGGTGAAAAAATTGATCATTTTACTGCTTTAACCGTGATTGATCATTTTAAACAACATGATTATCTACCTATGAGTTTATTGGGTATTGAGCAATCACTTCATAAAAAACCGCACTATGTGTTACTGAGTGAAGGTAATTCAGAGGCAATTGCAGATTCATCTGTTTTGGATCAATTATTAAAAAAGAACTTTCATTATGAGTTGGCACGAAATTTAGGTCAGCTCGATGAGCCAAGTGTGAAGCATGTGGATGATGCTTGGGATTATTATAAAAAATTAGCCATGCATAATGGGATGATTGAAGGAAATATCAAACCAGAACCGCTTAAAAAAATAAAAACAATGGTGGATTAATATGGATGTCGGATTGACGTATTTCCAGTCGGATAAAAATGATCAGCTAATCGTTCGTGATGCAACTAAACAAAATAATCATCAGCTTTTGACATTGGTTGCTGAAACGATGCCCAGTAATGGCATGATTCTATCCTTTGAACGTGGTGACAGTTATTTTAAAGCGACATATGCTCAATACCATCAACCTGAAATCAAAGTTGTGGTTGAAAAGCATCAACCCGATGTGATTATTGGGATGATGAATATTGGTTTTAAACATTGTTATATCAATGAACAGCTTACGCAAATTCGTTATGTTTCTGATTTAAGGATTAATCCTTCTTTTCGCGGTAAAAAAGTGATCGAAGTATTGATGGATTATTTATATAGACACGTTCCGTTAGATGCTTTTTTACAAAGTGTGGTGCTTGAAGATAATCAAAAAGCCAGACACATGCTCCATCAAAGTCGTCCTCATTTTCCTGAGCCTTACATTTTTGATCAGATCACGACTTATAATATTTCGAAAGCTTCATATTCAAGGTCGTTTGAAAAGTTTTCTACGCGGATACTAACGAAGGATTTAATTGCTATTGCGAATCAATTTGTCGATCAAATGAAGCAATATTATAATTTTTTAACAGCCCATGATTTTCATGATTTATTCACTGGCAAGCACCCATTTTGGGTGGGTATGCATCCACAAGACTTCAAATTGATTTTTGATTCAAATCAACAAGTGGTTGGAATATTGGGATTATGGAATCAAAAAAGTTTTAAACAAACCAAAGTACTTGAGTATTCTCCAAGTTTGAAATATTTAAGACCTTTTTATAATGTGTATGCCTATTTGACCCAGCAGATCATGTTGCCTCAAATCGGTCAATCATTTGATTATTTGATGTCACATAGTGTGCTTTGTGAGCCAAGCCGATTAGATGTTTTCGCATATCAGTTGTATCTCATGAATGTTGAAACTAAAAAATTTGGTAAATCTTCGTTTTGCATCACACTGAGTGATGATGATCCAAGATCAGTGATTGCGAAACAAAGTCGTTCACATCAAATGCATGCAACGCATACACTACATAGTTTTCAGAATAGTCCAATAGGTCAATTTGATCGTTCAAAAATTTCTTATTTTGAAGTTGGTAGATTGTAGAATTTTCGAATAATGAGGGATCTTTATTTTGAATAAAGTTGCTTATCGGAATATTGAAGAATATCTTGCAACTTTGATTAGAAAAACTATATTAAAAAGAATATAAAAATAAAATGGATGTTGAAGATGAATCAGCAGAACGGTGTTTTTTCTAAAAAAAGAATTGTATTCACGACATTATTGATTGCTACGACGGCAGCTGTATATGCACAAACGGTTGATGATGATGTACTTGCCACACAAAGTGCAGGGGATCAAAAAGTCAGCCCTGAAATGATTAGTTTAGTGAAGCATGATGCTCATATTCCATTAGAACAACAATTGGATAAGCATCAACACTTAGCCAAAGAACAAGCTGATCAGATCAATAAGGAAAATCTTGAATCTACAGCTGCATCTGATTATGAGATTAAGAAAAAAACAGATAACTCTAAATTGTTGGCAGATGAAAGAAAGGTCTATATACCCGGTAAATCATCAGGTGTAACTGAAATTACGATCCGAGAAAGTAGTATGCGTTTTAATAGTACAGGCAATGTTCAAGGCTCAGGAACTGCAACGGTGAAGCTGAATAATTATTAACGGTTGGCTTTAAACATACTCATAAAAAAGAGTTTGAAGATTCATCTTCAAACTCTTTTTCATTTTTATAACATTCGATTCAAACGAATGTTAAAGCACCTTAAGACGGTAAGTGCTGAATTTTCCAAGAACGGTGAATCTTGGTATTACGTTTGAAGTCTAGACCGATGGTTTCATTGGTCAATTCTTCAATGTCGTAGAATGCTTTGATTTCATCATCCAACTCAAAACCACGATAGTTATTTGAGAAGTAGAGCGTACCACCTGTCGTTAAACGGTTCATCGCACGTTTGATCAGTGATAAATGGTCACGTTGAATATCAAATGTACCATGGAACTTTTTCGAGTTTGAGAATGTTGGTGGGTCAATGAAGATGAGGTCATATTGTTCATGACCTTCTTTTAACCATTCAAAACAATCACTTGAAAAGAATTGATGCTGTTGATCTGCATGATCTACAGTTAAACCATTGAGTACATAGTTTTCCTTAGACCAATTCAAATAAGTATTAGACAAATCGACACTAGTCGTGCTCGCAGCACCACCTAAAGCAGCATGTAAGCTTGCTGTAGAGGTGTAACTATAAAGGTTTAGGAAGTGTTTGCCTTTTGCTTCAGCAGCGATACGTAGACGAATTTGACGGTGGTCTAAGAACAAACCAGTATCAAGATAATCGGTTAAGTTCACTAAGATTTTTGCTTTGCCTTCTTGAACGATAAAACGCTTAGAAGCAGTACTTTGTTTAGTGTACTGAGTTTTACCTTCTTGGCGTGCACGAGTTTTGATGAAGATCGCATCACGACCTAGACCTGTTACAGCACGAATTGAAGCTAAAGCGAGGTTAAAACGCTTTTTCGCTTTTTCAGGATCAATGGTTTTAGGTGGCGCATATTCTTGAACGTGTAAACGATCACCATACAAATCCACTGCAACGTTAAAATCAGGTAGATCTGCATCATAAATACGTAAACAGTAGATGTTTTCTTTTACTGCCCATTTCTTTAAGTTTTGCATGTTCTTTTGCAAACGGTTGGTAAAGTCTTCAGCACCTTCGATTTTTTCGAATTGCTGAGGCTGCCACGTTTCTAAAAATGGTTTTGAAACGGTTGCAGGTTTGATCAAACCTGAACGAATGTAGATTGGTAATTTACCATTCATCAAACGTAAAGTGAGCGGTTCTTGAATGGCCAATACATCGGCTTGCTCGATTTGAGCAGCAATGATTGCAGTCATTTGATTTGGGAAATGCTTTTGTAAAAGTGCAGATAAGCCTAAGTAGAACGAACGGCTTGAACCACGATCACCTAAACGTTCACCGTAAGGTGGGTTAGTGACGATAAATGATTTTTTGCCTTCCGTTTGGAAATCTGGCCAATCCGCTAAAGTACGTTCTTCGATTTGAATTTGATCAAGTAACGATTCAAAACCAGCCGCACGAATGTTTTGTTTGGTTGCCTTAACCGCTTCCCAGTCCGCATCAAATGCATAGAATTTTGGAAGTGGTTTTTCTAAAGCAGCTTTATGGCGTTCAGCGGCTTCACCTTTAATAGACATCCATAGTTCATGGTTATGACCATTCCAACCATTGAATCCGAAACGACGTACCAAACCTGGTGCACGATCAGTCAGCATCATGAGTGCTTCAATAATGAACGTCCCTGAACCACACATCGGGTCAAGGAAAATATCTGGGTTTTGCTCATGAAGTTTTGCACGACGCAAAATCGCTGCTGCCAAGTTTTCTTTGATTGGTGCATCAGTCATGTATAAACGGTAACCACGTTTATGCAGTGAATCACCTGATAAATCTAAGCAGAAAGTATGTTCTGTCTTACCTGCAAGCACGTAAAGCGTGATTTCAGGTTGTTTAATATCAATACTTGGACGTTTACCCACAGCTTCCATGAACGAGTCAACAACACCATCTTTTACACGTAAAGTTGCGAATTGACTGTTTACTTTGATTTCACGTTCGATATGCAAACGTACTGCAAAGGTAGATTGTGGTGCAAAAATAAGCGACCAATCGAAGCTGTTTGCACCTTCATAAAGCTCTTCTGCTACATCACGTGCATCGTGGCTAAATTCAATTTCGTGTGTATGAATTGGCGTTAATACGCGAGATGCCAAACGTGACCACATACATACGCGGTATGCATCTTCAAGTGTGCCTTTAAATACTAAACGTCCTGGAAGTCGTTCAATGTTTTGAACCCCTAAACCTTCAATTTCTTCTTGAAGTAAGGTTTCTAGCCCATCTGCACAGGTGACCCAATATGTAGAAAGACGTGGTTTCGAATTCATGAACATTTTCCAAAGACAATTAAAGCAATCGCGTATTTTAACGTATTTTAACGATCAAAGCTTTTGAAATTAGAACAAAGCGAGCCTTAAATTTTAATTATTTATTATTCATTTAATTTTTGATGAGAAATGGTACGAATATTGCTGAACGAGTTGGATTTTTTATTGAATCAAAACAATGGGGTGGAAATAATATGTGGGGAAATATGGATATCCAACAGTCAAATGATAAATTTTCTACAGCGACACTTTTATATGCACGATTAAGACGTGTGACAAGTCGTGTGATTGATGTCATGTATTTAACGGAAAATAATGACTATGCGCGTTATGTGATTGAACTGGCTTTGGCAACCAATGATTCTGAGTTAAAACGTTTAGCCTTGAAGTTAGACCATTTATTACCCAATCAGTCATTTGAAATGAATAAAGAAATCATTAAAACTCAGAGTGCACCTCAACACTTGAATAGTGTGCAGAGCAGTGAACCGACTCAAGAAGATATTTATCAGCATCAAGTGTCGCATCGCTATATTGGATCTCTGCGTTAATTCAAATTTTAGGGTTTAAAAAGTTATTCACTGAAACTTTTAATCAAATTAATTGGGCGCTATTACTGTTCTCTGAATATTCGCATTGTTATATCCTTGAAAAAAATAGAATAGGTCACTATTTAAGAAAAATAATGATTCAAAGATATAACAATGTTTAGTTTAATTTTTTTCAATGTTCACTTTTTCTTTATCCATGTCTATATCACCTGGGCCCGTTAATATTACGATTCTCAGTAGTAGTATGAATTATGGTCTGAAGCAGACTTTTGCATTTATTTCAGGTGCAACCATAGGATTCACCGCGTTATTGGCAGCCGTGTGTTTTGGTTTGTACCAAGTTATTTCACTCTATCCAATCTTACTCAATATCATTACTGTGCTTGGTACAGTGTTATTGGTGTGGATGGGTTGGAATATCGCAAGAGCTCAAGGTGAATCAATTCAGACAGATCAGCTTGAATTACCCAAAGCACCGACTTTTATGCAGGGTGCTTTATTACAATGGTTGAATCCTAAAGCATGGATTGCAGCAGTGTCTGGGACAGCTCTATTTTCTGCATCGCATAATGCACTTTATTTGCTTCTGTTTATTCTCATTTACTTTGTGGTTTGTTATTTATCCTTATTGATTTGGGGATATGCAGGTCAAAAGCTCGCGGTATTTTTAAACCAAGGTTCTCGTATGAGACTGTTTAACATGGCTATGGGCGTGCTGTTAATGTTTATTGAATTACAAATGAGTTGGTCACATTTTTATGTTTAGCTAATAAGCTTGATTAATCGGTTTGCATCGTTGCCGTTGAGTTACGATTAAATAGCTTCCCTAAACTTTAATAAAAACATCAATAGTTTTGTGTTGAGACTAAATGGTGAGGTTTGCTTTAACCTAAATTAATAAAAATGATCCAAAATCTCGAAATATTTACAATAACAATCATTTTGATTACCTATGAGGTTACTAGATTATGATCGGGCAATGCCTAAGCAAATTAATTGTAATTACTCTACTGATCTGTACGATAAACTTAGCTATTGCGAATGAACATTCAGATTTAGTTTCATATGTTCCTTCATATGCATTCTTTAATCATGATCGTACAGCTGCTGTTTCAACTCAGAAGAAAAGAAAAGGCACTCAGGTTTTTGTTTTTCTAAAGAGTGATGAACAATTCATAAAATTAGATATTAGCGCTGTAGAAGGAATGAATCTGGGTAAGTTAGGACGGCATAGTCTTGATTATTATGATCGTGTTGAGTCTAAGCCTACGGAGTGGATTGTTCGTGATGATGATAAATTTCAAATTAATATCCAAACACGAGCATGGAAAAATGGTAGAAGAATGACCGTACTCGAGTGGGTACTGATGGATCGTGATGCGAAGGTTCTTTGGCGATAGTCTATTGGCTCTGATCATAGCCAATAGTTTGCAACTCAATTACTAAAATTTGTTTAATTTAAATATTTGAAAATTAATAATAAGTATCGGAAATTTTGATTTTAAAGTGATTGATATTAAATCAATCAATGAGTGGGGAGACTGCCAATTCATAGCAATGTCTGTATAATACGTTGACTTAACGTATAAGGAATCTCTCATGCACTTGGCGTCGTTACATACCCCGAGTCAGATTCAGCTGAACCAAGATGGACATTTAAAACATTTCCTCACCATCGAAGGTCTCTCCAAAGAAACGCTTACAAAAATATTAGATACAGCGAATTCTTTTTTTAATGAACAAAACCAATTGATCACCACGCCATTGCTTGAAGGGCGTACCGTGATGAATCTCTTCTTTGAAAATTCCACACGTACTCGTACTACTTTTGAAGCTGCTGCAAAGCGCTTATCTGCCAATGTTTTGAATATTGATATTGCACGTTCAAGTACGTCTAAAGGTGAAACTTTAAGAGATACGCTTTGGAACTTGGAAGCAATGGCGGCTGATATTTTCGTGGTACGTCATTCATCTTCAGGTGCAGCACATTTTATTGCGCAAACGGTTTGCCCTAAAGTAGCCATCATTAATGCAGGGGATGGTCGTCATGCGCATCCGACTCAAGCAATGTTGGATATGCTGACGATTCGCCGTGAAACCCAAAAGAATTTTGAAGATATTTCTATTGCCATTATTGGTGACATCAAGCATTCACGTGTTGCACGTTCGGATGTTGCAGCTTTACAAACTTTAGGCTGTAAAGATATTCGTGTGATTGCACCGAATACCTTGTTGCCTTTCGGTTTTGAAGAGTATGGCGAAGGTGTACGCCTGTGCAATGACATGGAAGCAGGGATTAAAGACTGTGATGTGATCATTACCTTACGTATTCAAAATGAACGTATTGATTCACCAGCACTCGCTTCACAAGCTGAATTCTACAAAATGTATGGCTTGAACAAAGAACGCTTAGCCATGGCAAAACCAGATTGTATCGTGATGCATCCGGGGCCAATGAACCGTGGTGTTGAAATTGATTCAAGTATTGCTGATGGCCCACAAGCTGTGATTTTGAATCAGGTGACCAATGGTATTGCTGTACGTATGGCAGTACTTGCATTGTCTATGCAGGGTCAGTTACAGGAACAGGGTTTAATTGAAGCGATTGCGGTTTAAGGAATAAGTCATGACTATTGTAAAAATTGAGAATGTACGTGTCTTAGACCCGATCAACAAATCAGATAGTGTCAAAACTGTTTTTATTGAAAATGGTAAATTGGTTGCTGAATCGCAAAATGTAGCAGAAACGATTGATGGTCAAGGCAAATGGTTAATGCCAACCATGGTCGATCTATGTGCGCGTTTACGTGAGCCGGGTCAACAACAGCATGGGACATTGAAGTCAGAAGGTCGTGCAGCTCGTGAAAATGGTATTTTGCATGTGTTTACGCCACCTGATTCGCAACCGATTGTGCAAGACAATGGCGCGCTGATTCATGGCTTAGTTGAAAAAGCGATGTTAGATGGTGGCATCTATCTTGAAGTCATTGGTGCGCAAACACAGGGCTTGAAGGGCAATCAGCCTGCCAATATGGCTGCGCTTAAAAAAGGTGGCTGTACAGCGGTATCCAATGCTTCAGCAGCATTTGCAGATGATGATGTAGTACTTCGCACCATGGAATACGCAGCGGGTTTGGGTATGACCATTGTGTTTTATGCGGAAGAACCTCAGATTGCTAAAGACGGTTGCGTGCATCAAGGTTTTATCGCATCTCGCCAAGGTTTACCGATGATTCCTGCACTTGCTGAAACGATTGCGATTGCTAAATATCTATTGATGATTGAAGCAACTGGTGTACGTGCCCATTTTGGCTTGCTGTCGTGTGGTGCATCGGTTGAATTGATCAAGATTGCAAAAGATAAAGGCTTAAATGTGACTTGCGATGTAGCGATGCATCAATTGCATTTAACCGAACAACTCATTGATGGTTTTAATTCGTTGGCGCATGTACGTCCACCATTACGCTCTGAAAATGACAAGCAATTATTGCGTCAGGGATTAAAAGAGGGTGTGATTGATACGATTTGTACGCATCATGAGCCATTAAGTAGTTCAGCAAAATTAGCACCCTTTGCAGAGACTCTACCGGGGATCACTGCATTTGATACTTATGTACCATTGGGCATCCAACTCATTAATGAAGGTTTATTTGAACCTTTAGAATGGGTTGAGAAAGTCACTGTTTCTGCAGCAAAAGTTGCAAATATGTTAGAACGTTGGAAAACAGAATCTGGCTGGGTATTAATTGATCCTCAACTCGAATGGGTTGTTGCGAAGGACACAATATTGTCTCAAGGAAAGAACACGCCATTATTGGGACAAACACTTATTGGAAAGACTGAACGAGTTTTTGTTGTTTAACTTTCCTAAATTAAAAGTTCAATAAAATCAAATAATAAAGCTGGATTAATTTCGGCTTTATTATTGTAATTTTATGTTGTGTTTATTTATACTTCTGTAACTTTGAGGGGTGTACAACAAAATGAAAATCAAATCTAAACACAAAATTTTGATCTTAAGTATGGTTTGCCTTAGCCTTTCCGGTTGTGGAACAATCTTTTCGAAACATCTTCAGTGTGATGATGAATCAGCAAATCAATTGATTCATACTATTTTAAAAGATGATTTAAACAAAAGCTTGGAAAATGAGTTAAAGCAATTGATTTCAGCAGGAAATATTAAAGATCTAGACCCTGCAAAGCTAAAACTTACTGCACAAAATATCCAATTTTTGACTACAGATAGTCGTACAGATTTTATTGATCCAAATAGCACTAAAACTCAGTGTTCAATTGATTTGAATATTAGTATACCGTCAGATTTGGTTAAAAAGTCTGATGAAGCACGATCAAAAGTAGATGTCCAAAATGTTGAGTCACAGGCTAATGAGCTTGGAATAAATTTTACAAATAATAAAGTTGATCTCATTTTAGAATATGTTTTACAACCTTCCGATAGTGGTGAAAAAGTATTTGCAGTTTTAAAAAATACTCAAAATATTAACACTTTAGTTGCCGATACTCTGACCTATGCATTTTTAAAACCACAGATTGAAAAAAATCAAATTCGCTTAGAAGAAGAGCAAAAAAAAGCAGCTGTAAACACATCAGTTTATTCCGATGCTGAGTATGCAGCACAAGAAGCTGTAGACGCAGCTTATGAAGCTACTCTTCCCGCTGATGAAGCATATTCTGAATACTAATCAGGAGTATAAAAAATGAAATCTAAATTAGTACTCACTGCATTAAGTATGTTGATTGTGACGGGATGTGACAAAGTTGCAACGCTAACTGGTTCAGGTGTTAAGTGTGATAATGAAACAGCTAAGGAATTAATCGTTGAAAGCTTTAGTAAAAAACTAAGTGATGCATCTGCAGAACGAGTTAAGAGCTTGATTGCTTCTGAAAATATCACGATTGATATGGGTAAATTACGTGCATCTTTAGCAAATGTAAGTTTTAATGTTAATGATATTAGGACAAATAATTCAGATCCAAACAGTAAGAAAGAATATTGCGTAACGACTTTTGTTGTAAATCTTCCGAGTAATATGATTAAAGATGCAAATGATGCTCGAGATGTATATGGTGAAGTTAATGTTGCTCAATCTGCAGTCTTATCTGATTTATCATTAGAATCCAATACTTTAAAAACATCACTTGATTATATGGTTCAACCTACCGATGATGCTAAAAAAGTATTTGTACAATTAGAAAATGGTGAAAGTGCTGCATATTTTGTTAGAGATGTAGTTATTGATTCTTTATTAAAATCAGCTCGTTTAAATGCGGCTGAAGTAGCGAAACAAGAAGAGATCCAACGTCAAGTAGAAGAAGAGGCTGCTACTAAAGAATATCATTCAATATTAATAAGTGAAGCACAAACCAAGTTAGATAGTGCTAATGAAAACTTAAATTTAGTTTGGAATTCAACATCAAAAGAGGTTCGAGATCATTTGTTGGATGAACAAAAAATTTGGTTAAAAAAACGTAGTCTTGAATGTAAGTTAGATAGTAGTAATACAGATAATCCTGAAGTTTATCGTCTAAATTGCGAAGCAAATATGACGGATCAGAGAACCACAGCACTTAGACAAAAAATATACTATCTTGAATATTAAGTTTGATGTATTCACGAATTTTAAAAAGAAAGGAGTCAGCCTCGGCTGGCTTTTTTATTACATGCTTAAAATAATCATGATCTTGTTAAATGTGTTAATGATCAAATAACATACATAATTATAATAAATATTATAGACAATAAGGATTAGTATTCTGAAGTATAACTTTAAAATAAAATGAATAAGGAGCGAGAAATGGATTTAATTCAATTACTCAAAGATCGAATCATTCCTATTGTGTTAAATCAAGATAATAACCAACAGGATCCTAGTTTATATCAAGAAAAAAGCACGGCTGTCGCTACATTTATCCCAATATTATTATCCATATTTAAAGCAAAACCTGAATTGATTCATACGCTCCAAAATAGTTTAAGTCCAAACTTATCCGATATTTTTGGACATGATCAACTCACCAAAAATCATTTTGTAGAAGCATTTAATCAAAGCTCATCTCCTGCTGAAACAGAGTCATTGTTGAGTCAAACCATTGCGCCAACTTTAGGAGCCGTGTCTGATTTAGCAGGAAGTTCGGATCAAAATGCGATTTTGCATTATTTGGATCAAAATTTAGATTCGATAAAATCTGCTTTACCGCTTTGGGCTACGTCATTGCTTGGTGGGTTAGGGGTTGGGGCATTTGCTACTCAGGCTACACACGCCAATCCGATCCCGCAAGTCGCTTCACACGAAGCGCCAAATCATGTTTCTACACCAACGTCTACACCTGTTGCTCCACCAGAAAAAGAAAAATCAGGTTTATTGTTGCCATTAATTGCTTTGATTATTCTAGGAATATTGGTCAGTTTGTTTTTACGCTACTGTAATAACAAAGATGAGACGGTGGTAAGCGGTGATCCAACTGCGGTGACCAATGCAACGGCACAGCCTGCTTTTTTCCAACTCAATACCAATGCAGCAGGTGAGTTAGTCACTTGCCAAGCAAGAATCGGTAATCCAAGTTTTGTGGAAAATATTCAAAAAGAAGTGAAACAGTTATTTAATCATCCGATTGGTTGTGGCATTGATTCAAGCCAGCAGTACCATGCAGAACTGATTGATCAAAATGCGTTATCAAGCGTGATTAAACTGCTTAAAGGTTCGCCGAATACCACCTTGACATGGACGGGTAGTGAAATTGCACTACAAGGTTCGGATGCAAATGTAATCCAAGCTTTAGCAGGTAAAATTAAAGCGATTACACCGAATTTGACTGTCAAAACACAGCAAGGCATTGATGTGAGTCAGGCTGTGAATACCAGTATTGGTGATGCAGAAAAAGCATTGGCTAGTCTTAATCCAGATCAAGTGAAACCCATAGATATTGCGACAGCATTGAATTTGCAAATTATTAATTTTGCAACGGGTTCAAATGATATTCCAGATGCAAATAAATCGGTATTGGATCAAGCAGCGGCACTCATGAATCGTGTACCTAATGTAGAACTGACGGTTAAAGGTTTTACAGATGCAACAGGTGATGCAAATGCTAACAAATCATTGTCACTTAAACGTGCACAATCTGTGGCGGATTACTTAGTATCTAAAGGTGTCGATCCAAGTAAGTTAAATGCAGTAGGGTTTGGACAAGAGAACCCGATTGCGGATAACACAACCGATGAAGGCAAGTTTAAAAATCGCCGTATTGAATTTGAAGTGACTAATACAGAAACAGGTGTACAGCGTGAAGTTACTGGTGAAAGTGTTAAGCAAACCAACTGAATTTAATCGTTAGCTTGATATTGAGCTCATTAGAAAAGATCACTTTATTGTGATCTTTTCTAATTTCTAGTCGTAAAAATGAGAATATTTTGATTTAATGTCATCAAAAATAACGACAATAAGGTCACAAAATGAATAAAATTTTATTAATCAGTGTTATAGCTACAGCATTGTCCATTTCAGGATGCGATAAATTCAAACCGAAAAAAGAAGAAACTGCACAAACAGCAAATATTGAGTGGAGTTGTACCAATGATAATCACATTAAAGGGTTGCAGGCATTTCTTAAATCAGAGTATCTAAAAAAAATAGATCGTAGTTTGCGTGATTCTGATTATTACACGGCTGATGAAGCTCTATTAAAAACGATTAATGAAAATTTAAAATTTGATATTAAAAATATCCGTACAATCACCCAAGACACTACCAAAACCTCACAACTAGAATGTGAAGGTGAGCTGGTGGTGAATTTCCCTAAAGGTCTACAAAAACGCGCTGAAAATGCCTTTTTAGAACAGCACAATGATTGTGAAGAAGGGTGTGGTGACGAAGGTGGAATGGCTTACCGAACCCTGAATGATTATTTAGAAAATCGTGAAGTTCCATTAACCATTAGCAGTGATTTAGTCAAAGGCAATTTCAAGTTTGATGTGCTGAAAACAGATAAAGAAGGTATTACTGTAAATGCACAACATCAAAATGAAGTACTCGATGCAGTGGTACTTGTCACAGTGAAAGCTGTGCAATATGAAGCTTATGTCAAAGAAAATGAAGAAATACGAGCTCGTGAAAATCTAAGCAGCGAAAAAGAAGCCGCTCAAACTGAGCTTGCATTAAAAGCAATGAATATTCGTAAGAAAGAAATTGATGCAGACAAAGCAAAAGTGGTGGAGCGTTTAAACCAAACGTGGGATCGTTTTAATGATGAGCAAAAGGCTCAATTAAAACAAGATCAGGCAGATTGGTTTGAAAAACGTGACGTGGACTGTAAGGTGATTTCACAAAAACGTATTTACGACATTTCTGAGAGTGAGCGTGAAACCTACCAAAAACAGTATCAATATTGGGATGATGCACTACAGGCTCAAAATACTGAAATGCAATATGATAAATGTTTTACACAACGTACAAATGAGCGCATTGTCTATTTAAATAATGTGTTTAATTAATAGATACAGGATTAAATCGGTTTAATTCAAAACGATCTAAAAAGGGATGAATTGATTCATCCCTTTTTTATTGGCATGCTGTGAGCTGAATAAGATGAAGGAATTTAGATGCGTATCAGTCTAATTGGTGCAGGGCGAGTTGCTACACACCTAGCCCGTGTGCTGTATAAGCAAGGACACGAAATCGTACAAGTCTATAGCCGTGATGTGAACCATGCAGAAGCCTTGGCATCGGGGATAAGTGCTGATGCTGTATCGGATATAACACAATTAAACACCGATATTGATTTGGCGATCATTGCAGTCAGTGATCAGGCAATATCTCAAGTGATTGAACAGCTTTCAAATGTATTGAAGGATGTACTGATCGTACATACTTCAGGCAGTACCAATCTTGCTGTACTGACTCAATATCATTCACGTTCAGGGGTATTTTATCCACTGCAAACTTTTAGTTTAGAGCGTGACGTGGATTGGGCGAACACGCCATTATTTGTTGAGGCGGTTCAAACTCAAGATTTAGATGTTTTAAATACACTTGCTCAAAGTCTAAGCTCGCGTGTCTATCAATACGATTCTGAGCAACGCTTGAGTTTGCATTTGGCAGCCGTTTTCGCTTGTAATTTTAGTAATTATTGTTATGACATGGCAAAGCAAGTGGTGGATGCAAAACAAGTGGATTTCAGTTTGCTTTATCCATTGATCTTAGAGACTGCAAAAAAAGTCACAGCGCATGATCCGAGGCAAGTCCAAACTGGTCCTGCAATGCGTGGTGATCAGAATATTTTGAATATGCATCAACAGATGCTAGTGGATTCAGGCCGTGAGGATCTACAGCAATGCTATCAAATGATGAGTGAGCAGATTTCAAAACGACAACCATCATAAAAAAGAGCTTCAGTTGAAGCTCTTTTTTTGAATCTGATAAATCAACCCTGATTAATTAATTTTCTTAAAGTAGAAGTCATTAATCTTGTGACCTTCTTCTAAACCACGGCGTTCAAATTTAGTTTGAGGGCGCCAGTCTGGGCGAGGGTAGCTATTGCCTTTACCTGCCAAGTTTTCAAGATTTGGACGGTTGTCTAATACATCTAACATCCATTCTGCATATGGTTCCCAATCCGTTGCTGAGTGGAAAGTACCGCCCATTTCAAGTTTTTGTTCAACCAATGGCATACGGTCATGTGAAACGAAACGACGTTTGAAGTGACGTTTTTTCTGCCAAGGATCTGGGAAGTACAATTGAACAGCATTGATACTGTTGTCAGGCATTTCACGTAATACTTGAATGGCATCTGCATCAAGTAAACGTAGATTGGTTAAACCTGCCATGCCAGCTTCATATACGCACTGTGCAATACCTGGGACATGCACTTCGATACCGACATAATTACGCTCAGGGTTGGCTTTCGCCATAAGCACCAATGAACGACCCATACCAAAACCGATCTCTACAGTTAATGGACGTTCTGGATGCTCAAACTGTTGGCGAAGGTCGCCTACAGGATATTCCAAAATCATATGACCATATTGTTCAAGCGCAGTACGTTGTGAAGTATTCAGTGGCGATGAACGGCGCATAAACGTCACAATTTCGCGATTCTCGTTCAAGTTGTCTAATTCTACAACTTGCGGGTCTAATTGATCGTTCGACATAAATTGGCAAATGAAAAAAATTTGAATGCGGTATTTTAAGTGCTCAGCATATCAAGTCAAATTATTTAGGGGAATTCAGCCTATTTTCTATAAATTTTCGAATTTATACTTTTATAAATGACCTTGTCATTTGAAAAAGGCTTTTAAACTTGAGTCGCAGTACCTTTGTTATCGAAATGTAAAAACCAGTTGTTTTTTAGAAATACTTCATTGTGATGTCATATTGTTAAATTATGTTTGAGACAAATCAATAACTCTAAGAATTAAACATGAATCATCTTAAACCAAAAAGAATCGTGATTTGTCTTGCGTTAATCGGAGCATCAACGCTTTTAAGTTCAGCGCAAGCCGCTTTGTTGTTTAGCCAATATGTGGATGGGAATAACAATAAGAAAGGTTTGGAAATTTATAATCCAGACCCAAATACTGTGAACTTAGCGGAATATGAAATCCGTCAGTATCCAAATGGTGAATCAACACCCAATTTAACGGTAAAACTCACTGGAAGTTTGTCGACTCAATCTAAACATTTAGTTGGGCATTCATATCTAAAAACTGCTTTGGGCGAAACGGTCAATCAAGTTGCAAATTTGGCATTCAATGGTGATGATGCCATTGTGCTTTATCACAATGGTATCGCAATAGATCGATTTGGTAGAGTCGGTGATCAACCTGCCAATGGTTGGGCAAATATTTCAAAGGGCAATAGTTTTAAGCGTCGTGTCTTAACAAATACAAATTCAAGCATCGACTCGACAACAGCATTTGACTTACTTGCGAGTTGGGAAAAATGGTCTGAACGTAATGCCTTTTCAAACTATCTAACTCTGACTAGCCAACCGCAACCTCAACCTCCATTGACCAGTGTAAGTTGTAGTACGGCGAGTACACCAATCGCAGACTTGCAAACGGCGACTCAAAATCAACAATATGTTGTGAGAGGCGTGATCACTGCAGATTATCGATATGACAATGGATTTTCAGGATTTTATGTTCAGACAGCAGATAGTCAATCCAAGCCAAATTTAAGTAATGCGATATTTGTTTACTTGCCTGTAGCAAGCCAAATTAAAGGGGGAGCTGTCGGTAATGAGGTGATTTTACGTGGGAATTTGACGACATTTGAAAATCAACTGCGAATCGATCAATTGAGCAGTGAAATTACAACCTGTAATAGCAATGCAGGGAGTACTGTGACAGCAACTCCTCTGCAACTGCCTTTTGATGGTCTAACAAATACCACAGGACATGTGCCAAAACGCTATCAAGGCATGTGGGTCAAACTCCCTCAAACTTTAACTGTGAGTGAAAATTATAATTTTGGGCGATATGGCCAGCTTTCCCTAAGTCTTGGACGTTTGTATATTCCGACCAATTTATTCCCTGCCAAATCTGCTGAAGCGAAAGCCTTAGCACTTTCAAATTTAAACTCTAAAATTGAACTTGATGATGGCTATAGCAATCAAAATCAAACGCCATGGTTACCTGTAGGCTTTAATGCGAGCAATTCAGTCAGATCAGGCTATCAACTGAAAAATGTTGAAGGAATTTTAGAGTACCGTTTTGGTGCTTGGCGTATTCAACCGATTCTGAACAAAGCACAACCTGAAATCGTTAAAGAAACAAATCCTCGAAATAGCATTATTCAAAAAGAGACTAAGCAAATCCGTGTGGCGGCATTTAATGTCTTGAATTATGACAATGCCGTAGTGAATGGTTTGAAGCCTGATCGTGGTGCAAACACAGTTTCTGAGTTTAATCGACAACATGCCAAGATCGTTTCAGCACTGAAAGCAATAGATGCTGATGTTTATGGTTTGATGGAGATTGCAAATAATGGATATGATGAAAAGAGTGCATTGGCTTATCTGACTAAAGCACTCGGTTCAGATTGGAAATATGTCATTCCACCCAAGCAAAATAAGTTAGGGACAGATGTGATAGCTGTGGCGATTATTTATAACAGTAAACGCGTTAAGCCTGTAAATGATGCTGCAATTTTTGATGATGGTACCGAGTTGAATCGTGTGACTATGGCACAGACGTTTCAGCCATTAAGTGGTGGCAAACAATTCACAATAGTTCCGAATCATTTAAAATCTAAAGGCAGTTGTCCAAAAGATACTACCTCAAATGATGCGGATCAGAAAGATGGACAAGGTTGTTGGAATGCAACCCGTTTAAATGCAGTCAATAAAATCACCCAATGGGCTGCTACAAATCCAACCAAAGCAGCTCAACCGAATTACTTGTTCGTAGGGGATTTAAATAGTTATGCAAAAGAAGATCCGATTTTAGCCTTTGAAAAAGCAAAATATAAAGTATTGCTCAACGATGAAAAAGTTGGACAAGGTAAAAATGCCTATAGTTATGTCTTTGGTGTGGCAAGTGATACCAATGGATTTGGTGGAGCAGGGAATTTAGACCATGCCATAGCGGATGAAAATTTATATGCGCATGTAAAACGTGCATTTGCATGGCATATTAATGCAGATGAACCCACAGCATTGGACTATAACGAAGAGTTTAAATCTTCTGAACAGATCACTGCATTTTACGCGGATGATGCATATCGTTCTTCAGATCACGATCCAATCATTGTTGATTTAGATTTAAATAATACTGTCATAACAACTCCAGAAAGTAATTCAAAATCGGGCGGTGGTTCGACGACATTGTTTACGCTGTTGGGGCTATTCGCATTATTATTGGTTCGCCAAAAATGGTTTAGAACTTAAAAGTTAATCCATAAAATAAAAGCCTGAAATTGTTCAGGCTTTTATTTTTACACTTTATCGAAGCGATTATCACAGAATTATACAACGCTAATCACAGCATTAGTCACAAACACGATCAATCAAAGTTGAACTGGCTTGATTCAATCCAATCACTTCAACATGAATGTTTTTAGACTCAAACTTTGCGACAATATTAGCGAGCATATTCACAGAAGTAATGTCCCAAATATGCGCATGGGTCAGATCAATTTCAACTGATTCAACTATTTCATTAAAGTCAAAAAATTGATAGAACTTTTCGGCGCTATTAAAGAAGATTTGCCCCTTCACCACATAGATACGCTTATTTTCTTCAAGTTCAGATTGAACTTTCACTTCACTTTCAAGTTTGTTGACTAGAAAAAGAGCTGAAAGCATTACACCCACCAATACCCCAAGTGCCAAATTGTGGGTTGCCAATACAATTGCAACTACGCTCAGCATCACGATGTTGCTTTGCTTTGGGTGTTTGCTGAAGTTTTTGACTGAATCCCAATTGAAAGTTGTTAAAGCCACCATGACCATAATTGAAACTAAAGCAGCCATAGGAATATAAGCCAACCCATCTTTAAAAAACACCACAAGGCAGAGTAGGAATACACCAGCCACAAGTGTTGAAAGTCGTGTGCGTGCGCCAGATGAAACATTGATAATTGATTGTCCGATCATCGCACAACCTGCCATTCCGCCCATGAATCCACTCACGATATTGGCAATGCCTTGTCCACGACATTCTTGATGACGATTACCTTCAGTTTGTGTGACTTCATTTATCACGGTTGTGGTCATCATCGTTTCAAGTAGACCTACTGTTGCCAAGGTCAGGGCATAAGGCAGAATAATCAGTAAAGTGTCTAAATTAAGGGGAATATTGGGAATGATAAAAATGGGTAAAGTATCTGGAAATTGTCCGAGGTCACTGACCGTTCTCATATCTGAACCAAGCAACAGTGCAAGTAAACTCAATACAATAATGCAGACCAAAGGCGATGGAATCGCTTTACCTATTTTCGGGAGATACGGAAATAAGTAAATGACGGCAAGCCCTAAGACTAAGAACAAATAACCACTCAAATCCATTTGACTAATTTCAGGGAGTTGAGCTACAAAAATCAAAATCGCTAAAGCATTCAAAAAACCATAAACGACAGATTGAGAAACAAAGCGCATTAATTTAGCCACTTTGAAATAACCCGCAATGATTTGGATCATACCTGTAAGGACAGTTGCTGCCAAAAGATATTGCAAGCCATGTTCTTTGACTAAAGTGATCATCAGTAAAGCCATTGCACCTGTTGCAGCCGAGATCATGGCAGTACGTCCGCCAAAAAAAGCAATAGTGACTGCGATACAGAAGGATGCGTACAAACCGACTTGCGGATCAACACCTGCAATTGCGGAAAAGGCAATGGATTCTGGTATCAACGCAAGTCCGACGACTACACCTGCCAGTACATCAGTGCGAATATTAGAAAACCATTCATCTTTTTTCAGGCTGATCACGCAAATTTACCAGTGACTTAAAATTTGGGGTATGTTAAGTCATCTGTTTGTGAAAAAGCATAAAAATTACTTGAATCAATCTAGATTTTAATGAATATTCAAGTTTCAAATTGATTTTTTTACGCTTGCTTGCAAATTTAAAACGACTTCAACTTGAAAAAAAATCAGAAGCAATTTAAAACTGATAGAAGTAAAAACTAAGTTAAATAACAAGGAAAATATATGAAGTTGTATTATTCGCCAGGTGCTTGTTCACTTGCTGCTCACATTATTTTAAATGAAATTAACGTTGATTTTGACTTAGTAAAAGTAAATCTAAAAAACCATCAAACTGAAAAAGGGGATGATTATTATCAGATCAACCCAAAAGGATATGTACCGGCTCTAGAGATTAATCCAGGGTTGATTTTGACTGAAAATGTCGCGATTTTACCTTTTTTGGCACAACATGATCCAAAGCAAGATTTGATTCCACCTTCAGGTTTGGGGCGTGCCAAAGTATTGGAATGGCTGGGTTACCTAAACTCTGAGTTACATGATGCTTATGCTGTATTTTTTGGTGCGGCATTAAGTGATGATGCGAAACAAAAAGCGTATGCTGAAATTGATCGTCTTTTAACATTTATTGATAAATCAATTGGTGAGTCTGATAATGATTATTTAGTCGATGATAATTTTGGACCGGCAGATGCTTACTTATTTGTACTGACCAATTGGTCAAAGGGCATCAAGCATGATTTGACGCCGTATAACAATATTAATGCGATTCGGAATAAAGTTGCAGCTCGCCAATCTGTACAGATTGCAATGCGTGATGAAGGGTTGATGCCTTAATTAAGCTTGAAAAATTAAGGTTAAAAATTTAATCCTTATTCAAATATAAGCATAAATTAAAACACTAACTTAAACAGTCTCTTCATGAGGCTGTTTTTATGCTGGATTATCAAAATAGATTTCTTTATTTAGCTCTTTCTAGAACATGACTTTTCTTGATTAATATTCAAATTGCGTGTGGAAATGATCAAATTTGATTTCATTTAAGAATAAAGGTTGTTTCTGTTTAAAACTGCTCCAAGTACTCTTCGCCTGACCACCCTCGAATTGATTGCCTCCTGTAGTGCGTTTGACTTTAAGTGTCGAAAAATTATAACTGCTTGCACTTTGTTCACCAGAGGATCGGTGGAAACTACTGTAATCAAAGCCAATAAGTTGCATTTTTTGCTTTTGGTATCTAAAAGTATAGGTATGTTGTGGCCACTCCCATCCGCCACATGCCATAAAGTAACTGAATTCAATGGTGAGTAAGCCTTTTCTAATTTCAATTCCATTAGATTCCGCGAGCGGATCTAATGAGCAGGAAGATTCTGCATCATCTGCTGTGGGTAGGTTTTTATTGCGAGCTATGAGTTGATAGCGATGCTTGTTGTTAAAGAAAACCAGAAGATGTCTAGGGTTTAAATTGATTTTACGATCATCCGAATCCTTTCGAATATTATTGGGATTATTTTCTTCAATGATTAGTGCTAAATCAGGTTGCCTATCTTGATTCAGGTCACCCTGCGCAGAATCTAAAATAGACCAACCCGATGGTATAAGGCTTTGAAATTCAGATTGTGCTGTCAAATAGCTAGGGAATAGAACTATGAACAGAGCACATATTGCTTTAGTTGGATTTATTTTCATTTGAGATGTTCTAAAATTAAAAAGGATGCATAAACATCCTTTTTAAAGCGAACTAGAGATTATCGCAAGTATCATGGTGTGAATAAATTTCACTCACAGCAATGAATGGATTTATTTAAAGAAATAGCCGGTTTCAGGTGAGCTCGCATTTGCCATACGTTTACGGGGCATACGACCTGCCAAATAAGCTTCACGACCTGCTTCTACTGCTTTTTTCATCGCAGATGCCATGAGTATTGGGTTTTGAGCAGAGGCAATAGCGGTGTTCATTAATACACCATCACAACCAAGTTCCATCGCAATAGCAGCATCACTTGCTGTGCCGACACCTGCATCGACCAAAATAGGCACTTTGGCATTTTCTTTAATAATTGAAATTGTATGTGGATTCAAAATTCCAAGACCTGAACCAATCAAACTGCCTAGTGGCATGATGGCAACACAGCCCATACTTTCAAGTTCTTGTGCCACGATTGGATCATCTGAGGTATAAACCATGACCTCAAAACCATCTTCAACTAAAGTGCGGGCAGCTTTAAGGGTATCCATAATATTGGGATACAACGTCTTTTCATCGCCTAAGACTTCAAGCTTTACCAAGTTGTGACCATCAAGTAATTCACGCGCTAACATACAGGTACGAACTGCTGTATCCGCATCAAAGCAACCCGCCGTATTGGGGAGTAGTGTGTATTTCTCAGGGGGAATAACAGACAATAAGTTCGGTTGACTTGGATCTTGCCCAATATTGACACGTCGAATCGCAAGCGTGACGATCTCAGCGCCACTGGCTTGAATCGCTAAATCAGTCTCTTGAAGATCTTTATATTTACCAGTTCCAACCAATAGGCGTGATTGAAAAGATCGAGAACCGATGATGAGAGGATGATCCTGCATAACAACTCCGTTTTAGCCGCCACCGACAGCGTGAATAATTTCAATACGATCTGATTCAGCAATAGGAGTTTGCTCCAATTTGCTTTTAGAAATAATCATTTCATTGACTTCAACTGCAAATCTTTTTCCGTCTAGTGAAAGATGTTGTATGAGTTGCAGTAAGTTCTGACAGTGGGTCTGTTGAACTTCGCCATTAAGATAAATATTCACAGCTTAAATCCTTTTTTAAATTGTGATTTTCAGAATTAATCATTCAGCACTCAGTGTTTATAGCCTAAGCATTATCGTGCGTATTTGTAAGCATTCCACGCCAAAACCAACCAACCTGCGATCATCAAAGCACCACCAATTGGGGTAATCATACCTAATCCACGTGGAAGCCCCAGCGCCATGATATAAAGTGAGCCACAGAAAAACAGGGTGCCTATTTGAATCAAGAGAAAACTGGCTTTAATGGGCAGTTGAGGAATCACTTTTGCCAGAAGTCCAAGTAGGAGCAATCCGAGTGCATGATAGAAAAAATAATCAGTTGCTGTAGACCACCATGCCAGTTGTGCTTCAGAGGCACGTGCTTTTAAACCATGAGCACCGAAGGCACCTAACATGACAGCGAGAGCGAGATTTATTGCAGAGATGACAATCCACATGGTGATTTAAGCTCTTTAAACTTGCGACTAACCTTAGCATAAAGTCAGCAGTGCAAAAAATGAAAATCAAGAAAACGTGATAAAAAAGGGCATCAAGCCCTTTTTTAAATATCAATATTTTGAATACCACAACCTAATGATTGTTCTTTGGAAAAATCTAATTAGAAGACATCGCAACTTTGATTTTATCCATGGCATTTTTCTCTAGCTGACGGATACGCTCTGCCGAAACATTGTACTCAGCGGCAAGTTCATGCAAAGTCGATTTGTCATCATCTAACCAACGACGTTGTAAAATATTACGTGATCGGTCATCAAGCTGATCCATGGCATTGTGAAGAGCAGATGTACTTTGCTGTTCGTAGTCTTCTTCTTCAACTAATCGTGCGGGATCGTAGCGGTTATCTTCAAGATACAGCGCAGGAGATACATAAGTTGTATTTTCATCGTCATCATCACCTTGTGCATCAAATGCAGCATCATAGGCAGTCAAACGACCTTCCATCTCTAACACTTGCTCAGGTGTCACATTTAGGTCTAAAGCAATTGATTTTGCTTCATCTAAAGTAAGCTTCTTACTCGACTTTTTCAGGCTTCGTAAATTAAAGAACAGTTTACGTTGAGCTTTAGTCGTGGCAATTTTTACAATACGCCAGTTACGAATCACGTATTCGTGAATTTCAGCTTTAATCCAATGCACAGCAAATGAAACCAGACGCACGCCCATATTAGGGTCAAAGCGTTTTACAGCTTTCATTAAGCCTAAGTTGCCTTCTTGAATTAAATCACCTTGTGGTAAACCGTAACCTGCATAACTACGAGCAATATGCACAACAAAGCGCAGATGCGACATCACCAACATTTTGGCTGCATCTAAATCTTGATCGTAAAAATAGCGATCAGCTAACTCTTTTTCTTGTTCAGCTGTCAAAATTGGGATCTGATTCACAGTGCTCATATAAGCACCGAGATTTACCCCAGGCGCAGACAATGACAGGGGCATCAATTGATTGCTGCTGTCAGTCATGTGTTCTCCTTAATGGATAATAGTTGTAAAACCAATAACAATATCTTAATTCGATTTGTATGTGGAGTTAAAGGAAATTGGGTAGTGAAATGTAAATTAATATTCAACATTGCCACACAAGTAGTTTAATTGAAAACAATTAAGATTCAATTACGTAATGAAATTCTTGTTCAGAAATTTGGGTAAAATCGCATGTGTAGTTATGTATTTCACAATAGCGACGAATATCCAGCTGACTATTAGGGTCAGAAGATTTTAAGCGGTAGGTTTGCGGTGTAGCATTGAGCTTCAATTGCTTTTTTAAAAGTAATAATGGAAGCGGGCAAGGTTTACCCATAGCATCTATTTCAATTAAAGCATTCATTTCATTAAATAATCTAGAATTTAACTGTCTATTTTAACAAAGTGTGAGTGATTACTAATGATATTTTGTGAAATTTCTCTAAAAATTCCTGAAGTGATTTTATGGCTAATCTATTTGGATGATAAATAATCAAATTATTGTGTGATATTTTGCGAAAAAACCTCTATTAATTGTAATTAACACATGATAAGCTCGTTGCGTAACTAAGGAATCGAATAGGGATTTTTCGTCTCTAAGCCTTATTTATGAATGGATGTAACCGGGATTTTGTTAATAGTTTTATAGAATGATTACAAGCTTTGAAATACAAAAATGTTTTAAAATTTGTTTGCTCTGCTGTTTGCAACACCGGGTGGTCCCTTTTCTTACCAACTGAGGATTAACTTATGACAGCTCGCGAACAAGGCGTAGTTAAGTGGTTTAACGACACTAAAGGTTTTGGCTTCATTCAGCGCGCTGGCGGTGATGATGTTTTCGTTCATTTCCGTGCTATCCAAGGCGACGGTCACCGTTCACTTCGTGACGGTCAACGCGTAGAATTTAGCGTTGTACAAGGTCAAAAAGGTTTTCAAGCTGAAGAAGTTCAGCCTTTAGACTAATCCTAGTTTTTTAAAACTAGGTTAACGCTCCAATTTTAGGAATTGGGGCGTTTTTTGTTTATAATGAATATAATATTTTAATATCTGACCGTCGAGCACGTATATATGTCATCTGGTTTCGAAACCCTAAACTTAGAGCCACAACTTAAGCAAGCAATTGATGCTTTAGGGTTTAAAGAAATGACCCCGATCCAAGCAAAAGTATTGCAATATACTTTGGCAGGTCATGATGCAATTGGTCGTGCACAAACAGGTACAGGTAAAACTGCTGCATTCCTTATTAGTATTATCAATGATTTACTCAAAAACCCAATTCAACATCAACGTTTTCGTGGTGAACCACGTGCTTTGATCTTGGCACCAACACGTGAACTTGCGATTCAGATTGAAAGCGATGCCAAAGAGCTGACTAAATTTGCTGGTTTGAATGTAGTCACTTTAGTCGGTGGTGTGGATTTTGATAAGCAGAAGAAACAATTAGATCAAGGTTTTGTCGATATTATTGTTGCAACACCAGGTCGTTTAATTGATTTCACAGAGCAAAAAGAAATTTGGTTAGATCAAATTGAATTTTTAGTGATTGATGAAGCTGACCGATTATTAGATATGGGCTTCATTCCATCGGTTAAACGTATCGTTCGTTATTCTCCACGCAAAGAACAACGTCAAACTTTATTATTCTCAGCAACATTTAGCTATGACGTTCTTAACTTGGCACAGCAATGGTTATTTGAGCCTGTAACAGTTGAAATTGAGCCTGATAAGAAAACTAATGCTGATGTTGAACAACGTGTTTATGTGGTTGGAAAGTCAGACAAATATAAGCTTTTGCAAGAAATTTTACGTGATGAGCCGATTGAAAAGGTCATGATTTTTGCGAACCGTCGTGATCAGGTGCGTAAGCTATATGACAACTTAAAACGTGATGGTTATAAAGTAGTCATGTTGTCAGGTGAGATTGCTCAAGATAAACGTCTAAAAATGCTCGATCAATTTAAAAATGGTCAACACAACATTATGATTGCAACAGATGTTGCAGGTCGTGGTATTCATGTGGATGGTGTATCTCACGTCATTAACTTTACTCTACCAGAGCAGTCTGATGATTATGTACACCGTATTGGGCGTACAGGCCGTGCAGGTACTAGTGGTGTTAGTATTAGTTTCTTATCTGAAGATGATGCGTTTTATCTTCCAGAAATTGAAAAAGCAATTGGACAGAAAATTCCGCTGACGCGTTTAGATGGTTATTGCTAAGCCGATATTAGCTCCTTGAGGTGCTTAAAAATGGCATCTAATAAAAAAGTCCCATCAGGGACTTTTTTATTTTCTAATCTATTTTTTAGCTATTTATATCAATGATTAATTGGCTTTACAGCTAAAGGTTAATACCGTTTGGTAGTCAGTATCTTTTTCAATGGTGGTATTTTTACCAATCACTGAACCTAGAACACTTGCTGCTGCAGATACCATTTGTCCTGTTTTTTCGTCAAATACACCTTTTAACGCACCGTTATATTCTGTTTTTTCATCTAGAAGTACAGGGGCGTGACTTTTACCACAGGTTTTATTGGCAGCTGTGATTGCGTTGTTTTTAGCAAGGATTTGACTTTTACCTAGCCCAGAAACTTCATATTGATTGTTTGGTTTTTGGATCGCCAATGTTTCAGTTGGATTTGAAGCACATGCTGTTAAAAATAGACCTGCAAGTAAAACTGATGATGTTGCAAGAATCGCTTTCATTATTTTTCTTCCCAAAGCTGAATTAAATGTCATTGACTATATTAACGATCACTTAAGGATTGATTCTGAATACTTTGTATATATTTTGAATTTTAATAAGGTTTTCTTGTGAACTTTGCTTTCAAAATTAGAAAATTGAAGGCTATAGAGTAAGTTTTAAGGTTTGTGATAAGCTAAGCTTCAATACGTAATACATAGATTTGCAGTCAATGTCAGATTCTTTTCTAGATGCAGTACATCAGAATATTCATCAACGTCAGTCGATTGGACATTTGGTCGAGCCAGCACCCAATACAGAGCAATTGGAACGTGCTTTTCAGGCAGCTTTGGCTGCACCAGATCACCACCGTTTAAAGCCGACTCACTTTATCGTTGTTGCAAGTGAGCAAAGAGAGGCATTTGGTGAAATTTTAGTTGATGCCATGCGTGACTTAGATGACATCGATGAGCAACAAGTTGAGCGTGTAAGACATCATCCCATGAGAGCGCCATTACTTGTTTTGGCAGTGACGCGTTTTCAAGATCATGCCAAAGTCCCTGACTTTGAGCAGACTTTAAGTACTGGTGCTGCTGTTCAAAATTTTCTACTTTCCCTACAGGCTCAAGGGTTTTCAACCATGTGGCGTAGTGGTGCTGTGGTTGAATCCAATTGGTTTAAACAAAAATTAGGTTTGCAAACCGATGATCTCATCTCTGGAATTATTTACATTGGCACTGCTTTTAAATCAATTCCTCCACGTTTAGAGATTCAAACTGAATCGAATGTGACCAATTGGAAGCCTTAATCAGTATTGAGATGGTATTCATCTACCTATAAGTTGAACAGATAAATTTAAATTTGGGATAACAATAATGTCGGAATTAAAATTCACGGATTTGGTTGAGCCAGTTGCTCTAGACAGTAAAACAGCATTGCGCGTTACTGTGTTAGGTGGGGGGAGTTTCGGTACAGCGATGGCAAATACAGCTGTGCGAAATGGTTGTGACACCATGATTTGGATTCGTGACGAAGCTGTTGCTGCAGAAATTAATGCAACACATATCAATCAACGTTATTTGCCTGATTTCACACTTGAGAAAGGGTTAGTTGCTGAGTCGAACTTGGAAAAAGCTGTTCGTGATCGAGATATTATTTTAGTTGCTATTCCAAGCCATTCTTTCCGAGATGTTTTACGCCAAATCAAACCTTTCATTAGTGCTCAAGCTGTGGTGTCTTTAACGAAAGGTGTGGAAGCAAAAACCTTCAGCTTTATGAGTGACATTATTCGCGAAGAGCTTCCTGAAGTGCCGTATGGGGTGCTCTCTGGTCCGAACCTTGCTAAAGAAATTATGGCAGGAATGCCAGCAGGTACTGTGATTGCAAGTGATTCTGAGCTAGTACGCTATGCAGTACAACAAGCCTTGCATAGTGCTCTATTCCGTGTGTTTGGCAGTGATGATGTGAATGGTGTTGAATTAGGCGGTGCACTAAAAAATATCTATGCGGTTGCAATGGGTATAGCTGCTGCTTATAAAGTGGGTGAAAATACCAAGAGTATGATCTTAACTCGTGCTTTGGCAGAAATGAGTCGATTTGCGGTGAAATTAGGCGCCAATCCTTTAACCTTCTTGGGTTTATCTGGTGTAGGAGACTTGTTTGCAACCTGTAATAGCCCTTTAAGTCGTAACTATCAGGTTGGCTTTGCATTGGGTTCTGGCAAATCTTTAGAACAAGCGACAAAAGAGCTTGGTCAAACAGCAGAAGGTATCAATACCATCGTGCAAGTGAATAGTCGTGCAAAAGAGCTGGACGTATATATGCCAATCACTACAGCTCTATATGAAGTGATTTATGAAGGGGCTCCACCATTACATATAGCTGTATCGTTGATGAAAAATGGTCATCGTAGTGATGTGGAATTTGTGTTGCCACATAGCAAAGTGTGATAGTTTTAACGACAGAAAAATTTCGGATGGATTGTTTAGCTGGTCTCAGGAAACGCTTTGTATTCATCATTAAATTTTAAAATGTAGTGATTTGAAAACATTGATAGAGTTTTACGTTCTAAACATACTTATGAGTGAGGTGTGTCATTCATAAGTATTGAACATTGCCGATTCAAATATCAAAAAAATGTCATTATGCTTCGTTACAATAGGATTTTTTAAGTTTAGGGAAAACTTATGCAATTAACCTTGGTTCGTCATGGGGAAGCATCGCCAGCTACAGATGGTAATGATATTAAAAGACCACTGACATCTCGTGGGCATGCGCAAGCAAAGCAAACTGCTGGCTTTTTAAAGGATCAAGTGATTCCTGATATATTCGTGGTGAGTCCTTTATTACGTGCTCAAGAAACGCTTTCATATCTACAAGCGATTTTCCCTGAGGTTGCTGTGCTGATCTGTGACAAAATCAAACCAGATGATCATGCGAAAGATGCAATTGATTGGCTGAGTCAATTACCGTTTGAAAATATCGTGGTAGTTTGTCATATGAATGTTGTGGCACATATCGCTGAACAGTTGACACATGAATCATTTAATCCTTATGCACTTGCGGAAGCGCGTATTTATGAGCAAAGTGTCATCGCAAATGGCTTGTCAACACAGCGAAAATCATTTATTCCTAATGTGTAAATAAATTTAAATTGAAAAATTAAACGGCAGAAAATTATAAATGTTGTATTTATGGATGCCTGAGGCCAATGGGGTTTGGCAATGGTCACGTGGTGAAAACTGGATGCAGGCATCTAGTCTTGAACAATTGATTCAAGATATCAAACCATATCAAGGAGAGGAAGCCGTCGTTTTCTTTCCAAGTCGCGACGTACAAATTATTCAACAGAAGATCTCTAAAGCTCAATATAAACAGTTGGGGAATGATGGGGTTAAATATCTCATTGAAGAGTATGTGATTTTCCCGATTGATCAAATGAAAGTGATTTCGCACTTTGAAGCACCAGATCAACTCTCTATTCTGGCTATTGCTAAAAATGCTGTTCTCACGATGCAGCATTCACTGACTTTGATACCTGTTAAAGTAACTGCATTACTACCAGACTTTTTGGTTTTACCAATACCAAAAGACAATGAAACGATTATTGCAAACGTCCAACAGCAATTGCTCGTACGTGAAAGTGCAATGCAAGGTTCATCGGTAGATGAGTTGTCTTTATATCTTGATATGTGTGCGAAGCCTGAAATATTCAAATATGATGCACTGACTGATGAGCAATCTACGGCTTTACTTGCAATAACAACCACTGAACAACGAGAAAGTTTTAACTATCAATTTCAACCAATTATAAAAGCAAAAAGTCATCCATTTAATGTATTACCTAAAGCCAAACGTGAGGAGAGTCATGCCTCAGGCTATTGGAAAGCATGTGCGATGTTGCTGATGGCATTGTTGGTTGTACAATTTAGTTATGACTTGGCGCGTTGGGTGAAATTGAAGAAACTTGCCGATCAAACCGCTGTAGTTTCCATTGAACAGTATAAAACTTGGTTTGGGGCGAATAGTCGCGTCACCGAGCAAAATATCAAAAGCTTATTTGAAAGTAACTTGCGTTTAAGTCAAACCGCAAATACACAAGCTTTACAGTTGATTAGTCGTGTAGGACCAATTTTGATGCAAAATCAAATTGTGGCGAATAATGTAAATTATGATGCCAATGTCCTGAATATGAATTTGGTGGCACGTAGTTCTGATGCATTACAAACTTTGGTGAGTCAGTTAAATCAGCAGGGATTTAAAGCTGAATTAGGCAACATTCAGACACAAGCGGATGGTGTGATTGGGGCGGTGAAAATACAATAATGAAACTATTCAATAAAACGCATGACTGGTTTGATTTATGGTTGGATAAGCTCAGTGAAAATTTAGATCGTATTTCTTTACGTGAAAGAATCATGGTCATTTGCGCATCAATTATTGTTGTTGTCGCAATTATTGGTGCATCACTTTGGAAGATGAATCAAGCTGCTGACTTTCAGCAAAGTCGTTTAACTCAGCTTAAAGATGATCTCGTGTGGATGCAAACCAATGTTGCTACGATGAAGCCTGCCGATGATTTAAATTTAACTACGGCAGATAAAATTCAACGAGTTTCTCAGCAGCAGGGGATTTCAGTCGCTTCTCAGCAAATGGGAGATGCGATGCAAATTATTGCTGAACATCAAAACTATTCAATTTTGGCAAACTTTTTGACTCAACTGGCACAAATGGGCTTGAGCATTGAAAAACTTGAATTAAATAAAGTCGGTGAGCAGATTAAATTAACAGCGACCGTGAAGTGACTGGTGAAAATAAACAACTGACAGGCATAGCCTTTTACACGGACTGTGCCTATAATATGCCAACTTAAAAAGCAGTAGACTTTTTGAATATGTTATATTCGCTTGCTCGTCCATTTCTATTTTCGTTGGCGCCAGAGCGTGCACATGATCTGACATTGTCATTACTCAAAAAAACCTACAAGTTAGGTGTAATGCGTCAAGTGATTGAAGCTAAGCCTGTAACATGCATGGGAATTCAGTTTCCAAATCCAGTCGGTTTAGCCGCAGGTTTGGATAAAAATGGTGCTTATATAGATGCACTGGCAAGTTTAGGTTTTGGTTTTATCGAAATCGGTACAATCACCCCTCGTCCACAAGCGGGCAATCCGCAACCTCGTTTATTTCGTATTCCTCAAGCTAAAGCCATTATTAACCGTATGGGTTTTAATAATGATGGTGTTGATCAACTGATTGAAAATGTTAAAGCATCCAATTTTAAAGGTGTTTTAGGTATTAATATCGGTAAAAATGCGGATACTGCTGTTGAAGATGCTGTTTCGGATTATCTGATTTGTTTAGAAAAAGTGTACAACTACGCATCTTATGTGACAGTGAATATTTCTTCACCAAATACTAAAAACTTGCGTAGTCTTCAAAGTGGTCATGCGTTGACTGAGTTACTTGAAACACTGAAAAAACGTCAATTAGAGTTGGCTGAAGAATATCAGCACTATGTTCCTTTGGTCTTAAAAGTTGCACCTGATTTAACTGAAGAAGATATTCAATTTATTGCTTCTCAGCTGATTGAATTTAAAATTGATGGTTTGATTGTGACCAATACAACGCTTTCTCGTGAAGGCGTTGAGAACTTACCTTCTGGTGATGAAGCGGGTGGTTTATCTGGTGCGCCAGTTTTTGAAAAAAGTACGGCTTGTTTGCAAGCTTTTTCAAATATTTTAAAGGATCAAATTCCACTGATTGGGGTGGGTGGTATTCTTTCGGGTGAACAGGCTATAGCGAAACAACAAGCAGGCGCAAGTCTCGTACAAATCTACAGTGGTTTGATTTATACAGGACCCGCTTTAATCAAAGATTGTGTTAATGCCATGACCTAATTTCTATGAACAACTTAGATATCTTTATACTGATTATTCTGCTCATTGGAGGGCTTAACGGTTTGCGTCAAGGATTCGTTAATGCCTTTGCGAACTTAGTTGGATGGATTTTTGCGCTGATTGTCGGTGCAAAATATGCCAATTTGATCGCACCATCAATGACTGTTCTGAGTCAAGATCCAGTTGTTCAAAAAATTGCAGCCTTTGCTTTTATTGTTTTGCTTATTGTTGTTTTAACATGGATTGTGACTGCGATTCTCAATCGAATGTTAAAAACACTGAAATTAGGACCACTCAACCGTTTGGCGGGTGGAGCATTTGGGACCTTGAAAGGTCTATTGATCGTCCTCATTTCTATGCAAGGAATTGGCTCTTTTGTGGAAAGTTCTCCGCATTGGAAACAATCAAAGTTTGTTCAAGCATTGTTGCCTTATGCACCTATGGCAACCGAATTTACCAAAGATACTGCCAATAAGGCTTTAGATCAGATTAATTCAGATGACAGTGATGATCAGAACAGCGACAAAACGCTGAAAGATTCTGATCAGAATGATGCATCATCAGATTCAACGAAAAATCCTTTTTATTAATCCTAGCTTGTTTGCGAGGTTGCTATGTGTGGAGTAGTTGGTATAGCGGGTAAATCACCGGTTAACCAAATGTTGTTTGATGCATTAACGATGTTACAACATCGTGGACAAGATGCTGCAGGAATAGTGACATGTGATGAAGGTCGGCTATTCTTAAGAAAAGACAACGGTATGGTTCGTGATGTTTTCCATACACGCCATATGCGCGCATTACTGGGTAATTACGGTATCGGTCATGTCCGTTACCCGACAGCAGGTTCTTCAAGTAGTGCTGAAGCGCAACCATTTTACGTAAACTCTCCTTATGGGATTACTTTGGCGCATAACGGTAACTTAACCAATGCTGAAGAAATTCATGATGATTTGTTCAAAACTGACTTACGTCATATGAACACGGATTCTGATTCGGAAGTATTGTTAAACGTCTTTGCACACGAATTCCAAAAGCTGGGTAAACTCACTCCCAATGCTGACGATGTATTCAACGTTGTTGCTAAAGTACATGAACGTTGCAAAGGTGGTTATGCTGTAGTTGCAATGATCACTGGACATGGTTTGGTTGGCTTCCGTGATCCAAACGGTATTCGTCCGTTAATTCTAGGCTCACGTGAGACTGAATTAGGTCTTGAATATATTCTTGCTTCAGAGTCTGTTGCTTTAACAGCACTAGGTTTTAAAGTTGAACGTGATGTGATTCCTGGTGAAGCAATCTTCATTGATTCAGAAGGTCAGCTTTTCACAAAGCAATGTGCATTAAACCCTGAATATCGCCCATGTATTTTCGAGTATGTTTATTTTGCTCGTCCAGATGCAACGATTGATGGTATTTCTGTTTATAAAGCCCGTCTTAAAATGGGTGAGAAGCTTGCTCACAAAATTTTATGTGAATGGGGTGAGTTCCATGACATTGATGTTGTGATTCCAATTCCGGATACATCACGTACTTCAGCGCTTGAGTTGGCAAATACACTCGGTGTTAAATTCCGTGAAGGCTTCATGAAGAACCGCTATATCGGTCGTACCTTCATTATGCCAGGTCAGCAATTGCGTAAAAAATCTGTACGTCAAAAGTTGAACCCTGTTGAATTAGAGTTTAAAGGCAAAAATGTACTTTTGGTCGATGACTCAATTGTACGTGGTACAACCTGTAACGAAATTATCCAGATGGCGCGTGATGCAGGTGCGAAAAAAGTATTTTTCGCTTCTGCGGCACCGATGGTGAAGTATCCAAACGTCTATGGTATTGATATGCCAGTTAAGGATGAATTGATTGCATCTAACCGTGATGTTGAAGAAATTCGTGAGTTGATTGGTGCAGATCGTTTAATTTTCCAAAACTTGGAAGATTTAAAAGATGCAGTCCGTACCAAAAAAGTACCTGATTTACGTGAATTCGATTGCTCAGTATTCGATGGTATCTACGTAGCGGGTGGTATTAACGATGCTTACTTGGATGATTTAGAGCAAAAGCGTTGTGAATCTGCAATGAAGAAAAAAGATGGCTACATTGATGTAAATGTTGATGCAGCATCTGTTGATTTAAGTGGATTAAAAGACGCCTAAGTTCTTCAGAAAAAATTGATTAAAAAAGCGAGTAATTCTCGCTTTTTTAATTTATGATTTGAACACAATGTAATCAGGAAATTTTACATTGAAAGATGTAAGTCATTATTTAATAAAAAACAAAAACATGCTTTGGCCTGCAAGTATTAGTGCGCTTGTTATTTTATTTTCCATTTTTCTGTTGAATAGTGCTTTAGGGCTTCTTATTCACTATTTTAATCCGCAGCAATCTATTTTTTGGAATAGTTTTAGTCCTTATTTTCTACTTTTTATTGGCTCTATTATTGGTGGGTCGATTCTGTATGAATTTTATGTCTTTCGTTCAGGTGGGCATACACTTGCCAAGCAATTAAAAGCGCGTCAGCTGAGTTTATTGGAGAGTACGCCTGAGGAAGGTGTAGCTTTAAAATTGACTGAGAAACTGGCCAATACATTTGTGATTGATATTCCAACACTGTATGTATTACAAGATGAAATAGGGGTAAATGCACTGACCGCAGGTTTTCACCCTAAAGATACCGTGATTATTTTAACTTGGGGTGCTTTACAAAATCTGGATGAGCTTGAGCTTTGTGGCCTGTTGGGACATGAATTTAATAAAATTTTATCGGGTGAGGCGACTGAAAATACACGCTTAAAAATTCTTTACAGTGGTGTGACAACTTTTAGTCAATGGGGTAGTCAGATAGCTAAAAAAGGATTTAAGCGAAATGCATCAAATACCCGACATAAGTTTGAAACCAGCTTAGTTGCAATTGGTGGTGTGATTTGGCTGATTGGAAGTCTAGGTGTTCTGATTAATCGTTTGATTAAATATGTGACCTTGGGTGGTCGAACCTATTATAACGATCGTAAAACCAAACGATTGTTACTCAATGATGCGAATGTTCAAACGCTGCTGCGAATCTATGTGCATCATGCGGGTTCTCAGATTCATAGTGAATACTCAGAAGCAATTTCACATATGTGTTTTGCAAACTCATTAAGCCCACAAAGTTGGATGAATATTCATCCAAGTATTCAAGACCGTATTTATGAGTTAAATCCAAGTCTGCTGCAAGATTTACAGCTGGAAAACTTACAGAAATTGAGAACTCAGCCTTTATTTAGCTTAATGCGCTCTTTAGAAGAGTCTATTGCAGAGGAATATAATCCGTGGATGTCTCCTCAGCCTTTACCATTGCTTCGATTGTCTCCGATTAGTTTTGCAATCAAAGATGCAATCAAACCTTTAAGTTTGGAGGTGCGTCAGCAAATGGCTCGTCCTGAATTAATCACACGTGCCATGCAAACCTCTACAGGGTCACGAGAGGTTATGATCGCGATTTTGATGATTCGTCAATACCGTGAGTTTATTCCTTCCAATGCGCAGGTGAGTCGTGCCATTGTCGATTCGTTATTGCATATAGATGGACGTGTGCATATTCAGATTTTCCATGAGGCATGCTCAAATTTAGGCAATATGCCTGCCACCAGTGCGCGCCAATTTATTACCAAACTTGCAAAAATTATTCAGGAAGATGGTGAAATTGGTTTGTTGGATGCATTATTGATTGAAAAAGTAAAAGCAGAACTGACTCTTTTACCGATTCATCGACCGACTTCTTTAGAGGATGCTAAGCCGCAAATTGTACGTTTGGTAGATGCACTATTGCATGTGCAACAGTTAAATACAGCAAATCAACTTGAAGTACGTTATAAGATTTTAAAACGAGTATTGACGGTTGAAGAGTTGGAAATCTATGAGGAAATTTCAGATGAACCCATAGATTTGGGGGAAATATTGAATGATATCGCAGGGCTATTATTACGAGATCGCTTAAGTATTTTGGGCGTGGCAGAGCTGTGTTTATGGCATGACCGTGTAATTACACAGGATGAGCTCGATGTACTTGAGTTGCTGTATTGGCGTTTAGGATTTGACAGTGAAGAGATTGTCAGTCAAATGCACAAGAAAAACAGTATTATGATTGTTTAACCTAAGTCTTAAAATTTGTTGTTCAATTTAATATTTTTTGAGCAAATTGGATTTAAATTGCTTAGAATAACAACATGCCCTCAAATGGAATGGGGGACTTAGAAGATGGGAGATTGGTTGAGGAATTAAAGCCCAGCAATCCATTGTAAAAATCGGTAGAATATCCAGCCCATTAAATGCTAGTACGTATGAAATGAATGTGAATATGGTAGAGCATCAGCGCAGTATATTGTCAGTAATTGGTATTGATTTATGGATACCTAAAACTGATGCGCCAACGCGTACCTACACATCTAGTTTATATCGTGATCAAGCCGCACCTGAGTATAATCATTTTCAAGATTTTCAAGTCAATAATCTTGATACGTCTGATGTGGTTCAGATTGGAAAAAATCAAAATTCTCATGTCGTTACACAGCCTATCCAAGCTCGTGAACATCGTTTAGAAAAGTCAAATGTTGAAAGAGCTGATCAGCAACCGAATTTAAAATCAGGTGTGGTAATTTCAACAGAAGTGCGTGAGGCGGTTTATGTTGCGCCTTTTGAGCTTCAAGCATTAAGTTTGGAAAACTGTCTAATATTGGTCGATTCAACGGAGTTGACTCAGGAACAGGCGACACTGTGGCACAATATTCAAATGGCTAAAACAGGTCAGTTCTCTGCTTTGAAATGGCCATTTGCCTTAACGCCATTACAGGATGGTCGTGGTGTCCAAGTGTATATTCAAGGTTTTATTGATGCATTGAAAGTGGATAAACAGATTTTAAGCTTGGGAGAAATTTCACATGCAAGGCTTGATCAAATAGTTGCATTGCCAAGTCTTCAAGAGATGCTAGATCAACCACAGCTGAAAAGAGCACTTTGGAATTACATGCAAAAATCACAATAATTGATTCATTCAAAATATAGAATAACGTGATTGAAATTGAATGAAGACTTAAATTTATTTAATAAAAATACAGCAACTCACACAACAAAAATCACAAATAAAGTGTATAAAAGATACAAAGGATTTAAAAATATTCGGAAAGTTTATGCGCCAAAAGGTTGTGGTATTTAGTCAAATTGATTCAATCATTCTACAAAAATTAAAAGATCGTTATGAAGTGGTCTGCATTGATCCAAAAGCAGGTAACGTTAATCAGCAAATCTTAAAAGAAGTTGCAGATGCGGATGGCATGATTGGTGCGGGTCGGTTACTCAATGAAGAAAATTTACATACCGCCAAACGACTTAAAATTATTTCTACGGTGAGTGTAGGGTATGATAATTACGACCTTCACTATCTAAATCAGCAAAAAATTTGGCTAGCAAATACACCGCATGTTTTGACGGAAACGACTGCAGATTTAGCTTTTACGTTGTTGATGAGTGCTGCACGTCAAGTACCGCAGTTGGATGTGTGGACCAAGCAAGGAATGTGGAAAAGAACTGTTGGTAAAGCACAATTTGGTGTAGATGTTTATGGTAAGAAGCTGGGTATTATTGGGCTGGGCAATATAGGGCTGGCGATTGCTAAGCGAGGATTTCATGGTTTTAACATGAAGATCAATTATCATAATAGAACTGCAAAACCTAAGTTTGCTCAGTTGGTCAATGCAGAATATTTGCAACTCGATGAATTGTTGGAACAGTCGGATTTCATTGTGGTTGCAGTTGATTTAAATCAGGACTCGAAGGCCTTAATAGGGGCTGAACAATTCCATAAAATGAAATCTTCTGCGGTCTTTATTAATATTTCACGTGGATCAGTGGTCGATGAGAGTGCTTTAATTGATGCACTGAAGCAAAACAAGATTTTTGCCGCGGGATTGGATGTGTATCAAAAAGAGCCTTTACAGTCTTCAGCGTTGTTTGAGTTGGATAATGTGGTGACCTTACCTCATGTTGGGTCTGCAACGGCTGAAACACGCTTTAAAATGGCTGAGTTGGCTTATTTAAATTTAGTTCAAGCATTAGAGGGTGAAACTCCGAAATGTCTCGTTAATGAACGATTTAGCTAAATTTTTATGATTTGATATTTGAATGAGCCTAATTTTGCTGTAACAACTTGAGTTATTAATTTTTTAATTGGAACTCATTTTTGATTCCATAAATAAATATTCATAACACTTCATTGCGAATTCGTTCAATTTTCAGTGTTATAGTCCGATTATATTCATCTGTTTGAGTTGATGTGTTGAAAAAAACCTTATTTGCATTGAGTCTATGTTTTAGCGCTATGTGTAGTGCTGATGATATTTTTAATACTGAAAAGGTACCTACTTTTGACATCCCTGAGATTGGGAGTGGTGTGGGTTTGATTGATCAACAACGTGAACATGTGATCGGTGAAAAGGTTTATCGTCAAGTTCAAAATCAAATGCCAGTTTTGCATGATGTGTGGTTGGAAGACCAATTCATGTCGATATTTTCACGTATATTAAGCCAAACCAAGCTCGGACGACCCATTGGACTTGTGATTGTTAATGATCCTCAGATTAATGCCTTTGCCGTACCTGGTGGTTTATTTGCTTTAAATGCAGGACTAATCACTTCATCCAAGAATTTAGATGAAGTGTCTGGTGTTATGGCGCATGAGATTGCACACGTATCCCAACGACATTATAGTCGCTCACAAGAGGCCTTTAAGGGGCAGGGATTGTTAGCACTGGCAGGGATTATTGTCGGCGCTGCAATTGCATCACAAGCTGATAGTGATGTGGGTAGTGCGGTGATGATGGGGACTCAAGCAGCATTGGTTGATAAACAATTGAGTTATAGTCGTAATCAAGAGCGTGAAGCAGACCGTATAGGTATGCAGTTGATGTATGGTGCGGGATATAATCCGCAGAGTATGGCTGATTTTTTTGAAACCATGAATCGTGCAACTGCTCGTGTCAGTTTTATGCCTGATTTTTGGTTTACGCATCCATTGACCACTCAGCGTATGAGTGAGGCACGTTTAAGAGCCAATCAGTTTCCAAGGACACCTTTCAGTAATACTCAGCAAGCATTTGAGGTGATTAAGTGGTATACAGCTGTTCTGACCAATCAAGCTTCGGAGTCGCAACTCAAAGCTTTGGCGCAGACTAAAAACTTTGGTGGCTTGTTGGCGCTCGCGGAATATTATCTCAAGAAAGGTGAATATACGTTAGCTCAACAGCAGTTGGATATGGCTAAGACCATTCAGCCTACGCATACCTTATTAGCATTGATTCAAGCCGATTTATATTTAGAGCAGGATCAGGTAGAGGCTGCTATGCAGTTGATTTTACATAGGCAGAGAGTAATGCCTGAAAATAGAGCTTTGGCTTATAAATTGGCACAAATTTATAACTTGAAAAAGCAACCAGTGGAAGCTGAGAAATTGGTGAGTAAATTTATACAGAAAAATAATCGAGACATTGTGGCTTGGCAAATCATGCAACAGTCTGCAAATTTAGATCGTGACAATCCAATGCGAACAATCAATGTGCTTCGATACCGAGCTGAGGTTGAATATTGGAAAGGCGCTGAAGAGGTTGCAATTCGATCTTTGATTCATGCTCAGCGTCTTGCAAAAAGTAATAAATCAATGTCTGTTAAGATTAATAGCCGACTCAGTGTAATGCAAAAAGAGCATACCCAAAAAATATAAGATGTTTTGTACTAAGGTAGTGGTTTGATATGCATTTTGCAGTGATTGTTTGCCGAATCGATAATTAGAAAATGAATGAAGGTTTTTGATGATGATAAAAGGTCAGTGCTTATGTGGAGCAATAACTTATCTCTATCATGGTGAAATCGAGCAAAGTATTCTGTGTTTTTGTCGTGATTGTCAATTGGCTCAAGGCACAATAATGGCGTGGAATAGTGCATTGGAACGCTCTAAATTTGAAATTTGTACTGGCTATCAGATCTTAAAAGAGTATTTTCATACGCCGAATAAGGCACGAGTATTCTGTGGTATATGTGCTAGTCCAGTCTATTCTTATCGCTTGGATTTGCCTGATGTTATTCGCTTGAGACTGGGTACAGTTACACATGGAGAAATACCTACTCCCAAAGAATATTTCTATATCAAAAACAAACCTGATTTTGTAAACCTTGAGAGCGGTTAGTGTTTTATTTATGCGCTAAAACAATGGTTGTAAGTATCAATTCAACATATAATATTAAGACGCTTAATCATGGACTGAAGAAATTAAATTGATGAAAAATAAGATATTGGCAGCGTTACTCATAACATTTTGCACTTCATCATTTGCACAGCAAATACCTGAAAAATATGCACGTGATTTAGATAAAATCACTCAACAATATAGTCAGGATATGCGTGATTTTTTAAAGTCGTTACCACCAACGACAGTTCAATTTGATTCTCAACAGAAAAATAAATACTGCTCAATTGTGGCAACTTATGTTGATGATTTTTATCAATTGACGAATAAAAATAGAGATTCTTTACCCTTTTCTTATGCAAATATTACGAAGCAAGATGTGATTAATAAAGTAAAGCAATCAAAAGAAATGCAAATATTGAAAGACTATAATATTCAGTGTGATTTGAATCAGAATTAAAACGAATGACTTAAAAGGTTTAAGCATTTTAGTAAGATTATGAGGGGAGAAGATCGTAAATATTCTAAAAACTGAATAGATTGATTTTTATAATTGATATTTTGGGATAGAAGAGAATAAATGAGGTATTTGGCTATTTAATCAAATAATGATGTCATCTGGAAGCAATCAGATTAAATAGACCAAATCAAACAATATACGAAAAGAGGGTTATGCCAGTTTAGCTTTAATTTTAGCTGAAACTTGTGCAGGATCGGCACGTCCGGCTATGATCGGACGTAGAGAATTCATCACCTTACCCATATCTTTAATGCTAGTAGCTTGTTGAGCAAGAATAGTTTGCTCAATCACGGAATCAAGTTCTTCCTCAGTCATAGCTGCTGGTAGAAACTGAGATAAAATCTCAACTTCGGCTTGTTCCTTACTAGCTAAGTCTTGTCGATTAGCACCTTCAAAGGCTTTAATCGATTCTTTGCGTTGCTTGATTTGCTTTTCAATGACCGCGAGAACTCGACTATCATCTAGTTCAACGCGTTCATCGACTTCGATTTGCTTAATTGCTGCCTGAAGACTACGGATTACCGTTAACTTGTCCATTTCTTTGGCACGCATTGTTACCTTCAAAACTTCAGTTATTTGGCTTTTTAAAGTAGTCATTTATATATTCCAGACAGTCAATCAATCACAAATTAATCTTAGTAAAGGCGAGTGGTGCGTACAGATTCGCGAGCCAATTTCTTTTGGTAGCGTTTAACTGCAGCAGCTTTTTTGCGCTTACGTTCTTGAGTTGGTTTTTCGTAGAATTCGCGTTTACGAACATCTGCTAAAACACCAGCTTTTTCGCATGAACGTTTGAAACGACGGATAGCTACGTCTACTGGTTCGCCTTCTTTCAATTTAACTTGTGGCATGAAGAATCCTCTAGTTTATGGATAAGACTTAACGCCGAATTGCGCTAAGTCACAAGTGAAGGTCAGTATTTTACTCATTTACATCTCATACCACAAGTCTATAATAGCTTTAGCAATATTTTGAAATGTATAAAAGGCAATTTAATGATCGTTCTGGGCTTAGAAACTTCGTGTGACGAAACTGGTCTCGCACTCTATGACAGTGAAGTCGGCTTAAGAGGACAGGTACTTTATAGTCAAATTAAATTGCATGCAGAATATGGTGGTGTGGTGCCAGAACTGGCTTCTCGTGACCATGTTCGAAAGCTTATTCCTTTGATGAATCAATTGCTTGAAGAAAGTGGTGTAGATAAGCCAGAGATTGATGCTGTTGCTTATACACGTGGACCTGGGCTCATGGGTGCACTGATGACAGGTGCTTTGTTTGGGCGTACTTTGGCTTTTGCCTTAAATAAGCCTGCGATTGGGGTGCATCATATGGAAGGTCATATGCTTGCTCCATTATTGTCTGAAACTCCACCGGAATTTCCGTTCGTGGCACTATTGGTTTCAGGTGGTCATACTCAATTGATGGCGGCTTATGGCATTGGTCAATATGAAATGTTGGGTGAGTCGATTGATGATGCGGCGGGGGAAGCATTCGATAAGGTGGCTAAAATGATGAGCTTACCTTATCCAGGTGGTCCTAACATTTCAAAACTTGCGGAACAGGGTGACGTAAAAGCTTTTGATTTCCCACGTCCAATGTTACATCAAGGTTTAGACTTTTCTTTTAGTGGACTGAAAACATCGGTTTCTAATCAATTAAAGAAAGTCGAAGGTCAGGGTCGAGAAGCTGATATTGCTGCATCTTTTCAAGAAGCGTTGGTTGATACCTTGGTTAAAAAGTCAGTTAAAGCATTAAAACAAACCAATCTTAAACGTTTGGTCATTGCTGGTGGTGTCAGTGCAAATAAACGTTTGCGTGAGCGTTTAGAAGCTGATTTAGCGAAAATCAAAGCTCAGGTGTATTATGCAGAACCTGCTTTATGTACAGATAATGGCGCAATGATTGCTTTTTCAGGTTATCAGCGTTTGAAAGCTGGGCAGCATGACGATTTGGTGGTAACAACGACACCACGTTGGCCGATGATAGAATTAAGCAAACCGGCAGATATCTAATTTGCAATACTGAAAAAGAGGCTTAAAGCCTCTTTTTTATTTTCAATATATTAATCGTAGGATGGACTAATTAAAGGACGCAAATCGTTATTTGGTATTTAAGGTTTTCTTATGAATAATAACAAATGAACCACAGCCAGCGATAAGCGCTAAAAAGCTACCTAGAAGAAATAGATTAAATCCGTTAGGAATAAAACCTGAAATAAAGATAAAGCCACCCATCACAGTGACCAACATTAAAGCTAAAAGCAGTGCATTGATTATTTTAGTCTCTGGTGCTTTACGAGTAATCATATAGCCAATGAGAATCAGCCCAATGAAAAAAAGCACATGAATAATGTTTTCAAGTATTTGCTTATCTATAAATTGATGACCAAGTAATGTCAAAATGAATAAAAAAATATTCATTGCAACCACTAAACCTACGCCATAAGCAAAATAAAGAAAATTCATTGATCAACACATGCTACTTTTTAGAAGTGGACAAGATACTAAAAAAATCGAATGTTGAGTACGATTAATTTCGAGATATTTACGAGAGATGCTTAAAGATCAGCTTGTAAATGAACTCATTTAAATAGGTCAATTGTGAGATAAGAATACGTTAAATAATAAGTTAAATTATAGTCTTATTGATGTCGGTAAGAAATGAAAGTGAAAAGAGCTGATCAAGGCTCTTTTTTGTTAATTCGATTGTAAATTGATATATTCCATATAAGCAATGCCTTTAATATTCTCAGATTTAAGTGCACCATTATACCGATATGAAGTCGCATATCCACGTCCGTGACCATATTGGAAGGTAGTATCACAGTCAGCAAGGATATTGATGATTTCTACGCCATTATCTTTAACAATCCATTGAAACGTTTTTGGAATTTTCATGGCTTCGCCATAGGGTGAGATTTGAGGTTTGTCGTTATACTTTAAAATTTTAAACTCTACATCCGTATAGACTTCTGCTTGTTTATTCAGATGGCGAATATGCGCAGTATAAGTTGCAGCTTTTCCTAAAATATCGGCTTTTGTGAGTAGGATTTGCGTATTTTTATTGACGTTAATAATTTGATAAGTAAAAAAATCGAGTGGAATTTTATAATGTTCAGGGAGTAGTTTTGAATAAACAGAATGCATACCTGTTGATCTTGCATATTCATAAGTACACAGATATTGAATGTCATAAGTCTTGGTGGTATCTGTAAGCGTGCCACTTATTGTTGAAAGCAAACTAAAATGATCGTAAATGGGATTCTTTAAAAACCAAGATACATGCCGAGTTACATCTAAATCAAAGTCAAAATACAAACCAAGATACTGACCTTTAAGCTTAATATAGGGTAATTCTCCATAAATTTTTAGATCATTACCTAAGCGAATCAAGTCGCCATTTTCTGTAAATTCGCATTCACCATCAAAATCATAAGCTTTGAGAAAAGAATCTGTGGTTGCAGCCGTGCTTGAAAAAAATGTAGCAGTGTGACGAGGTGATTTTTTATCTCTAATGAGTTGATCATGATCAAAAGCTAAGGCACTCGGAGTTCCGAGTAAGATCGTAATATTTAAATAGCGATGAGGCTCAGGCAGGTTTGGAATAAAGATTCCATAATGTGTCCAGCTATAATATTGCTCATTTAATCGAGGACGAATGATGTCGTCATCTAAAAAGGTGAGTACAGAATTTTGAACTGATGAATCAAGTAAAGGCTTTAAATTTAATAGGGAATGTCCTAAAAATTTGGAAATAACGGAAAGTTTATTCATATGTAGTTTTTAAAATAAAATAGATTGAGATGATTGGCAAAATAACCAATGTATAAAATGTTGAATGAGCGTATTCATTGATCATTTTTAAGTTTGGTCAGATAGATTTAAGCTTCAACTTCTAGAAATGAGAGATTCAGATATTCTCCACTGACGTTTTAAAACTTTCTTTTAACTCAATGTACTTCGGGTGATTTTTAGCAATATCCCATTGCACTTTAAATATTCTTGCTGACTCTGCTTTAACAGGATCCTCAGCACTGCGTGGGAGTTCTTCACGTCCATGTGCACCACTTAAACCTTTTTTATCATCGGGAACTGGTCCATTATATTTCTTACCACCTTTATGATTGGCATAACGTCTTGCTCGGGTATAACCCATTTGAAGAAATTTTCGCGCCATGTCAGCACCGACAAAGTCATCATTTGAGAGATATTCTAAAAACAGTTGATAAATTTTTTGACTGCTTTCTGTGGCTTTTTCTGGATCAGCAAATTTCCAAAAAGGTAAAATTTCAGATTTATAGGGCTGTACCAATAAGACACCTTGCTCACCACGTCCTATACGGTAAAGCTCAGGACGCTTTCTAAAATTAATTTGGTCGAAATCTAACGCATAATTAAACGAATTAGAGTGGACTCGACTCGGGCGCGTGGGAATCTTGTGAGTAGGTTTAGCCATAGTTAAGCTCTCTATAGAAAGATGAATCGCTTAAATGTTGAGTGGTAAAAATCACACATTTTGAATGAAAAATATACGCCATGATTGGGATTAAGTAAATTGATCATGCTTTAAACAGTGATATTTAAGTTATTTAGAATGGTGGTGTGATGGGGTGTTTTGTTGATTTAAAAATTTAAACTGTTTTTATTTTCACTTTGAAATGAGGACTGTATTTATAAAAATCTAAATTTGAAAATGAATGCTACCTCACAAAGATGATTGAGAGGTAGGATTTTAATCAATATCAATAACCTAAAATATCAATGTATTAGAGTGTCTTTAGTTGTTCAGAACCAATCCAGTGCTTAGAAAATTGGTACGCAGAACGACCAGAACGCTGTCCACGACTTTGACTCCAACGAAGTGCTTCGGCACGGACTAAAGCTGTCATTTGAATATTTTGTTTTGCTAAGTAATGTTCAACGATCTCTAAATATAAATTTTGATCCATTGGGTAAAAGGAGAGCCACAAACCAAAACGATCCGACAATGAAATCTTTTCTTCAATCGCTTCTTGAGGATGTAATTCGGTGTACTGTGGGACATCCACCCGTGTAACAGGAGTATTTTCATGCATGAATTCAGGCAGTAAATGGCGACGGTTACTGGTGGCATAAATAATAAAATTATTTGAACCTGACTGAAGTGATCCATCTAACACACTTTTTAAACTACGATAATTTTCATCTTCGGCATTAAATGCTAAATCATCACAGTACACGATAAATTTTTCAGGGCGGTCTTGAATCAGTTTTTGAATTTCAGGCAAATCAGCCAGATCATCACGTTCAATTTCAATCAGCCTTAAACCTTCATTTTGATAGCGTGATAACAGTGCGCGTACGATTGAAGACTTACCTGTACCGCGTGAACCTGTCAGCAATACATCATTTGCAGGAAGACCTTTTAAAAATTGCTCAGTATTTTGGAGTACTTTCTGCATCTGACGTTCGATGCCTTTTAAGTCTTCTAAAAGAATTGGTTTGGGTTGATGAATGGCTTTCAGTTGTTTATTTTGCCATTTAAAAGCAGGGGCGCTGAAGTCTGTACTTTGTTTAGGTTCTGGTAGAACATTTTGTAATTGTTCAAGAACAGTCGAAAGGCGCTCTATAAGATGATCTGGAAGTTCAAAAGTTGCCATATATTTCAGCTAAAGTGTTGTTTAAAGCCATCTTAATCTAGCATAGATCACCAAACAATAATTCAGACTTAAGGCAAAGTAAAAGTATTTAATCATCAATAAAAATAATATTTTGGTGATTGATTAATGCACATAAATTCAGCATAGTTTTGATGAGAAAAATATTGAATCCTCAGGATTAAAATCAAAGGAATAATTAAAATGGCATTTAATCACCACGCTGATCTTAATCCACATCAACAATATCGTATTAAAAAATTAAAAAGAGAGCTGAATCGAGCTGAAACTTATGCGGAATGGAAAGAGATTGCATTAAGCCTAGATCAGGAAACTGGCGCACAAGAATGGAAATATGACAATAGTTCACCTTACTTTGATGCTGAAATTATTTCCCACCGTTTAAATATGTTACGTCGTTATAAGCTACAAAATCGTGTGGTGGATTTGATTTATATTTTGAGGGAAGGGTTATCGCATGATGTTGCAAATATTGGACATCCGATGCTGTTTACCCAAACTTATGTAGGAACCAAAAAAATTATTGAGGATTACATTCATGAAGTCTGTGAAAGCCTTATTTTTATCGCGTCACAAAAGTGTGATTCGCTAAGTGTGCAAGAAAAGAGCGACTTTTTTCAAAACTGTCAGTTGGCTTATGGGCAGCCTGCGATGATGTTCTCTGGTGGGGCATCATTAGGTTTATTTCATACAGGGGTGTGTAAAGCACTTCGAGAGCAGGATTTGATGCCTAAGGTCCTGTCTGGTTCGAGCGCAGGTGCAATGATGACTGCAATGCTAGGCGTATCGAATTCTACCGAAATTGATCAAATCCTCACGGGTGAAAGTTTTTATAGTGAAGCATTTCATTTTCGCAGTATGAAAGAATTATTGCGTGGTGATGGTGGTTTTGCAGATGTCCGTTATTTAAAAAAGTTCTTGGTTGAAAATTTAGGTGATCTGACTTTTGAAGAGGCCTATGAAAAATCGGGTTTAGATATCAATATCAGTGTTGCTCCTTATGATGTAGCGCAAGAAGGTGCGCGCATTATGAATAAATATACCGCACCTGATTTGTTGGTATGGAGTGCAGTACTCGCATCATGTGCCGTACCAATTTTATTTCCACCTGTGCGGTTGACCAGTAAACGCTATGATGGCGTGCATACACCTTATTTGGCGAGTATCCGTTGGGTAGATGGTAGTGTGCGCAGCGATTTCCCTCAGGAGAAGCTAGCGCGTCTTTACAACGTCAATTACACCATTGCCAGTCAAGTAAATCCGCACATTGTTCCTTTCATGCAATCCGATGAGGAGCGCTTTCGTACAGACTTACTCAGTTGGCCTCAACGGATTGTACGCACTCATGGTAAAGCCATTGCAATGGACGTGATGAACTTTACCCGTGATCGTATGGGACGCGTACCGACTGTGCGCCGTATGCTGGATCATGGTTATGGCATTGTTGATCAGCGTTATTATGGTGATTTAAATATTATTGGCAATTACAGCTATAAACATTACCAATACATGCTACAAAATCCGCGTCCTCATTTATTTAAAGTTTTACAACAGGAAGGTGAGCGTGCAACATGGTCTAAAATATCCAGTATCGAAGCACACGCTCGCATTGGTAAAACCATTGAGCATTGCTTAGAGCTGTTGAAACCCTTACAAACGAAAAGTGAACGTGTTAAGTCTCAAACTTCAAGATCAAATCTTCCCTCAGCTCAAGCAAGCTCTTAATTCAGAGCGCAGTCAAGAGTTTGGTCGTCGGATGTATCGAATTGAAATCGACGATCAAAAGCTTTGGTTAAAATTACAATACAGAAATGTCAGTGCGCTACATGAGCAGAGTTTTCTGAATGAAATTAATCAATATCAAAATATTCATCAGCTGAATGGTGAGATTTTATCGCCACATCGAGTGTTAGATGTAAATAACTTAGAACATCGCGCAATAGAGAATGCAATTCCATCACTGTTGATTGTTCATGAGCTTGCTCCACTGTTTGATGTCTCATCAGCGCAGTTATCTGTAGACGCGATTAGATCGGTATTTTTACGGAGTCTTGAAGTACTAGAGAAATTACATGATCTTGGTTATATCCATGGTGATTTAAAAGTTGAACATTTTAGAGCATTTGAAAATAGGGCAGTGTTGATTGATCTTGAACAATGTGTAGATCTAAATCATTTAGTGACACAAGAAAATACGGCTACGCCACGTTATATGGCACCTGAATTATTCCATGCAGAGCCCAAGTCATATGCAACTGATCTTTATGCAATTGGTATTATTTGGTTGGAATGGTTAACGCAAAGTAAATTACAAGCAAAAACTTACATGGAATGGGCAAAATTACACTGCCAAAGCCTAAAAATAGAATTAGATGATCCATTTAAACAATTTGAAACGCTGTTTGAACTGCTTTTAAATAAGAATAAAGCCATTCGCTGTACAAATTTTTATCAAATAAAACAGTTATTAAGCGATATTGTTTAAAGAAAAAGCAAGGAATAGTTAAATCGTTTTTTATTTAATCAAACGATTAACTTTTTAATAAAAAGGGCTTGTCAGGTGGGGGTGATCTCTATAATATACACAGCCATCGGGGACGTGGCGAAATTGGTAGACGCACTGGATTTAGGTTCCAGCGCCGCAAGGTGTGAGAGTTCGAGTCTCTCCGTCCCCACCAAGTAATTTACTGAGGTGGAACGACCGAAGTAAGTGAAATAGAGGATTGGTGTAATGGTAGCATGACGGTCTCCAAAACCGTTCGTCAAGGTTCGAGTCCTTGATCCTCTGCCAAGTTTTATGAAACTCATTACATATATGTTGTAGTTGAGTATTCAATGGGGACGTGGCGAAATTGGTAGACGCACTGGATTTAGGTTCCAGCGCCGCAAGGTGTGAGAGTTCGAGTCTCTCCGTCCCCACCATTATTAAAGCAAGGTTTGATACCTTGCTTTTTTATTGCCTAAAATTTGATAAATTGATTCTTGAAATATTTATATTTCATTATTTAGTTATGCAGAAATTGAATCAAACAGTTAATAAACTTTTATTTAACTTGATTGCTAAAAACAAGTGGGTTGAATTAAAGCATAAAATAAGTTTTGCTCATTTTATTAGATAGTTTAATTTCGGGAATAAAAAAGCCCAAATCCTTGGGCGTAAATGATCTTACTAAATCTTTTTTAATTTGAGTGAAAATTTCAAATCATAGGTCGAATGATGATTGATATATCTTCGACTATGAAGCGAATTCTCTAAGCTATATAACTAAATAACTAAGCTTTTAAATGATCCTCAAATTCTTCACCAAGTTGCATCGCTAAATTATTACCAGATAGGTCGCAGGTCACTAGACCATATTCTTTTTTAAAGCTAAAAGTAAAGCCTCGATTATCGGTTAATGTTTTAACTGAATAGCCTAATTTTTCTAACCAAATACGAAATGCGATCAAATTTTTTGCTTTAACAACCTTTTTCATTAGATAACTCCTTTTAGTGATCTTTATTAAATTAGGGTGAAAAAAATCTTTTTAAAGGGCTGGATCAAAAGAAATATGAAAAATATTTTTGTTTGTTTATTTTATATCCAATTCTTGTGATTGGAAGCATTGAGTTGTTTCAAAATACTTTGTTAACTTAGGTTAAGATTATGTATTTTATGATTTATTTTAAAATATTGAAAAGTGGTGATTTTATTCTGAACTTAGGTTGTCTAATAAAAAATTTTAAAAAATAAATGGATTGAGTGGAGCATCATGATTGATTGAACCTATTCTATTGTGAACAATCAATCATGATTTTAAGCAAGCATAGCTTAAATTTTTGGATATTTAGGTCATTAGTTTACTATTTTTATTCAAATTAATGTCCAATTTAAATCTTCGAAAGCATCATTAGGATTTAGAAATGATCCTTCAATTCTCGAACATGTTTAAATTCTTCAGCACTTTCAACGCGTAAAAATGGATTGGTTTTCAGCTCAAGTTCAATGGTTGATGGAAGTGTAATTTTACCTTCTTCTCTTAAAGCTTGTACTTCTTTAACTCGTTGTTGAAGGGCTTTGTTTTCTGGTTCGACCGTGAGTGCAAACAAGCCATTAGACAGCGTGTATTCGTGTGTACAGTAGACTTGGGTTCGGGGTGGTAGTGCAGCTAAACGATTCAAAGATTGATACATTTGTTCCGCTGTGCCTTCAAACAATCGTCCACATCCCATTGCAAACAATGTGTCACCACAGAAGAGGGTATCAATTTCATCAATGAAAAAAGCGATATGTCCAAGTGTATGCCCAGGAATGGAAAAGACATCAACATCCAATCCGTTAAATTGAAACTGTGTATTATTTTCAAGTGGATGGCTGATGAATGGAATTTTAGACAGTTCTTCACGAGGGCCATAGACAGGTATTTGTTGTTCTGCAATCAGTTCGGGTACGCCGCCAATATGATCTTTGTGCCAATGGGTGAGCCAAATCTGTTGCAGTGTAATCTGGTTCTCTAAGCAAAAGGATTGAACTAAATCTGCTTCAGTAGGATCAACGACGATCGCTTCCTTTGTATCGGTGTCTTCCAATAACCAAATATAATTTTGAAGTGCATTTTTAACATCAATAACGTGTATTTGGTAAGCCATGAACATATCCTTAGGTGACTTGCTTGGTCGAACTGCTATTACAGGTTTTATCCTAATTTAAGCAGATGTAATTGTAAATTGTAGTCATAATTTATTCATTTAAAGATAAAAGTGTCGAATTAGACTTTAATGCTTTTTAAGAGCAAGGTATCTTCAATATGTAAATACATGTGAATGGATCAAGAAAATGAAAAAACTAAATATCGCGACTGTGCTACTCACTTCGACTTTTATGGTTGCATGTGCAAGTCATACGCCAGCATCTAATAAAGAGAGTGGTGAGTTTAAGCGCGATCCATCATGTAAGGTAAATGAAACGATAGCACGTAATGCTGTACCACCAACGCCAAATAACATGAGCTTGCCAAGTTTTGGCCAAGGGGTGATTGGTTGGGCGACAGGACCTGAAGGTGCGAAAGCTCGTTTGGAAAATGTGGCTCAAAAAGATATTCAAGGCTTTAAAGATAAAGGTGTGACACTACCAATGGTAAAAGAGTGGCAAGCTTTTTATGAAAATGAAGTGCAGCGTAATCCATGTAATCCGACAGCGCCATTTAGAGCAGATTTGATGAAAAAGATTGCTGAACTTTGGGTGAATTGATTCTTATAAAAGATGAATAGTTTTTAGAATACTAAATAAAAAGGAGCGTAAGTCTCCTTTTTATTTTTGAAATCATTGTTCGTTATAAATTAGCAGGCAATGCCTTGGTTGATTTCAAGACTCTCTAATTTTCCATTATTAAATTTTAAATATAAAGCTGATGTATAACCTTCATCAAAATCCGTTGGATTTTTTAAATAATTCTTTATTTCGGATGCGTTAAGTATAAGCACTACAGTATTGTTATTTTTAGCACTGACTGGAAAGTCCTTTTTGAATTGAGCTAAAGTGTATTTGAAATCGATTTGTTTTTGATTTACTTTGATATTTTCTGTTAAATGGCCGGCATTCTTCCATGTGAGCCAAACACGACCTTGAGTTGTACCGAGTTGCTGAAAATTATTTTTAGTTTCGTAGTATGTTGCAGATTTGATTTGAGGATTATCCTCGGCAAATATTTCAAATCTGAGCTGTTTACTATTTTTATATTCGGTTGAATAGTCATGGTTAGCTGTACATTCAGAATATTCTTTTGAGATTTTGTGTGTAGTTTTACCGAAAATTTTATCGACTTGATTTGCTGCCACAGGTTTGTTGATTTCGATGCCATTTACTTGAATCGAGCTTACATAATCCATAGTGGCTTTGGCAAAGGCGTAACAAGGTAAAATTAAAGTGAATACGAGACATGAGGAAGTGATAATTTTCATTGTTTTATATTATTTAAAGGTTTCAGAAACACTAACACTTCATTTTAAAATTGCAATATATAAAAAACACTTTGGATATTAAAAAATAAAGCCCTCGATCGAGGGCTTTATTTCATCGCATTTTTGCGAGTCGTTCACCAATCATTTGGACTAACTGTACCAAGATCAGTAATACAACCACGGTGAGAAGCACCACACTGGTGTCAAAACGCTGATAACCATAAGAAATAGCCAAATCACCAATACCACCTGCACCGACAGCACCTGCCATTGCAGTTGCTCCAATTAAGCTAATGGTCGCTGTGGTGAGGTTGAGAATCAGTGAGCTACGTGCTTCAGGTAAGATAAACTTAAACACGATTTGAAGAGGAGATGCTCCCATTGCATGGGCAGACTCTACAATGCCTTCATTCACCTCAAGCAGCGATGTTTCGACCAAACGACCAATATAAGGACCGACATAAATCGTCAATGGAACAATCGCAGCCCATGTGCCAATAGATGTACCCACCAGAAGTTTGGTTAGTGGTAATACCGCAATCAGTAGAATAATGAAGGGGAGTGATCGCAGTGCATTCACGATCGGGTTTAAACCGTGGTAAATCGCACGATTGGGTAAGATCCCTCCGTTACGTGTCACAACTAAGGTGATCCCTTGAATGAAACCCCAGATCGTACCGAAAATCATCGCAAAGAACACCATGTGGAAGGTTTCTTGCAGAGCGGTAACAAACTGATCGATTGAAAGTGAACTTTTCCAAAATGGAGCAGTGATTTCAGTTAACCACTGGACAATCAAATCTCTCATTCGGATACTCCTGATTGCTCAACTTTGACACCATGCTGTTCAAAAAACGCAATGGTTTGTTGAATGATTTCAGCATCACCAAGTAATTGAACAAACATTTGACCGATCACTGCACCATGAATTTCAGTCATATTGGCAAATAAAATATTCAGGCTGATATCGAACTGCTTAATTGCAGCTTGTACAACAGTTTCTTGAGCTGAAGTGCCTAGAAACTGTAGGCTGTAAATACTGTGGTGATTTTGATTTTCTAAATTATTCAAAATTTTGACAGGAAGCTGTTGTTGTAAAACCGTCTGGATGAATGTTTTAGTGGTTGGGTGCTGAGGCTGGCTAAAGATTTCAAGTGTAGAACCAGACTCAATCACTTTACCTTGTTCCATGACAGCGACATAGTCACAAACAGTTTCAATCACATCCATTTCATGCGTTACCATGACAATGGTAATGCCTTGCTCTTTATTAATTTTTTTAAGTAATTCAAGTACAGATTTGGTGGTCTGAGGATCAAGCGCACTGGTTGCTTCATCACAGAGTAAAATTTTAGGATGATTGGCAAGAGCACGTGCAATACCTACACGTTGTTTCTGACCACCTGAAAGTTCATCAGGAAATGCATCTTTTTTATGTTTTAGGTCAATGAACTCTAGAAGCTCATTTAAGCGTTTTTCACGCTCTGCTTTGCTAAACCCCAAAAGTTTAAGCGGCATTTCAATATTTGCAGCAACCGTTTTGGTTTGCAATAAATTAAAATGCTGAAAAATCATGCCAATATTGGCACGTTCTTGACGGAGCGAACGAGCATCCAATGCAGTAAAGTCTTTTTGATTAATAATGACCTGACCTTCATTGGGTCTTTCCAATAAATTAATCAAGCGAATAAGCGTACTTTTACCTGCACCACTATACCCAATAATGCCAAAAATACTGCCGTCTGGAATGGATAAGTTGATCTGATCCAAGGCGCGTATGGTTTGACCTTTGAGTTGATAGTGTTTTGAAATATTTTTAAATTCAATCATATCGTCAAGAACTATATATAAAATGAAAAACAGGCAAAGTTAATTTGCCTGTTTATTTAGTAGAAGTATATTACTATTTTGATTCAGTGAGGTAGCTAATCGGTTTATTTACATCAACTTTAGTACCAGCGAATTTTTCTTGAACGAACTGCTTAACCGCTTCTGTGTGGTACAACGCACCTACTTTTTGTAAAACTGGATCATTTTGACGATCAGCAGAAGTCGCTAGAATGTTAACGTTCATTTTTGTGCTTTGGTCGATTGGCTCGTAGTAGATCGCATCTTTCAATACGTTTAGACCACCTTCCATTGCCAAAGTATTACCTAAAACAATCGCGTCTACTTCGTCTTTTACACGAACAGCCGTTGCCATTTGAATCGGTTTAATCACAATTTGCTTCGCATTTTCACTTACGTCAGCAGTTGTGCCTTTTACATTGTCAAAGTCAGCTTTAAGTTTTACTAAGCCTGCTGATTGTAATAACAATAATGCGCGAGATTCGTTTGCACCGTCATTGGGAATGGCAATCGTTGCGCCTTGTTTAAACTCTTCTAGTTTTTTAACTTTGCTCGAGTAGATACCCATTGGTTCTAAATATGTAGTCGATAATGGTGCAATTTTATCTTTGTTGGATTCGTTGAAAGCCACCAAATATGCATAAGACTGGAATGCATTTACATCGATTTCTTTATTGGCTACAGCAGTGTTCATCGCAACATAGTCAGTAAAGTTTTTAACATCTAGCTTTAAGCCTGCTTCTTTAGTTTCAGGTAAAGAAGCGATATGACGCCAAACATCAGCATCTGAACCTGTTGACGCGATTGTGACGGTTTGCACTGCTGCTGTATCTGTTGCTTTCGCTTCTGGAGCAGGGGTTTCTTGTTTAGAACAACCTGCGATACCTACGCTTAACCCTAGTACGAGTCCGAGAATCTTTTTCATAAATGTGTCCCTGATAAATTAAAATAAACCATTAATTTATCGATAATATTAGAATGTTTTTAAGTCTTAATTTGAATGATCGACTTATCCATTAGACTGTAGATTGACTGACATATTGTTGCAATACTCTTTCAGTCGAATAAGTCATTCAATCTGGCGATGAGTACTTAATGAATTGAAATCAGTAAAATTTAAAACTTAAATTGATAACGAAATTTAAATGGATGATAACAATTAATATTTATTCTTTATAGTGGATAGAACAGAATTGGTTATCGCTAAAAGTGCATAAGAAAATAGTTTGAAAATATATAAAACTTATAAATTACAGTCTTATATTTTGAATATGTAACTTCCTTGCTTAAAAATAACTAGATCAATGCTTTATAAGATTTTCTAAGATCTAAATCATAATTGTATATAAAGAGTTGCATTTCAATATTTAGGGTATTTGATTCTACATTTGAATAAATGGGGCAGTGTAGGAGTTTTTACTATTGGTGGAGGGCGTTGGAGGTAAATCATCACTTTAGGTTTCATAAAAATTAAGAGTATTGATAAATTATATGTTTGAATATTTGACTAGATAATTTATTTTAATAAGCAATTACATTTAAAATTTTAACTATTTAGTAGGGGCTTTGAGTGAGTAAGAATGTTTCCATAGGCGTATCTGGATTCTTAGAAAAATTAAATGAGTACACATATGATCGAGATAATAATGTTTATTTTTTTAGAGGGCATTCAGATAAAAGTTATAAGTTGATTCCTAATATATATCGTGAAAACATAATCAAACATGAACATATTTTATTCAAAGAGCTTTTACTTAAATGTCCTCAGGATTTTGAGTATTGTAAAACAACTTTTGAACTTCTAGTAAAGATGCAGCATTACTCTCTTCCTACTCGATTGTTAGATATTACAATAAATCCATTAGTTGCATTATATTTCGCATGCCAATCTAAGCCCAAAGATGATGGTGAGATTATTATATTTGAAATACCTAAATCAGATATCAAATACTATGACAGTGATGCGGTAAGTATTTTATCTAATTTAAGTCGTGTTGATTCTAATTTTTGTTTACAAACTGATTTAGATAAAGAAGTACTTCCGTCTTGTGATGAATATGATGAAATGATACGAAAATTTAATAGTTCATATCAGCTTAAAAAGTTAACTTATGAGATTCAAAGTGAAAAGCCACATTTTGTTCCTCGTATGGATCCAGAGGTTTTATCAAAAGTTTTATGTGTGAAACCTAAAATGGATAATCCAAGAGTGATAAAGCAAGATGGAGCGTTTTTTCTATTTGGTATCGATGGTTGCAAAAATAAGCCTGCTGAGATTGATCAAAAATATATTTTAAGTAAAAAGAATAAAATTATTATACCAGCTAATAGTAAGCAAAGATTGATATATAACCTTGAGCTTTTAGGTATTACAGAGGCTACTATTTTTCCTGAAATTGACAGTGTGGCAAAATATATTAGAAGAAAATATAGTGATTAAATAAAAAACCCCGCACTTAGCGGGGTTTTTATTAATCTAAATTTAGATTAAGCATTTTCACGAGCAATTGCGCGGTAACCAATATCTTTACGATATTGAACACCATCGAAAGTCACTTTTTGACAAAGCTCTAATGCTTTCGCTTGCGCTTCACCAATGGTATTACCAAGTGCAGTCACACATAACACGCGACCACCCGCAGTTACTATATCACCATTATCAAGTGCTTTAGTCCCTGCATGGAATACTTTCGCATCTGTCATTTCAGTGTCTAAACCTGAAATCACATCACCATTGCTAGAGGTTTCAGGGTAGCCACGTGATGCAAGTACGATACCAACAGTTTTACGATCATCCCACTCAGCTTCAGCAGGTAGATTGCCATCTAAGCCTGCTTGAACCAAATCAACTAAAGATGATTTCAAACGCATCATAATTGGTTGAGTTTCAGGGTCACCAAAACGACAGTTGAATTCGATCACTTTAGGTTGACCTTGCTCATCAATCATTAAGCCTGCGTATAAGAAGCCAGTGTAAACATGACCATCATTTTTCATGCCTTCAACTGTTGGACGCATGACTTCATTCATGGCTTTTTCAAACACTTCTGAAGTTACAACAGGAGCAGGAGAGTAAGCGCCCATACCACCAGTGTTTGGACCTTGGTCACCTTCAAAAATACGTTTGTGATCTTGTGAAGTTGCCATCGGTAAAATGTTGTCGCCATCAATCATACAAATGAAAGAGGCTTCTTCACCTGCAAGGAATTCTTCGATTACAACACGTGAACCTGCATCACCAAATTTGTTGCCTGCAAGCATGTCATCAATGGCATCAAATGCTTCTTGATTGGTCATTGCCACGATCACGCCTTTACCCGCAGCAAGACCGTCAGCCTTGATTACGATTGGTGCGCCATTTTTTTCAACAAATGCTTTCGCTGCATCTACTTCTGTGAACACATCATAGAAAGCAGTTGGGATGTTATGGCGTTTTAAGAAGTGCTTGGCAAATGCTTTTGATCCTTCTAGTTGTGCAGCGAACTTGGTAGGTCCCCAAGCTTGAACACCTGCTGCGCGACAAGCATCAACTACACCATTCACCAGTGGAGCTTCAGGGCCTACAACAATCATATCGACTGCATTGTTTTTAGCAAATTCGATGATTGCAGCATTATCGAGAATGTCTAGCGATACATTTTTACATTTATTTTCAGTTGCAGAACCCGCATTACCTGGGGCTACAAAAACTTGAGCAACTTGATCGTCTTGTGCGATTTTCCATGCCAATGCATGTTCACGGCCGCCATTACCCAAAACTAAAATATTCATCGGTTCATACTCCATGAATCGAAAATGACATAAAGTCCTCAGCCTGTAAGCAGGAGAGGACTTTATCTCGATTATAAATCAAATGTATTAAGCATGAATAAGTGCTTATACGACATAATCAGTTTGCCAACTTAGTGACGGAAATGACGCATGCCAGTGAAGACCATTGCAATGCCAGCTTCGTCAGCTGCTGCAATTGTTTCTTCATCACGCATAGAACCACCCGGTTGGATGATGCATTTGATACCTGCTTTTGCAGCATTATCAATACCATCACGGAATGGGAAGAATGCATCAGATGCCATAACTGCACCTTCAACCACTAAACCTGCATGTTCAGCTTTAATCGCAGCAATACGAGCAGAGTTTACGCGGCTCATTTGACCTGCGCCTACACCAATCGTTTGACGGTTTTTAGCATAAACAATCGCATTTGATTTCACGTATTTCGCAACTTTCCAAGCGAAGATCATGTCATCAATTTCTTGTTCAGTCGGTGCGCGTTTAGTCACAACTTTAAGATCATCTTTAGTAATCATGCCTAAGTCTTGATCTTGAACCAATAAACCGCCATTTACGCGTTTATAGTCAAGTTGAGATTGACGTGCATCAATCGCAGGAAGTTCACCACAGATAAGTACACGTACGTTTTTCTTCGCGCCAGTTACTTCAAGAACGCCTTCAGCAACGCTAGGTGCAATGATCACTTCAACGAATTGACGGTCAACAATCGCTTGTGCAGTTGCAACGTCTAATTCACGGTTGAATGCAATGATGCCACCGAATGCAGATTCAGGGTCAGTTGCATAAGCAAGGTCATAAGCCGCTTGGATGCCATCTAGAGATACAGCAACGCCACATGGGTTTGCGTGTTTTACAATGACACATGCAGGCTTAGCAAATGATTTCACACATTCAAGTGCTGCATCAGTATCTGCGATGTTGTTATACGAAAGTTCTTTACCTTGTAACTGTTTAGCAGTTGAAACAGATGCTTCAGTTGCAGTGTCTTCAACGTAGAAAGCAGCAGACTGATGCGGGTTTTCACCGTAACGTAAATCTTGTGCTTTATTCAATTGAGTATTGAAAGTACGCGCAAACTTGTCAGCTTGACCTTCTTCTTTGCCTACACGAGCGCCTAAGTAAGAAGCGATCATACCGTCATATTGAGCTGTATGTTCAAACGCTTTTACTGCGAGGTCAAAACGTGTTGCAAGAGATAAAGCACCATCCACTTTAAGTTCAGATACAACCGTTGCATAATCAGTAGCATTGACCACAATACCTACTGACGCATGGTTTTTAGCCGCTGCACGAACCATTGTTGGACCACCAATGTCGATATTTTCAATCGCATCTGCAAGTGAGCAGTTTGGTTTAGCAACAGTTGCAGCAAATGGATAAAGGTTAACAACAACCAAGTCGATTGCATCGATGTTGTGTTCAGCCATTACAGCTTCGTCTAAACCACGACGAGCTAAGATACCACCATGAATTTTCGGATGTAGTGTTTTAACACGACCGTCCATCATCTCTGGGAAACCTGTATGCTCTGAAACTTCTACAACAGCGACACTATTGTCTTTCAACAATTTATATGTCCCGCCAGTTGATAAAATTTCTACCCCTAGAGCAGCAAGTTCTTGTGCAAATTCAACAATACCGGTTTTGTCGGAAACAGAGATTAAAGCGCGCTTAATAGTCATGATCTTCGTCACAGTCTTATAGAAACAGATTAAAACAAATTTGCGAAATGCAAGTTAAAAAAAATGCCTGCGAAATCGCAAGCATTTTATCATTTATTCACTCATTAAACCGTGAGCTTTCAACTTTTTACGTAAAGTACCACGGTTTAATCCGAGGATCTCTGCAGCACGTGTCTGATTACCACGTGTATATTCTAATACTACAGATAAAAGAGGTTTCTCCATTTCTGCTAGCACCATGTCGTAAACCTGAGATGGCTGCTCACCTTGCAATTGTGCAAAATAATGGCGAACTGCGCGATCTACGTGAATACGAAGAGCGACATCAGATTGTGCAGTAAAAATAGGAGATTTGCTATTCATGCGAGATAATCCGAAAATCAATAATCACTTGGGTAAAGTGATAAAATGTGGTCAAAATAAAAAACGAGCCCCGTTTTAGGTCCTAAAACGGATGACTCTAAAACAAGAACTTTAGCTTGCCATATAAATAACAATTGCGCGAAATTTAACCGTAACAATACTTTAATATTTGTTACCGGCTAATATTCAAAAAAAGAAAAAACTCCATGCGCAAAATATTTAAATTAAGCACAACAGTGAGATGTATTTTTTTGAAAAATTGCGAGAAGTTGCTATGGCATAGCTTTCGTGGCGCGTATCATACCATTGTCTTAGAAAAAGTGAGCAAGAAAACTACATTTTTTTTCACTTTTTTATCTTTTTTTTCACTTTTATGGACGTATCACTTCTAATTTATAACGATCAAATGAAATTTTAGGTTTATTTACGTTAAATTCGAAACGATATGGGCTTTTTGTTGGAATTCGAGTGATTCCATTTAAGCTGTCAATTAAATATTCTGATGGTGGGATAATTTGATTCAGGATAACTTTATCGTCTTTCATTAAAGCAATTTTAATGAGGGGGAGTTCTAAGCCTTTTTCATATTGATTGATCAATTGACCTTTAAACACTGTCGATTCATTTTTTGCGTCTATTACATTTACTTGTGCAACTTTGATTTGCATATAGCGTTCATCAATAGTTTCACAGTTAAAAGCATGACAGGTTGCAATAAAGGCAGCATTAATAAATGGGTGTCGATCTAAAAAATTGGGGTTAAACCATAGAATCTGAAAGATCAGTAAAAGTGCCAAAATCGAATTGGCAGCTGCCCAAATAAGATAATAGAGCTTGCTATGTGTCTGAGGGTTTGGAGATGCAATATTGTGTTGTGAAGACAGGTTCAGCGAAGGGAAGTTGGTAATCGGGTCTTTATTAAAGGTATTTAAATTATTCAGGTAAGTTCTGAGATTAATATTTGAGCCTTCAATCTTTCGTTCAAAAATATCGAGGACATTGGTTTCCGATGCATATTCTTCAAAGTCTAAAGTTTGAGAATAAGGAGAATGCTGAGAACTCAGCATTAGATCAGATTCATCTTTCTCTATTTTAACCAAATGAACCAGTGCATTAAACTCAGCAGAACATTTTGGGCAACAAACCATACCCTGCGAAATCGTTAACTGAGTCACAGAGACCTTGTAAACGGTTTGGCAATTTGGGCAGCGGGTTTGTTTTTGAGTCATAGTATAAAATTAGTTAATTGAATTGATGGCGTTTTCCAGAAATACGACACCAATGGCCGTCACGTTTTTCCACGTCTAATATATCAAAAAATTCAGAATAAACACGAGAAACATCATCAACTTGCTCTTCAATTACACCTGCAAGTGCGAACGCACCCTCAGATTTAATCAATGTTGAGAAGTCAGCCGCAAGTGCCATCAGTGGACCTGCCAAAATGTTAGCTACAAATACATCTGCTTTTTGATCGGCAAGCTCTTTATTGAACTCTTCTGGTAAGCCGACATATAGTTTATCAAGCACGCCATTGAGATCAGCATTTTGTTGTGTAGCTAAAACAGCTTGAGGGTCAATATCAGTTGCATAGACTTTTTTAGCACCGAGTAACAATGCTGCAACCCCTAAAATGCCTGAACCACAACCATAATCAATCACGATTTTATCTTTCACATCAGTTTTGCCCAACCATTGTAAGCAAAGGAATGTTGAAGCATGGTTACCTGTACCAAAAGCTAAACCCGGATCAAGTTTAATATTGACCGCATCCGCTTCAGGAGCTTCCATCCATTCAGGAACGATCCAATATTTTTCACCAATTTGAATTGGCTCGTAGGCATCCATCCAAGTGCGTTCCCATTCTTGGTCTTCCATGAATTCGCTACGCATTGGTTCAGTTGGAAGTTGAGTACGGATAAAAGTCTCAAGCGCTGCAACATCAATTTGTTCATCGTCTTCTTGAGCATAGATGCCAGTTACAATGACTTTATTCCAAAGCGGTGTTTCACCTGGAAGTGGTTCAAGTAAATCTTGATTTTCAGCATCATCTAAAGTCACGCTCACAGCACCAAGTGATTCTAGAAGCGTCTCGGTGAATTCAACTTGTGACTTTTCAACAGTAATATGAATTTGTAACCACTTCACAGTATAAAAACCTAAAAATATATTTGATGAGGTATTGTAGCTTATTCGACAGAAGCTTGTCGGGATTTAGCTTGAATGTTGCGTGAAATAGATAAAGGGTATTCATTTGAATACCCTTTAAAGTGTTTATTGTGAATGATGTATTGATGAGCTACTTTTTACCTTTATGTTTCTGCGTTCATCTGAGCTTGTTTTTGGGTGATCGGTGCAAAACGATTGAGCAATAGACCAAAAATCATGGCAAAGACGTACATAAAGATTGAATAGATCGCTGCAGGCATAGCGATAGCTGTGCTGTGTAAAATCGTAAGAGCAATGGTCATCGACAGGGTACTGTTATGAATGCCAATCTCGAATGCACAAGCTCTTGCTTGGAAACTCGGAATACCAAAAAAGCGCGGTAAAAAATAGCCGACACATAAGCTGGCAAAACAAAACAGAGCAGTTGCAAGACCAACTTGACCGATATAATTGATCATATTTTCACGTTCTGAATAGATCGCACCGATGACGATCAGAACCAAAAAAACCACCGCAAAAATACGAACGGGCTTTTCAAGCTTATCTCCAACATTGGGTGCATATCGACGTATTAACATACCGATACTGACGGGAATTAAAATAATCGCAAAAACTTGTAAGATTTTACTGAACTGTAAGCCAATCTGCATGGAGTCTTGAATAAAGTGATGAATCGCAAAGTTGACAATCAGCGGTAGAGTGACTGCTGCGATAATGGCATTAATCGCAGTTAAGGTAATATTTAAAGCCACATCACCACGGAATAAATAACTAAACAGATTGGCAGTTGCACCACCCGGCGATGCTGCTAATAGAATCAGACCGACTGCCAAGAGTGGTGGTAGATTTAGTACCTTGCAAATCAAAAAGGCGATAGCAACCAAAATTACCAATTGTGAAAATAGAGCGATTAATACAGCTTTAGGGTGTTTGGACACCCGAGCGAAATCTTTTAAAGTCAGCTCTAAGCCTAATCCTGCCATGACAATAGCAAGTGAAAGTGGCAAAAATATTGTGATTAATCCATTATCCATAGAATCGTCCCGAATAGATTATTGTTTTAATTTAGAAATTCGATTTAAGATTGAGCTAAATCGTGAATATTATTTAGCCTAAGTTTTAGCTTTAAAATCAAAAAAAAGCAATCAAATCTAAGAAATGATTGCTTTTGATTTTTTGGATTTTGATGTGGGTTTAAAACATAAATGGGCGCTATGCTTTTGGCATGGGTGGAGCATAACCTAGAGCGCATTTGCCTTTATATTCTTTACCTTCAATATTGACTGATTTTACTTCAGGGTCAGTTTTACAGCTTGAATTCAATTGCTCTTCAGTGCCTTTAATACCAGAGGCATTGCTTGGAAAGAATTGAGTTTGGCAAGTGCCATTCCAAATAATGCCTTTGAAAGGAAAACTCACGTCTGCACCTTCTGATTTTCCTTTACAGACATTTTGATATTGTTTGGCGTTATAGGTGCTCTCTACTTTATCGTTGGCAAAGCCAGTGGTCGTCATCGCCATGCCTATACATAAAGGCATGAATATTTTTTTGAGATTCATCGCGTCTATCCTTTTACTCCTTTTACTGAGTTAACACTCAATATGCTATAAAAATAACCAATAGGATTACATGCACATGATGTAAACAACTCATTTTAAAATGTATCTAATATTCAAGGCTCACTCCTCATATCGAGATGAAATTAGCTTAAACAATCTGAAAAGATTCAAATAAACAGCCAAACAAACAGCAATAGCCTGTTTCGAATTAATGAAAGAGAATTTGTCTCTAGTGAATGAAAATTTGCTATAATTTGCAGTCATTATTTTTTATCTCCTAAATACCACTATGCATTATCCTAAAGTTTACGATGTCATTGTTATCGGTGGCGGTCACGCAGGTACGGAAGCGGCTTTGGCTGCAGCACGTATGGGACGACAGACATTGCTCCTTACTCATAACATTGAGACTCTAGGGCAGATGAGCTGTAACCCAGCGATTGGTGGTATTGGTAAATCACATTTAGTCCGTGAAATTGATGCTCTAGGCGGGGCAATGGCACTTGCTGCCGATAAAGGCGGTATTCAATTCCGTATTCTAAACTCACGCAAAGGTGCTGCGGTTCGTGCTACACGTGCACAAGCTGACCGTGTACGTTTTAAAGCTGCGATTCGTGAGACTTTAGAAAACCAAGCAAATCTAGATATTTTCCAACAAGCGGCTGATGACTTAATCGTTGAAGGCGATACCGTTAAGGGTGTTGTTACCCAAATGGGTATCCGCTTTGATGCGAAAACAGTTGTACTGACAGCAGGTACGTTCTTAGGTGGTGTGATTCACGTCGGTCTTGAGAAATCAAGCGGTGGTCGTGCAGGTGATCCACCTTCAATTTCATTGGCACATCGTTTACGTGAATTAAATCTTCCTGTGGGGCGTTTAAAAACGGGTACGCCACCACGTATTGATGCACGTTCAGTAGATTTCTCTGTAATGACTGCTCAACCAGGTGATTTCCCATCTCCTGTGATGTCTTTCATGGGTGATGCATCAATGCATCCTGAGCAAGTGAACTGCTATATCACACATACTAATGAAAAAACACATGACATCATTCGTGGCGGTTTAGACCGTTCACCAATGTACACTGGTGTGATTGAAGGTGTGGGACCACGTTACTGCCCATCGATTGAAGACAAAATTCACCGTTTCGCAGATAAAGACTCACATCAAGTATTCCTAGAGCCTGAAGGTTTAGATACTCATGAGTTATACCCAAATGGTATCTCGACTTCGCTTCCATTTGATGTTCAGTTTGAACTAGTTCGTTCAATGAAGGGTATGGAGAATGCGCACATTCTTCGTCCAGGTTATGCGATTGAGTATGACTACTTCAATCCACAAGCATTAAAATTCTCTTTAGAAACTAAAGCGATTAATAACTTGTACTTTGCAGGTCAAATTAACGGTACAACAGGTTATGAAGAAGCGGGTGCGCAAGGTTTACTTGCAGGCTTGAATGCTGCGCGCCGTGCATGGGATCAAGAACAATGGACACCTAAACGTGATGAAGCGTACATGGGTGTATTGGTTGATGACTTAATCACTTTAGGTACCAAAGAACCGTACCGTATGTTCACATCGCGTGCTGAATACCGTTTGATGTTACGTGAAGACAACGCAGATCAACGCTTAACTGCGATGGGGCGTGAGCTAGGCTTAGTCGATGATGAGCGTTGGGCTTCTTATTGTGAAAAAATGGAAGCAGTAGAGCGCGAAACAGGTCGTTTACAACATTTATGGGCTGCGCCTAACAACCCAATGGGTAAAAAGTTTGTAGAAATGACAGGCGCAGATCTTTCTAAAGAATGTTCTGCAATTGATCTATTGAAACGTCCAAATATCAGCTTTGCTCAAATTGCCGAATTAACAGATTCTGAAGTAACGCCGTTCGTGGGTGAACAAATTGAGATTGCGGTGAAATATGCAGGTTATATTAACCGTCAGCATGAAGATGTTGCTCAAATGAAGCGTTTGGAAGATACCAAGATTCCAGCTGATTTTGATTACGATATCGTTTCTGGATTATCACGTGAAATAACCTTGAAGCTTAAAGATGTTCGCCCTGAAACACTTGCTCAAGCAGGTCGTATTCCGGGTGTGACACCTGCTGCAGTTCAATTGGTGATGATTACGATTCGTAAAAATGCACAAACTAAAAAGTCTGCATAAGATTTTGAAGTAATAAAAACCCGCTAAGTGCGGGTTTTTTATGGGTTGGCTTCTATTGATAGATATATATGATGGTTGTATATATTTTAACTATGATTTTTTTAAGTTCTTGATAATTAAAATAAAGGTAAATAGTTAATAGTTAATAAATCTTAATAAGGAATATTTTAGATCTAATTTGTATTCATTATAAAGAACAAGTGGTAGAGAATCCCGACCATTGTAGTGCTATTTCTTTAAATGGTTTCAGTTGAGAATAATTCAGTAGATCGCAAGAGTATCAAGCGATTCCTAAACTATTGATGGAGATTACTCATGGCGGAGTCACATAACAGTAAAACTAAAAAAGTATTAACGATATTTCTGTGCTTTTGGGTCGCATTTTTTGAAGGTTATGATCTTCAGGCGCCCGGAATTGCTGCAACAGGAATTGCTACGAGTTTTGGCTTAGATCAAGTTCAAATGGGCTATGTATTTAGTCTGGCTGTTTTTGGAATGTTGTTTGGTGCATTTTTTGGTGGTCGTACTGCAGACTATTTAGGGCAAAAGAAAATCCTTATGCTATCTGTTGGTATTTTTGGTGTATTCATGTCATTGACAGCAGTTGTAACAACACTTGAAATGTTGTACGTGGCACGCTTTCTGACGGGTCTTGGTCTAGGTGCTGCAATGCCGACAATGATTTCTGTTGTAGGTGATGAAGCAAATGAAGAGAATCGCGGTAAGCTTAACAGCTTGATGTATTGTGGTTTACCAGTAGGTGCGATCTTTGTAGCAGGTTTGGCTATTGTGCTTCCTGAAGTTAAATGGCAAACCCTCTTCTTAATCGGCGGCTTAACACCTTTAGCGCTTATTCCGTTGATGGCATTTATTTTTAAAGATAAACCGAAAGTGGTTGCTGTTGATTGTGTTCAGGCAACAACTGAAGCTGTACCGGGTATGGTTGAGGTATTGTTTAAGAAGAAACAATATAAAAATACACTGCCACTTTGGTCTGCTTTCTTCTTTACGCTGATGATCAACTACATTTTGATTAGTTGGTTGCCTAACTTGTTAATGCAGCAAGGTTTACTAAAACAACAAGCATTTTTGGTGATGTTGGTGTTCCAAGTAGGTGCGGTTATTGGAACTTTGGGTCTGGGTTATTTGCTTGATCGTTTGAAGTTGTGGCAAATGGCGACTATCATCTATGCGGGTTTATTTGTTGCATTGCTCATGTTATTTACAACCACTTGGATTCCGTTGTTAATTTTAGCAGGTGTGATGGGCGGTATATTCTCGACTGGTGGTCAATCAATTCTTTATGGTATTTCACCGATATTTTATTCGGGTGCTGGTAAGGTAACAGGCGTTGGTAGCGCAATCTCTCTAGGTCGCTTAGGGGCAATGACGGGGCCACTATTAACAGGAAAAATTTTGGCATTAGGTTTAGGAACAATAGGTATTTTGATGGCAAGTTTACCTGGAGTCATCGTTTCAGCAATTGCACTTACAGCATTGTCAAAATATAAAAACAAAATATGAGAAATTGAATAAGGACATGAGCATTCAGCTTATAACCATCTCGTTGAGTAAGCAGAAAGGATGACTTTTTAAAAAAAAGCATAACTTAAGCTCTAATGTTCCTAATGAAAGATTTAGATTTAAGTTGCAAAAAAGGGTATTTTACAAAATTGTTGATGGGTATTAAATTAAATCTACACCAACAATGAGAGGTAAGTATCATGACTAAAAAAGCGATTCGCTATAATGGCTATGAACTTGCATGCTGTATGATGCAATGCTAAGTATTCATTTATCCGCTAAGCAAGAAATCAATCATCTACAGCAGATGTCGGGGTTAAACACTGTTGTAGATCCAATCCATATAAATAGATTTTAAATTGATAAAATAATACTGAAATTTTAGATAGAGCCAGATTCGGCTCTTTTTTATTTATGTGTTTTACGAGAGATAGAGTTTAAAGCGAGATCTTAAGACTCAATTTCATGAACCGCATTAAACACATTCAGTGGTTCAATACGAATAATTTTCTTACCAAAGCTTCTTAGCCACCACACCAATTGCGATGTGAAGGGAACACTTGCACTGACCTTATACAAATCATCTGAAATTTGAGTAATGGTTTGTTCTTTACTCAGTTGGCTCTCAGAAAAATACAATGCATCGGCTTCATTCATAATCAGTTCAAGTTCAACATGCTCAGTTGGCTTATCAAAATCAACACGGAAGCCTAAAGCACCTGAGTCAATATAAGCATCAATATCAAAATTCACAGGGTGAAGAGCGCGTGTATCGAGCACAGAAGCAGATTTGAAGCGATGTAATGCAAAGGTTTGAACTTCAGTTTTGTCATGACGGGTACAAATTAAATAAATAATCGAACCTTTTTGGACTAGAGCCAGTGGATTAAGAATATAACTTCGATCTTCACCCAGTGGACCACGAGCGCGGTAGACACATTCAATTTGCTTATCTTGTAGTAAACCTTCATAAATGGCTTGTTGTGCATACCTTTCAACAACGGGAGGAATCAGCGGTTGATTGGCAGGTACGATACGCACGCGGTTAATCCACTGACGCACATTGTTTTGAGTTGAAAGACTACGACGAGCCAAATCAAACCAAGGATTCATTTCCTCAATTAAGCTAGGTGGTAGTAAATGTTTTAAATGTTCTTCAACCATCATAAAAGTGACGGCTTGAGAGCTGGTCATATGGGGTAAGCTTTGGATAGGTGCATCTGAGCGCCAACGCCAGCCTTGGGGTACAGTTTTATTGCTTTCAATGGGGAAGCGTTGAGAAATTTGATTTAAGTCCCGCTGAATGGTACGTAAGCTAATTTCAATCCCTTCGCGTTCAAGGGTTTCTTGGAGTTCACGTGTTCCCATCCACTTTCCAGTGGAAAGTCGAGAGAGTATTTGCCATTGTCGATACAGGCTATTTGAGGTTTCTTTTTCTTGTGATGACATAATCTAATATTAACAATGACTTTTGAATTTACTCAGACACAATAAGAAAACTACGTCAGATTATCAAGCATCAATTTTCTATATTTAGAAACAACTTAAATCAATAAACACATTGAATTGACCTTGTAGATGAGTAATTAATAGAGATAAGCCAATGTTTTGTTGATTTGGCACTCAATTTGCTTAAGAGAGATAACAATTTAGAATAATGATGAGGTCTGTATGCTTAAAGAAGATAAAGATACAACTTCGAGTGGTTTTACAACAAATACGCAAGTTGCTTTTGAAAAATCAGTAAAAATCGAAGTGGAACATAACAGTACAGCTTATTTATTTGACCATTTAAAATCAGAATTTTTTAATGAAATGTTGGATGATGCAAGTATTTCAGGTGAATCATCAAAAAAAATAGAATCATGGTTGTGTGAACGAAGCCTTGAAGAGCTAAAAGCACTTAATTTAAAAGCCAAAGAACATTTTCTATATCAAGGTATTACATTCACAGTTTATGGTGATCAAGAAGGGACAGATCGAATTATTCCTTTTGATTTAATACCGCGTGTGATTGCTAAACAACAGTGGTCAAAAATAGAGCAGGGTTGTGCACAAAGGGTGCAGGCTTTAAACCATTTTTTACATGATATCTATCATAATCAAGATATTTTGAAGGATGACATCATTCCTGAGCTACCAGTGCTCACTCATGAGGCATATCAACCTTTAATGTGTAATCACACTTTAAAAGGTAAAATTTATAGTCAAATCAGTGGTATAGATATTGTACGTGATAAACAAGGCGATTTTTTTGTCCTTGAGGATAATCTGAGAACGCCATCTGGTGTGTCTTACATGCTTGAAAGCCGTAAGATCAGTGAAAAAATGATGCCTGAACTTTGTCAAAAAAGTAATTTAATGGGCATTGAGCAGTATCCGCAGTTACTCAAAGAAATTTTGATTGAAAATGCCTATGTCGATAATCCTTTTATCGTGGTTCTTACGCCGGGGCGCTATAACAGTGCATTTTATGAACATTGCTTCTTAGCAAGAGAAATGGATGTACCTTTGGTAACAGGAAGTGACCTTTTTGTAGAAAACTGCAAGGTTTATGTCAAAACGGTTTGGGGTAAGCAACAAGTCGATGTAATTTATAGACGCTTAGATGATGTTTATCTTGATCCTTTGTTCTTTATGCCAACCAGCACCTTAGGTGTACCTGGTTTAATGTCTGCTTATCTACACCATAATGTCGTCATTGCAAATGCACCAGGTACTGGGGTTGCTGATGATAAATCGATCTACCCTTATGTAGATCAAATGATTAATTATTACTTAGGTGAGCAAGCAATTTTAAAAAATGTTCCAACTTATCAATGCCGTGATCATGATGCTTTGGATTATGTTATTCAAAATTTGGATCAACTGGTGGTTAAAGAGGCACAGGGATCTGGTGGATATGGCATGTTGATTGGACCTCAGGCAACTTCGCAAGAGATTGATGCATTTCGAATTAAATTATTGGCCAATCCGCACCATTATATTGCTCAGCCTACTTTAGCGCTTTCTGTTGCACCGACCATGACCGATTTTGGCATTGCGGAAAGACATATCGACCTACGACCATTTGTTTTAAGTTCGCCGTATAGAACTGAAATTGTACCGGGTGGTTTAACACGTGTAGCGATGCAAGAAGGGTCGTTAGTTGTTAACTCTTCACAAGGTGGTGGTGTTAAAGATACATGGGTCATCGACACACTTCATTCCTAATGAAATCAGGAGAATGACATGATTATTCTAAATAGTAATGCACAAAATATTTATTGGGTTGGCCGTTATTTGGCGCGTATTCAAAACTTATGTGGTCAATTTCCATTTCAAACAGATGAACAAGCTTTGGCTTATGCACATGCATTTTGTCTGCCGGCATTTAATGCAAGCTCCTTGAATGAACTGGTGATGAGCCCAGAACAACCGGCTTCATTTTATCAGCAGTTTCAATTAGTTATTCATAATATTCAAGATCTTCGTGGTGTACTTTCAATTGATGCATATTGTGAATTAAAGCAAATGATTGATACTGCAAAACTTAATGCAGGACTGATTTGTACAGTGGTTGATGAATGTAGTGATGTGCTTGAGGCTGAAAATGAAGATATTTTTCTCTTTTTCAGTATGGGGCAATTATTTGAGAACTTAGACAGGCAGTTGCGTTTAAATCAAGATATTCATGTCACGATTCAATCGTTGAGTGGAGTGATTGAAATGTTAAAAGCAAAAGGTTGGGATAGTCTTGATGAAGCTTGGCAACATTTATTGGAACACCGTAACGCGCATAGCTTTTATCAGTTAAATGATCAGGTACAGTGCCTATTTGAGGTGGATGCATGAAATTGATGATCAATCATCAAACACATTATGTTTATACCGAGCAAGCTAAAAACAGTATTCAATACATTAAAATGACACCACAAAATAATGCACATCAGCAGGTTTTATCTTGGGGGATTAGTGTACCGGGCTTGGTGCAGCAACAATTAGATGCATTTCAAAATATTTGGCTGACCAGTTCACAACGCTTTAGTTATCACAGTATGACGATCATGGCTCAGGGAACGATAGATATTCAGCAAGACTCTGCTAAAGCGATAGATATTGATTTAAGACCCAGTATTTTTTTGCAAATTACGCCAAGTACGATTTGCGATGATCAGATGATTCATTTTGCTCGAAATTATGTGCCCTTTGTCAGTCATCAAAACCTTGTTCGATTATCAGAGGCACTATTACAGCATATGCCTTATATCAGTTATAGCACTCAGGTGACGACCACCGCGACAGAGGCATTTCATCATCAGCAAGGCGTGTGTCAAGATCATAGCCATGTCTTTATTGGGATGTGCCGAGCATTGGGCATACCTGCCCGCTATGCATCAGGCTATTTATATGTTCCTGAGTCAATTCATCTTGCCAGTCATGCGTGGGCAGAGGCATTTATAGAGGGTGAATGGCATACTTTTGACGTCAGTAATCAAAAATATACGCCGAGTTCACATATTTATATTGCAATTGGTCGTGATTATTGGGATGTTGCACCTATAAGAGGGGTACGAGAAAAGGGTGGTATCGAAAGCATGAGTACAATCGTGCAGGTATTACCTTGTTAGAAAAATAAGGGAAAAATAATGACTTACTGTTGTGCGATGCGTTTAAAAGATGGCTTGGTGTTTATTAGTGATACAAGAACCAATGCTGGGGTTGATCATATCTCTGTATTTCGAAAGTTATATACTTTTGGCATACCGGGAGAGCGATTTATTACCATTCAAACCTCTGGAAATCTTGCAACGACTCAAGCAGTCATTGGGCATTTAAAGAATCAATTGGATCTTAAACAAGAACCAAATTTGTATAGTGTAAATACCATGTTTGAACTGGCTGAATTGGTCGGTCATACAGTGCGACGTGTTATCGCTGAAGTCACTGCGGATCAGCAAGAGCAAAGTAATTATTATTGTAGTTTGTTGGTCGGCGGGCAAATTTCAGGTGAAGAAATTCAGCTTTACAATATTTATCCGCAAGGTAACTTTATTAGTGCCACCAGTGATACGCCATTTTTTCAAATCGGTGAGAGTAAATATGGCAAACCTATTTTAGATCGTGCACTTTCTTACGTTACTGGGTTGGCTGATGGGTTGCGCTGTGGATTAATTTCATTTGCTTCGACGTTGAGATCAAACGTTTCGGTAGGTATGCCTTTAGATGCCGTGATTTATCAAAAAGATTCTCTCATTATGCCAGCTGGAAAGCGGATTTATGAAGAAGATGCTTATTTCACACATATCAGCAAGCAATGGTCAGAAACTTTAAAGCAAGGTTTGCAAGAGCTTCCTGTACCGACTGAAGATTATTTTGATTAATGCGAATCACCATTTAAATTTTTAATATTTCACACATTTATTGAAGTAGCATGATAATCTCAAGTTCTAATGATAATAATTGAGATCATCATGCATCAGTTTTGCTATGCAAGTGAAAGTACATCAGAAAAACAACACTTGCTTGAAGACTTGACCGCGATATTAAGTGAAGCGCGAAATTTTAATTATAAGCACCAAATTTCGGGTGTTTTGTATTTTGCACAGGGTTATTTTTTTCAATATCTGGAAGGTGATTTATCGACGCTCAATATACTTTTGGAAAAACTTCATTCAGATTCAAGACATCACAATATTAAAATTTTTGAAATTAAAGCTTTAGAGCAACCTCAATTTCCTGACTGGTCTATGAAATATATTTCAAGAAATCATCAAATTAATCAATTTTGTCAGTCATTGGGGTTTGAAAGTTTTAAACCGCATGATTTTGAGCAACACCATGTCGATGATTTGGTTCGTTCACTGGTGAATATTGAATCTGTTGAATTGGTCTAAAATTGAAAAATCCAAGCATTGGCTTGGATTTTTTTATTTGACTTAAATTTTCTTTCTTTGTGGTCTTTGGCTTAAGCGACAGAGTAGTTCATAACCAATCGTTCCATTTGCTTCAGCTACATCATCTACTAGGCGGTTTGTTCCCCAAAGTTCAACTTCTGTACCAATTTCAGCTTTAAGGTCAGTCACGTCAATGGCAATCATATCCATGGCCACACGACCAATCACACGCGTGATTTGACCATGAATAGCGACATAGTTTTGTTTTGGAAATGCGCGCGGATAACCATCCCCATATCCAATAGAAACAATCGCAAGTTGCATTGGTTGATCTGCAACAAAGTTTGATCCATAACCAACAGCTTCACCCGCTTGGATTTGATTTAATGCAATCACTTCAGCAGTAAAAGTCATCACTGGTTTTAAATCAAGGTCATGAATATTACGATCTGCAAAAGGCGTTGCACCATAAAGCATGATACCTGGGCGCACAAAATCAAAGTGCAGTTCAGGATATTTATAAATGGCAGCAGAGTTGCAGCAAGATGCCAATATCGGAGCGCAATCGTTTTTAATGTATAAAAATTGACGAATTTGTTCATCGTTTAATGGGTGATCGGCATCAGCATTGGCAAAATGCATCGCCAATACGCATGTGAAACCTTCTGCTTTAAGTTGATGGATGACATTTTTAATTGCATCGATTTTAAAACCTAAGCGATTCATACCGCTGTTGAGTTTTACCCAAACTTTAAGTTCTTTTTGAATATATTGATCTTTGTGAAGAATTAACCATTCCACTTGTTGTGTATGGTGGACAACACATTCGATATTCTTGTCGATTACGGTGGGCATTTCATCTGCTGAAAAAACACCTTCGATCAATGTAATGGGTTGTTTATAACCCAGCTCTCGAATTTCTAATGCTTCTTCTAAGCATGCGACACCAAAGGCATCTGTTTCACTTAAGGCTGCTAAGCAGTCTTTAACTCCATGTCCGTAAGCATTGGCTTTCACCATGCTGACGATTTTAGCGGTAGGGGCAAGTTGTTTGACACGGTTTAAATTGTATTGAAGTGCTTGACTGTCAATACAAACTGTTGCTTGGCGCACCTGAGTTACTCCTTCAGGGTTTTTGGAAAAGTGTGATGAGGAGTAATATTACTCTTCATCATCATATTGAGCGTAGTATTCTGGAGATAGATTACTAAATTTAGTGTATTGACCTTCAAAGGCTAAACGTACTGTACCAATTGGGCCGTTACGCTGTTTACCAATAATAATTTCGGCAGTGCCTGCTTCTTTTGATTCTTTGTTATATACCTCATCACGGTAAATAAACATAATCAAATCGGCATCCTGCTCGATTGCTCCTGATTCACGTAGATCTGACATCACAGGGCGTTTGTTTGGACGGTTCTCGAGTGAACGGTTCAACTGAGACAATGCAATCACAGGGCACTGCATTTCTTTTGCTAGTGCTTTCAAACTTCGTGAAATTTCACCAATTTCACCTACACGGTTGTCACCCATGCCAGGTACTTTCATCAACTGGAGATAATCGACCATGATACAACCGAGTTTACCACCATGTTGTTTGGCAATACGTCGAGCACGTGCGCGCATTTCCGTAGGCGGAAGTGCAGAAGAGTCATCAATATATAGATGCTTTTCTTGAAGTTGAAGAATTGTACCGGTAACTTTTGACCATTCATCACCATCCATTTTGCCTGAACGTAAATGACCTTGGTGAACGCGACCCCAAGATGAAATCATACGCATGGCAATCGAATCTGCAGGCATCTCCATTGAGAATACAAGCGCTGGAAGATTTGAGTTAAACAACACGCTTTCAACCAAGTTCATCGCCAGTGTTGTTTTACCCATTGAAGGACGCGCCGCAACAATGATCATGTCACCCGCTTGCATACCTGAAGTTTTATTGTCTAGCTCCACAAAGCCCGTACTTAAACCTGTAATGCTACCTTCCATTTGGGAAAGTTCATCCAGTTTAGTAATTAAGTCAGCAGTGACACTACTAATCGTCTTAGGCCCTTGGGCTTTTGCATTATTATTGTGTTGTTCAGCAATGGAGAAAATATTGGTTTCAGCCATATCTAAGATTTCACTCACTTCACGACCTTTAGTGTCGTAAGCATTCTGTAAAATCTCATTACCGACTTTAATCATATTTCGTAGCGTAGCAAACTCACGAATTTTAGTGGCATAAGTTTCTAAATTATAGAAACTGGCAGGGGAGTCAGCCATGAGCTGCATCAAGTATTCTTCACCACCGATGGCATCAAGCAAATTCTGTTTGATGAGCCAGTCATTGACCAAAACTGCATCATAAGGTGAGCTTTCTTGCGCGAGTTTTTCAATTGCGCGATAAATATATTTGTGGCGAGTCGCATAGAAATCATTTTCAGTCAGAACATCACTGACTTGTTCAAATGATTCAGCGACAGTCATGAGCGCAGCCAATACAGCTTGCTCAATAGATAAATTATGTGGAGGCGTACGAAATTCTTTTAATGGGCTTGATTCATTTTTTTTTGAATCATCATTAAATTTCTTTGAATTTGCTGTGGCGGTCGCCTGAGACATATAAACCCTTGATTTTTAATATAACGATAAAACGAACTTGAATATGACTTATCTTAATGCAAAAGTCTTAATCTACATAACTGAATTATCAATAATGTAATGTGCTTGGATCAGAAAAATTAAATTTTAAATTGAAACTCAAATTTTAGAGATAAAAAAAGAGCATGCAAACGCATGCTCTTTTTTTTGCAAGAAATTACTCAGATACGATAGTAACGAGAACTTCAGCAACAACATCATGGTGCAATTGGATTGCGATGTTGAATTCGCCAGTGTGACGAAGTGCACCGTTCGGTAAACGAACTTCTGCACGGTCAACTTCAAGACCAGCGTTTGTTAACGCGTCAGCGATATCACGAGTACCGATTGAACCGAATAGTTTACCTTCATCACCAGCTTTCGCAGTGATAACGATGTTAACTTCGTCCAATTGATCAGCACGTGCTTGAGCAGCAGCTAAAACATCAGCTTCAGCTTTCTCAAGTTCTGCACGACGAGCTTCAAAAGCAGCAGTATTAGATTCTGTAGCTGCAACTGCCATACCTTGAGGGATAAGGAAGTTACGACCATAGCCAGCTTTTACTGAAACTTTATCGCCTAGTTTACCTAGGTTTTTAATGCGTTGTAATAAGATAATATCCACAGCTCAACCTCACTTATGATTGTCAGTGTAAGGAATCAAAGACAAGTAGCGAGCTTGTTTAATAGCAAGCGCTAATTGACGTTGGTAACGAGCTTTAGTACCTGTAATACGGCTAGGAACAATCTTGCCGTTTTCAGTGATGTACTGTTTTAAAGTATCGATATCTTTGTAGTCGATGTAAGCAACTTTCTCAGCTGTAAAGCGGCAGAACTTGCGACGACGGTAAAAACGTGCCATTGAATGTTCTCCTTATGCTTCAGCAGAGTCTTGAGCTTGTTGTGCTTCTTCACGTTGAGCTTTACGCGCACGTTTTTCTTCAGCACTCTTAGCCAATAAAGACTCTTCAGTGATTGCGTTTTCACGACGAATAATAACGTTACGAAGAATAGCATCGTTGTAACGGAATAATTCTTCCAATTCATTAAGCGTAGTTTGGTTACATTCAACGTTCATTAAAATGTAATGCGCTTTGTGAATTTTGTTAATTGGGTAAGCCAATTGGCGACGGCCCCAATCTTCAAGACGGTGAATTTGACCTTCAGCATCTTTGATGTGAGAAATGTAGCGTTCTACCATTCCCACAACTTGATCGCTTTGGTCTGGGTGTACCAGAATTACGATTTCGTAGTGACGCATTGTCAGCTCCTTACGGTTTTATGCAGCCCCTAACTTAAATTGTTAGAAGCAAGGAGTCACAATTTAAACAGTCTAATAAATAAAGAATTATTCATCAGACAATAAAAATTGCGTCGCAAAAAATTGCGAAGCTGTATTCTAGGCACTTTGGCTTTGAATTACAAGGATGGCACGAAGATTATCAATAAAAAGTTTAGCTGGATTATCTTTAAACTGAATTGAAAGTTACTTACTTTTAGTAGGTAGCTTTATTTATGTAAATTCAAGATAAAGCATGTCTGATTTTTATATTGCTGGGATTATGAGTAGGTGTTGTAGTGGTGCGTAGATTTAATGAGCAGGGAATTGATGATGGTTCAATAAAGATGAATCTAAAATGGATATGCTTAATTTAAAGTGAATGGACTCATTTGAATTATAAGTTAGAGACTTTGTTCTTTATAACGTGAAACTTGGTCTTAAACAGCATGCTTTTTTTGATTAAAAAAAGATAGAGTAAAACTCTATCTTTTTAAAAAAATACAATCTCTGTCATAGGTGCTGTAGAGGTAAAGCTAAAGCAGATGCTAATTACGGTGATCAATATGACTGAAAATAAGAAAGTTTTTTTAGCCCAAAGCTGATCATCTTCGGCTTTGAAACCAATAATACTCAGATAAAGCCAGTAAAAGCTTAAAACATTCAATACAACAAGATAGATCCAATTCGTATAACCAAATACGAATAAACCGTTCATGACAACGATAAACAATATGACATAGATCAGTGATTCTATTTTCGTACGCTGAATAGAGCGTGCGACAGGTAGAATCGGGATGCCTGCATTTTTGTAGTCATCGAAACGATAAATTGCAATGGCCCATGAATGGGGCATTTGCCACAGTGCATATCCTAGGAATATCAGCAAAGCGCCTATATCGAATTGATTCGCTACAGCGGTATAGCCAATCACTGGTGGTGCTGCACCAGAAATACTACCTACAACCGTTTGGTGAATCGTTGTTCGTTTTGTCCATAAGCTGTAAAAACCAACATATACGACAAAACCAATAACGGCAAATAAGAACGCGTACGCATTTACCCAAAACCACAATATGCCAAAACCAAGAACGCCAAGTACTATTGCAAAAACAAAAGCGACAGGAACAGAAATTGATTTTTTAACCAATGCACGATTTTGAGTGCGTTGCATATTTTGGTCGATGTCTTGGTCAATAATATTATTAACCACACATCCGGATGCAACAACGAGTGTTGTACCAAGAAGGGTAAGAAGCAGGAGAAGGAAATCTACAGAACCTTGGGTAGCTACAAAGTAGCCACCCAAAGTGGTAACGAAGTTACCAAAGAGAATTCCTGGCTTAGTCAGGAATAAATACTTTTTAAACATGCCGATCAGTTTAGATCATCATGTTTGAATGTAAGTAGTTCATGATCCATACAGAACCAACTAATAAAACAGCAATAGTTAGAATTGTATAGATAAATGCAATCACGTTCCAACGTTGTTCAGCAGATGAGTTCATGTGCAAGAAGTAAACTAATTGTACAAGTACCTGAGCAACAGCAGTAATACCGATAACTGCAATAATTGCACCACGGCTAAAATCTTCGCTATTCATTGCCATGTAGAAAGGAACTACAGTCAATAGAATAGAAACGATAAAACCAATCGTGTATTGCTTTACGTTACCGTGTGAAGCATCAGCAGCATTATGGTCATGACTCATTATAATACTCCCATCAAGTACACTACGCTAAATACGCAGATCCATACGATGTCAAGGAAGTGCCAGAATAAGCTTAGGCAAGCTAGACGACGCGTGTTAATTGTAGTCAAACCATTTTTCTTGATTTGAATCATTAAAACGATCATCCACACTAAACCTGAAGTTACGTGGATACCGTGCGTACCTACTAAGGTAAAGAACGCAGATAAGAACGCACTTACGCTTGGACCGTGACCAGCGTGAACTAAATGATTGAATTCATAAAGTTCCATGCCGATGAAGACTGCACCAAATACAAAAGTAACGCCGAGCCAAGTTAAAACTTGACCTACATTTTTCTTGTATGAAGCAAGTACTGCAAAACCAAAAGTCACAGAAGAAATCAAAAGCGCGAAAGTTTCAGTTAAAACGAAACCTAAAGAATCTGCAAAAAGATCCTTTGCACTTGGTGTGCCAGGTGGAATATGACTGCTTAATACAGCGAACGCGATGAAGAGTGTACCGAATAAAATCAAGTCACTCATCAAGTAGGTCCAGAAACCAAAGACAGTGATGTCAGTATCATCGTGATGATGTTCATCATGTCCGTGGTTGTCGTGATGAAGTACTTCAGCCATATCCTTAGTCCTTCTTCAAGTGTTTTTCAAGTAATGCATAACGTTCGTTTTCGATACGTTCAACTTCAGCAGCAGGAACATAGTAATCCACTTTCTTAGTGAAAGAAGACACGATGAAGCTGATGATAGAAGCAATGAAAGTAACGACAACTAACCACCAAATGTGCCAGATTAACGCGAAGCCCATAACAGTGATGAACATAGCGATAACGAAACCAGCAGCACGGTTTGTTGGCATGTGAACGTCTTCATATTTAGTCGGACGAGCATAAGCTACGCCATTCTCTTTGTCAGTCCAGAAACGGTCAATACCGTTAGCTTCAGGAACAATCGCAAAGTTATAGAATGGAGATGGAGATGAAGTCGACCACTCAAGCGTACGAGCATCCCATGGATCGCCAGTAACGTCTAAAGTTTTTTCGCGTTGTAAGTAACCCACAACGATTTGCAAGATGAAACAAGCAATACCGATTGCGATTAATACAGCACCAAAAAGTGCGATAGCGATGTACGGATCCCATTCAGGGTTGTCGTAAGAGTTTAAACGACGAGTCATACCCATGAAACCAAGGATATAAAGCGGCATAAACGCAAAGTAGAAACCGAAGAACCAGAACCAGAAGCACGCTTTGCCCCAGAATTCGCTTAACTGCCAACCGAACATTTTCGGCCAGTAGAACGTGATACCCGCAAACATAGCGAATACAACACCACCAATAATTACGTTATGGAAGTGAGCGATCAAGAATAAAGAGTTGTGTACAAGGAAGTCCGCAGGTGGAACAGCCATTAATACACCAGTCAAACCACCGATACCGAAAGTAACTAGGAAGCCAATTGTCCAGTACATAGGTGATGTGAATGTAATACGACCCTTATACATGGTGAATAACCATGAGAAGATTTTAACACCCGTCGGGATCGCAATAACCATAGTCATGATACCGAAGAACGCGTTAACGTTAGCACCTGCACCCATGGTGAAGAAATGGTGAACCCATACAACGAAAGCAAGCACAGTGATTGCGATAGTTGCATAAACCATTGATTTGTAACCGAACAAAGCTTTACGCGAGAACACAGAAGTAACTTCAGAGAAGATACCGAATGCTGGTAAAACTAAGATATATACTTCTGGGTGACCCCAAGTCCAAATCAAGTTTACGTACAACATTGGACTACCGCCCATGTCATTTGTAAAGAAGTGGAAACCGAAGTAACGATCAAGCGTTAACATTGCAATAGTTGCTGTTAATACTGGGAATGATGCAATGATCAATACAGCGGTACATAAAGATGTCCACGTAAAGATCGGCATATCCATAAGACCCATGCCAGGCGCACGCATTTTAATGATGGTAACGAAGAAGTTAACACCAGTAAGAAGTGTACCAAGACCAGAAATCTGAAGTGCCCAAATATAGTAGTCAACACCAACACCTGGAGAGTATTCGATACCAGACAGAGGAGGGTAAGCCATCCAACCTGTTGCAGCGAATTCACCAATTGCTAGAGAAGCCATCATCAAACCAGCAGCACCAGCGAATAACCAGAAGCTTAAAGAGTTTAATAATGGGAAGGCAACGTCACGAGCACCAATCTGTAAAGGTACAGAGATGTTCATTAAGCCCACAACTAGACCCATTGCCACGAAGAAGATCATAATTACGCCATGCGCAGTAAAGATCTGATCGTAATGTTCTGGGTGTAAATAACCTTCACCGCCACCTTTTGCAAGGAACAGTTGAAGACGCATCATGATCGCATCCGCGAAACCACGTACAAGCATCACTACAGATACAAGTAGGTACATGATACCAATTTTTTTATGGTCTACCGATGTGAACCATTCGTTCCACAAGTAGCCCCATTTTTTGAAGTAAGTGATACCTGCAACGATTGCGATACCACCTAAGATCATCATTGCAACTGTAGCCAATACGATTGGATCGTACGGAATTGCATCTGGACCTAACTTACCTAATAAGTTCATGTCTTATTCCCCCACAACTTGAGAAGCAGGTTGTTCGGCATTAACAGTAACTTCAGAAGCAGCAGTATCATGTGCAGTCGCTTCTACCTGAGTTGATGAATGATCATCACCGTGGTAGTTGCTCATATACTTATTGATTACTGATTCGAACAGCTTAGGTTCTACTGAAGAGTAATAAGTCACTGGATGTGGTTGAGTAGGATATGGCTTCATTGCTTGTGCAGCAGCCTTTTCTTCAGGCGTAGATGCTTTAGCGATGATTGCTTCAATCTGTTTCTTACCACGGTTACCATCACGCAAGGTTGCAAATTCAACTTTGTCTAGGATACCTTTTTGTACAGCATCAGCATTTACAGAAGTACCATTACCCGCTTTAACTGCAGATACCCATTCAGCAAATTGTGCGTCAGACACAGAATGAGCTAGGAAGCGCATTTGTGTAAAGCCGTAACCTGAGTAGTTCGAAGAGAAACCACGGTAAACGCCTTGGTTATCAGCCAACATGTGAAGTTGAGTTTGCATGCCTGCCATTGCATAAATCTGACCTGCTAACTGCGGAATGAAGAATGAGTTCATTGTGAAGTTAGAAGTGATATTGAAGTTAACTGGAGTTTTTTCTGGGAAACGTACTTCGTTAACTGTTGCAATGTTTTGTTCTGGATAAACAAAAATCCATTTAAACTGTTCAGAAATAACCTGAATCGTTAATGGTGCTTTATCGCTTTCGATTGGACGGTAAGGGTCATACTTGTGAGAACCCCACCAAGTTAACCATGCAAGAATACCGATAATAATTACGGGAATACCCCAAACTACGATTTCGATCGCAGTAGAGTGTGCCCAAGTAGGTTCATAGTCTGCATCTTTATTTGACGCGCGATATTTCCAACCAAACCACAATGCCATAAGTGCTGATGGAATGACCACCAACAGCATTAAATAGATCGCAGTCATCATAAGATCAGATTGACCTTGAGCGACTGGACCTTTTGAGTTTAGAAGTACCATATCACCACCACACCCAGTTAAGAGTGCAGCGATCGCAGATAAAGACAATACAGCTAAAATTGTTTGTCTCATTTTACAACCTCGGTGAAGAGTCCCATTCCCTAATAAAATTATGGGATAGCGATTAAAGTGTTCCATGATTGAAAATTCATATTCTCAATGCATGAGTCTTCCCAATAATGAAACACCGCTACGTTGTAGGGCATTATGCCCTAATCAATCCAACTAAGCTATACATAAAGTGGCATAAAGTGCTTGAGATAAACCCGATTTTATTGGTCAGAATTAAACGGTGTTTCTAATTTTTATTGATATAAATCATAGGTATAAAAAAGGATGCCTGAGCATCCCTTACTTCACTTTTAACGCTTTACGACTTTCGTTTTTGCTAATTTGTCGTGCAAAGTTTGACGCTTTTGACTTAATGCAAATAGGTGGTCGATAATGGTAATGAACGGCATGAATAGCATGTTTAAAATAATGAAAATCACACTTCTTAGCGTAAATGAACGCATTAAGTTTACTTTTTCACCATTTTCGGCATCGACGATTTGAATCTTAGTAACTTTTTTGCCTAGACTTTGTCCTGTTTTTGCCAATAAAAGTGCTTGAGCAATCAACATGACCACAATATAGACCGCCATGGCTTGCCACGCTTCAACAGGAATCAAATTAAAAAGGTCTTGTTGAAGTTGTACGGCTTGATCAGAAGATTGAGCCGCTTGCATTTTTTGTTGGATGGCTTGTAACTTAGTTAAATCACCTTCTTGAAAGAAAAATGATGGTATAGCAAGAGCAGGAATCCAAAGAAGTAAATCTAAAACCTTAGCAAGTACACGTGAACCAATCGATGCAAGCTCAGTGCTTTCCTGCTTTTTATTTACGCTGACATTTTGAATAGATGGGTTTTGGTATGTTGTTTCATTCGTTTGAGTATTTCCAAATGGAGCATTGGGAACATATCCTGCGGGTTGAAACTCAAGTTTACCTTGTGTGAGTTCACCTAAAGCTTTCCATTCAGGCATACCTTGATACCAAGCCAAGTCTGTCAACAACACTTGTTGGCTTTGTAACATTTGATTGATCTGCTCAACTGTATATGGCCCAGCTTGTTGATTATTTCGCGCCAAGTAAATTTGCATAAAACTAGAATCTCAAAAACAAAATACGAATGAAAAAATTATAGGGAAAAAAAAGACCCATGAATGGGTCTTTTTTTAACACGTTTTGTTAAGCTTGTTTAGTCTTTTCTTCTGCAAGGAAGAACCAAGTGTCTAATACAGAGTCTGGGTTAAGAGAAACTGAGTCGATACCTTGTTCCATTAACCATAATGCAAGATCAGGGTGGTCAGAAGGACCTTGACCACAGATACCTACATATTTACCTGCTTTACGGCAAGCTTTGATTGCAAGAGAAAGCAATGCTTTTACTGCTGGATCACGTTCGTCAAATAAGTGAGACACAATACCTGAGTCACGGTCTAGACCAAGTGTTAGTTGAGTCAAGTCGTTAGAACCGATAGAGAAACCATCGAAATGCTCAAGGAATTGATCAGCCAATAATGCATTGGTTGGTAATTCACACATCATGATCACTTTAAGACCGTTTTCACCACGCTTAAGACCATTCAGTGCTAACAATTCAATTACACGTTTCGCTTCTGCAACTGTACGTACGAAAGGAATCATGATTTGAATGTTGGTTAAGCCCATTTCGTCACGTGCTTTTTTCAATGCACGGCATTCAAGCTCGAAGCAATCACGGAAGTTGTCAGATACATAACGACTCGCACCACGGAAGCCCAACATTGGGTTTTCTTCTTCAGGTTCGTATAACTTACCACCGATCAAGTTCGCATATTCGTTTGACTTAAAGTCAGACATACGAACAATCACTGGCTTGTCTGCAAATGCAGCGGCAAGTGTAGAAATACCTTCAACCAATTTTTCCACATAGAATTCGATAGGAGATGCATAACCTGCAGTACGTGTCATTACAGCAGCACGAGTTTCACGTGGTAAGCTGTCGATGTTGAGTAATGCTTTTGGATGTACACCGATCATGCGGTTGATGATGAATTCTAAACGTGCAAGACCGATACCTTCGTTAGGAATTTGAGCAAAGTCAAATGCACGGTCAGGGTTACCGACGTTCATCATGACTTTGAATTCTAAAGGAGGCATTGATTCAATTGAGTTACGTTGAATTTCAAAATCCAAAGCACCTTCGTAAATGAAACCTGTATCGCCTTCAGCACAAGAAACAGTCACTTCTTGACCATCTACAAGCACTTCTGTTGCATTACCGCAACCTACGATTGCTGGTACGCCTAATTCACGTGCAATAATTGCAGCGTGACAAGTACGACCACCACGATTCGTTACGATTGCAGCAGCACGTTTCATTACTGGTTCCCAATCTGGGTCAGTCATGTCAGATACTAAAACATCACCGTCTTGTACTTTGTCCATTTCTTTAATTGAAGAAACGATACGTACACGACCTGAACCGATGCGCTGACCAATTGAACGACCTTCACAAAGTACAGTACCTTTTTGCTTAAGAAGGTAGCGTTCCATTGTGCCGACATTTTCACGGCTTTTTACAGTTTCAGGACGCGCTTGAACGATGTAGATTAAACCGTCATCACCATCTTTTGCCCATTCGATGTCCATTGGAGCACCGTAATGGTTTTCGATGATAAGTGCTTGTTTAGCAAGTTCTTGAAGTTCTTGATCATTTAAAGCGAATTGTTGGCGTTCAGCTTTATCAACATCAACGATTGATACAGATTTACCAGCAGACGCTTCTTCACCATAAATCATTTTTTGGTGTTTAGAACCTAAGTTACGACGTAATACAGCATGTTTGCCTGCATTGAGAAGTGGTTTAGATAGGTAGAATTCGTCAGGGTTAACTGCACCTTGTACAACCATTTCACCCAAACCGTAAGATGCAGTAATAAATACAACATCACGGAAACCAGACTCTGTATCTAGTGTAAACATTACACCAGCAGCGCCAGTTTCTGAACGAACCATACGTTGGATACCCGCAGATAAAGCAACGATGTCATGGTCAAAGTTTTGGTGTACGCGGTAAGCAATTGCACGGTCATTATAAAGCGATGCAAACACTTCTTTGATCGCGATCAGCACGTTATCGATGCCACGAATGTTCAAGAAAGTCTCTTGTTGACCCGCAAATGAAGCATCTGGAAGATCTTCAGCTGTTGCAGATGAACGAACGGCAACCGCGATATCAGGGTTGCCGTTTGATAATGCAGCAAATGCATCACGTACTTCTTTTTCTAAAGCTGGCGTAAGCGGAGTATCTACAACCCATTGACGAATTTTTGCACCTGTTTCTGCAAGCGCATTAACATCTTCAACGTTTAATTGTTTCAATTCAGCTGAAATTTTAGCATTTAGGCCACTTTGCTCTAGGAATTCGCGATACGCGTTAGCCGTGGTTGCAAATCCACCTGGAACTGATACGCCAGCATTTGCTAAATGGCTAATCATTTCTCCAAGGGATGAGTTTTTACCACCGACGATTTCAACGTCGTGCTTACCCAGTTTTTCCAGACCGATTACGCGTGCTTCCAAAGTTGTTACTCCACTTATGCAGTATTAATCACTATCTTGGCATGATATTTTCAATAAAACTTAGCAAACTTATTTTACTAAGCGACACTCATGTAAGATCAGTTTACTATAAAGATTATATAGCACTTAGACAAATAAATGAGGAGTATTTTAATGTCAGAAAGTAAAGAGATAAAGCGAAGTGTTTTTTTTATTTCCGATGGAACTGCAATTACAGCAGAGACACTTGGACATTCTTTATTGGCACAATTTCCTCATGTCGATTTTGATATTCATATTATTCCGTATATCACTACGGAAGAGGCTGCAATGGGCGTGGTTGCTGAGATTAACACGCGTTCAGCAAGTGACGGTCAATTGCCTTTAGTGTTTGATACATTGGTCGATCCGTACGTACGAGATATCATCAATACGGCTAATGCAGTTAACCTTGATGTTTTTGAAGGGATGATTAGTAAGCTGTCGGAAGAGCTAGGAACATCACCTACGACTTTAGTCGGACAAACGCATGCTGTTACTGACTCTGAGTCATATAAGTCACGTATAGATGCAGTACATTTTGCACTGGATAATGATGACGGCGCGCGAACTCGTCATTACGATAAAGCAGACCTGATTTTGATTGGTGTATCTCGTTCTGGAAAAACACCGACTTCTATTTATTTGTCTCTACAATTTGGTATTCGTGTTGCGAACTATCCATTGACTGAAGAAGATTTGGATGACAATCGTTTACCTTCAGTTCTTAAAGAGCATAAACATAAATTATTTGGATTAATGATTGATGCAGAGCGTTTAGTCGCAATTCGTACTGAACGTAAAGCCAATAGTCGTTATGCAAGCTTTAGACAGTGTGAAATGGAGCTTCGCGCAGTAGAAGGTATTTATATTTCAGAAGGGATTAAGTATTTAAATGTTTCTGAAATGTCGATTGAAGAGATTTCTACCCGCGTTCTGCAAATGACTGGATTAAAGCGTAGAATCGGTTGATCAATTTTTTTCAATTTAGTTCATTTATTTTAAGCCAGCATTTGCTGGCTTAATTGTTTTAGAAAGGGTCTTTGAAGAAATTTTATATGGATTAGCTTTAAACTTTTTAGATTGTTTTAAATTTTTTAAAGTGAGTTAAAAGCAATTTTTAGCAAATTCGCATTGCTAGTTTAGGATTTCAATCCTTTGTAATTATTCAGCAATGGTCAATCTAATTATGATTCCGATAAATGGTTAAAACTATGGGGAAAGCGTAAATTTATATAAATAAGTTTAACTTGCCTCTTGGGAGGTTCTTCAAGAAGAACACATGTGTAAAGTAGGGGGCTTAAAGTTAAATTTATTGACCTAAATGACAATAAATAAAATTATTAAGCCATGGTTCACTTAAAAAATATCAATTTTCAAAGTTAATTATCTTTACGAAGAAGAGAATTAATCTCATTAAATTTACGCAATATTACAAAATAACCATAAATAGTATAAGTAATTACAAATGTCGGATTTTGATTTTTTTAATAATCGATTGAATTAAAGAAATTAAATGATTTTTAGCGTGTTTTTTCACATTACATTAGATAACGATAATTCTTAAGTCATTTGAATACCATCCATAAAGTGTGAAATGAGTCACACTTTTGCGAAGAACAACAAGTGAATTTTTAGAATGAAACCCAGATTTGATTTTTATTATTTGAAGTCTTTTATACCTATAACGCTATGTACATTAACGGTAACGAATCTTCAGGCAGCTCCGGATCAGCATATAAATGAAATTGATCAACAGCGAGAAGCGATTGTTATTTCAATTAAACAGGGCAATGTGGATGCAGGAATTGTTGAACTTAGAAAATTACTGGAAAAAGCACCAAATAATCAAAAACTAATCGCTGATTATCTCTTACTCGCACTACAAAATAAGCGATATCTAGAAGAAGATCAGAAATGGTTGCAGCATATTCAGCCTGAACATTTTCCAGTTTATGCACAATTGCCGCTGATCAAAGCATATCGAGATAAAAAGCAGTTCCCAATTGCCTTAAATGTATTAGATCTATTTCAAAAAAAGAATAACAGCTCATATTTAGAAATATTAAAGGCTGTTTTACTGGCTGAAAATCAGAAAAAAGTTGAAGCAATAGCGCAACTTAAAAAAATAGACATTGAACAGTTAAATCATGATCAGTTGAATCAATTGTCTTATGCATATCGAATCAGCGATCAGCCTATTCAGGCTTTAGCTGTGATTCGTAAAAGTAATATTGAGACTGCCAATACTGCATCAGAGCAAGAATATCTCAATGTACTCATGGCATTAGGTGCTTATCAGCAAGTTTTAGCATTGATCCAAAAAAATCCAGCATTGGATTCAACACATACAGTCAGAAGACAGGCATTGTTGGGACAGTTTTCTGAAAGTATTAAAAATGCGATTAAAAGCCAAAAACATTTAGCCTATCAAGGTGAGGCAGATGTTCAGAGCTATGCACAACTGGATCAGGTTTTAAAACATGCATTAGTGCTTGATCCTGAGTTGAAGCAAGATCCTAATTTATATCGTCGTTTTCAATATGAATATATTTATGCGCTGAGTTATCGAAGTCGTCATCAAGATGTACTTGAGGTAAGTCGTGGACTGGGTCTGCAAATCAATGAAATGCCTGCTTATGTGAGGCATTCGATTGCAGATGCGTATTTGTCGACACAACAACCGGCGAAAGCAGAGCAAGTCTATAAATCACTGCTAACAGAAAAAAACTATGCGGATATGAATGTATATACCTCTTTATATTACGCACTGATTGAACAGGAAGACTATGAGCAAGCTAATGCTTTAATTAAAGATATTGATTCTAAAATACCAACTTTTCAATACAGTTTGGCTAAAGGGGTGGATAAGCGAGTTCATCCTGAGCGGAATGATTACGAAAATTTAAAGGCGTTGTCGCTTGCATATTCCAATGATTTAAATGCTGCGGAACAAAATTTAAATCAAAAAATTCAACGTGCTCCGAATAATGAGGAAGTCATTAATAACCTAGTCCGCATACAACGCTGGCGTGAAAAGCCTTTACAGGCTCAAGAAACATTAGGTCGTTTAAATGGTATACAACCACTGTCGAAAAGCACGTTGATCAATCAAATGCAAAATCAGCAAGCTTTGGGCAATATTTCAGCTTGGCGTGACCAGAACAATCAATTGAATCAGCGTTATCCAACAGATACCAGTGTGATTAAAAGTAATAAAGAGCTTGCAGATCGTGAGCGCTTTTCAATTTCACACGACTCTCGTTTTTCGCATAGTGAAGCCAATCAAAATCAGGTCTTAGAAAGTTTAAAAGGTACAAGGGATTTTGAATCTATTACTCGTTTGAATGGACCATGGGTTCAAGATAATTACCGCATTTTTACCCAATATAAGCATCGAATGGGGGATTACCGTGATGGAAAAATTAGAGATGAGCGTTTAGGTATTGGGGCAGAGTGGGATTCACAACAAAAGTCTTTCTCTTTTATGGCGTCGCAAGATTTAAATGGGGATCATTTCGGGTTTGATGTGAATTGGAATCATCGTCTTGATGATTATTGGCGATATAACTTGGGTTTTTCAACGCAATCTGACATTCCATTACAAGCACTTAAACTGAATGAAGATGCTCAGTCCTATACAGCAGGCTTATCTTGGCAAGCCAATGAATCAAAACAAGCTTCTTTGCAATATCAGGCAACAGATATAAGTGATGGAAACTTGAGACAAGAGCTTAGTGTGCGTTATCAGCAAAATATGTTCATGCAACCTCATCATAAGACTCAGTTTGGCATATCCAGTTATTTAGGTCGAAATAGCTTAGACCAAACCTCTTACTTTAGCCCGAAAGAAAGTATCAGTGTCGGCATCGATTTTAACCATGATTGGTTAACTTGGCGTGAGTACGAACAATCATTGACGCAGAAATTTTCATTAACCACAGGTTTTTATAAACAAAGTCAGTTTGATGCAGAGCCTGTAGTCGATATCCGTTATGGGCATCAATGGCAATTAACACGTACCTGGGGACTTCAATACGGTGTTGGCTGGGGAATGCATCCCTACGATGGTGAAAAAGAAAAAAAATGGTATGGCCAGTTGGGCTTTGAGGGGAAATTCTAATGAAAACAAAAATCAAACTCAGCTCAATGTTTATGGCGATAGCACTTTGTCATTCTCAAAGTTTTGCACAAGAAAAAAATCAGGATAAATCGGCTGAACGTACTTTTATTGGACTCACTTTTCATGATGTTAGAGATGATGTACTGAAACAGGGTGATAAAGATGTTTATGCAGTCAGTACACGAAACTTGGTGCAATTTTTTGAATGGTTAAAAGATTCACCATGGCATCCGATCAGTTTAAAGGAAATTGCTGAAGCAAAAAAAAATGGCACACCATTACCTGAAAATGCTGTTGTGCTTAGTTTTGACGATGGCGCATTAAGTGGATACACCCATGTCTATCCTTTAATTCAGCAGTATAAAGTTCCTGTGGTCTTTGCGATTGTGACCAGTTGGACCAATGGAAATACACAAGCGGCTTATGAAGCGTATGGTAAAGGAAACTTGATGACTTGGGCGCAAATGCGCGAGATGAAAAAATCAGGTTTAGTTGAGTTTGCGAGTCATTCTGATGATATGCATAAAGGGGTATTGGCGAATCCTCAAGGCAATCAGCAACCCGCAGCCTTAACGCATCAATATTTTCCAACAATGAAACGTTATGAGACTGATGCTGAATATCAGCAAAGACTGTATTACGATTTAAAAAAATCAAAAGACATACTGACTAAAGAACTGGGTATTGATTCCCTAGCGATTATTTGGCCTTACGGTGCGGTTAATCCTGAAACAACTCGGATTGCTGCTCAGGCAGGCTTTCCTTTGTCCTTTAGTTTGGGGGTAGACACACCAAATAAAAAGAGCGATGCGATTTATCAGCGTGGCTTGGTGATGAATAACCCAACCGCTGAAGATTTACATCAACAAATGACAGAGTTTGTAAATAATCAACAACTTGCAAATTACAATCCGATTCGTGCGGTAACGGTGGATTTAAAGCAATTCAAATCTGAAAATGTAGAACAGGGAAATCAAATATTAGGTTTAGCATTGAATCAAATCAGTGCTTTATCTAGTAATACTTTGATTCTTAAAGTTCTTGCTGATCCAAATAAAAATGGAGTTTATGACCAAGCTTATTTCCCGACAACGCATTTGCAATTAGATCAGGATCTATTAAATCGAGTGACTTGGCAGGCAAGAACACGCGTCTTTAATCGTGTAACTGCACAGCTCCCGATTTATCCAGATCCATCAAAGCCTTTATTGGTTGTCGATTTAGCCGAAGATTTGGTTAAAAATAATAAAGGTATCGATGGCATTATGCTGAATGCTGAAAATCGTTTGGCATGTATCTTTAATAATAAGCAAGGATTAGACACTGCTTGTCAGTCTGATTTGAATGCAGTGCTCAATTTAAGTGATGCGATTCAAAAAAGAACATATCAATATCTAAACAGCAGTAACAGTCAAAATTTTTATATACAGCTCAATTACGTCAATAGCGAAAGCCAACCATTGAGTACAGTTGTTGATGCTTTAAAAAATGACTTTTCATTGATCAATTTTGAAATAGACAGTCTTGATGATCCGAAACTATTGAAATCTTTTATTGAGCAGTTGAATCATTTCAGCGCTTTAGAGAAAACCAAATTAATGGTGACGATCAATAATGACGATATTAAACAACAAAAGGATTGGCCGCTTTTAAGTCAGCAATTACAGCACTTACAACGAGCAGGTATTCAAAAGTTGGCAATATCAAACTACGGTTTTGCAAATGCTCAACAGGTTCATCAATATTTGTACACACCGCTCAGTTTAAATTCAAGCACATTACTTTATCGAGATCCATTTCAAATTGACTCTCAGCAAGGAGTCAAGAAATGAGTATTGTTGATTTTATATTTTCATTTTCATTTTTATATCCACTAGTGATGGCATGGACATGGATGATCGGTGGATTATGGTTTTTCTTTAAATATGAATTTAGACAAAGAGCCTTACCTGAGCCAAGCCAAGAAGGTGCGAGTATCATCATTCCTTGCTTTAACGAAGATGAGCAAGTAAGAGAAACCATTCGTTATGCTCTACAAACTCAATACCCAAAGTTTGAAGTGATCGCCGTGAATGACGGTAGTTCAGATCAGACTGCTGCGATTTTAGATGAATTGGTTAAAGAGCATGAACAGCTGCGCGTCGTACATCTAGCCAATAATCAGGGTAAAGCTTATGCACTGCGTTCAGGGGCAATGGTCAGTCGATATGAATATCTGATTTGTATTGATGGAGATGCCTTATTACATCCACATGCGGTGTTATGGATGATGCATCATTTACTGAACTTTGGGCATGTCGGTGCTGTGACAGGAAATCCGAGAATTCTCAATCGTTCTAGTATCTTAGGTAAGTTACAAGTGGGTGAGTTTTCATCGATTATTGGGCTGATCAAACGGGCTCAACGAACCTATGGGCGTATCTTTACTGTATCTGGCGTCATCGCAGGTTTTCGTAAAACCGCATTAGAGCGTGTCGGTTTTTGGTCGCCAGATAAAATCACTGAAGATATTGATATTTCTTGGAAAATCCAAATTGATAAGTGGAAAATTCATTATGTTCCCAATGCGCTTTGTTATATCTACATGCCAGAAACTTTTTCAGGGCTGTGGAAGCAAAGAGTTCGATGGGCGCAAGGTGGAGTAGAGGTTCTTAAAACCTATTTACCTAAAATGTTCAGTTTCAAAATGATGGGAATGTGGCCAGTAGCAATTGAATGCATGCTCAGTGTGATTTGGTCTTATTTAATTCTATTGATTGTATTTTTATTCCTAACAGGATTATTCATCGACTATCCAACAGGTTGGCAAATTAAATCGCTCATGCCGCAATGGTATGGCGTGATTTTGGCAATTACTTGCTTAGTTCAATTCTTTATTAGCCTTTGGATTGATAAGCGCTACGACAACGGTCGCTTTTTTAGAAACTATTTTTGGGTGATCTGGTATCCGATCTTTTTCTGGGTGCTTTCTGTAATGACGACTGTGGTTGCTGTACCTAAAGCACTTTTTAATCGAAATAAGCGCGCGCGATGGGTGAGCCCAGACCGTGGATTTAAAGGAGAGTAAATAATGAATGAAATGAAACTGAAAAATGATTTAATTGAAGATAAAGACTTAGATTTACCACCGTATATCGATCAGTCGAAATTTGTGAAAAATAAACAAGGGCATTATTTATTGCAATTTACGGGCTGGACATTTTGGAGTTTTTTATTTGTTCCTTTATTTACTTTAATCCTTTGGCTTTACCAAGGGAATTTGATCAGAAACTATATTTTTGCGGAAAAATTTGATGTACAACTTTTAAATATTATGTGGTTAGCTGCATTGGTTATATTTTTTGGTGCAACGCTATTGTTATGGGCAAGTTTTAATTGGCTTAGATTTCGAAAACAACATGCCAAGAAAATAGTGCTCAATGTGAATAATGCGATGTTGTCGAAATACTTGTCGATCACTCCCCAAGAACTTGAAGATATGCAAGCTTCAAAACGAGTGGTACTTCACTATGATGAAAATGGTGAACTTTATGATTATCAAATGAATTGTAAATATTACAGTGAATTAAATACATGAATTCAGCTTTATTGCGCGTCAAAAAGTGAAAAAGGAAAAGGAGCACGTTGCTCCTTTTTCATTGTTATACCGATAGTAATCATGATTTAAAGAATAGTTTTCGGCATCATTTTTAGTAAGTGTGCATCAGACTATTCATAAGTATGCACAATGATATCTACTAAATGTTCAATACCTTCCATACTTTGAATCGCTTCTTTAGTGATTTTTACCACAGGCCAAGTGATTAGTTTACAGTTGCTATTTTGCAGCGCTGAATAGTAGGTATCCGACTTTAAAAATACCTTTCTCTCAGAAGCAGAATTTGGCATCAATTGACGACGTAACCAAACATCCGCTACTTGAGATTCTAAATAACGAATAGCCAGTAACGATTTCACTCGATTGTTAAATAAACGTCGGTTTTTCACTAACAGAGGATGTGAAATTAATCGTTGAATCCCTTTTTCAGTATGTGGAAGTACAAAGTGAGGTCGAATTTGAAATACTTTTACGAACTCAGCGCTTTGACAGATCAGATCTAAATGCGTTACAGACAGTTGATTTGCACCAATAATAGCAACGCGTAAACCTGAAAAATCTGTTTGTTTGATTTCAGATGCCGAGATCAATTTACCTTGATACTTTTCAAAATGATCTGGCGAATTTTCAAAAAAAACATCCTTGTTTTTCATTTTTTCCTTATTCATAGAGATACCTAATTGTTGTTTTAGCTAACGGCTTTGGGTTCTGCAGTTAATTCATATATCCAAGTTGGAACTTTAGGTAAAGATTTTTCTGGAATCTTATCAGTCACTTTTACCATGGCATCAACCGGCATATGGAACCATTTTTTATTACGATCTACGACATTTTTGCCGTGGAATTGAATGATTTGGAACCATGGGTTGCGGCGACCTTCAGCGGTACGACCACCAATACGAGCAAACTTATTCATGGCAGAATAAAGTTTTTCTTCAGGTAAACCCAGTTTGATGACGTTATCACGCATTTTATTGATCAATGGTAAGTAAGCCAAAATACCCAAAAGCATACGTGGATCTACAGCTCGGGCAGCCATTTGGGCAAGTTCGATCATGGTTTTGTTGATGCCTTGTGCTTCCATAACACTAAAGCCTACACCTAAGTGACGTGCCTCATCGCCATTGATCAGTTCAAAGGCTTGGTGACACACTGGATCATCAACGGTTTCGAGTAGGAAAGTACACAGTGCGCCATCGAGTGCAACTTCAAGCATTGGAATTACCGCACCCAAGATATAGAAGGGCATGTCATCTGCATAGGTGTCTAACCATTCGATGATTAATCGTAAATTTTTATTGGGTTTTGGAATATCACCATCAAGCATCCCCCAACGTTTCATCAGTGCCATTTCAGCATTGGCATGACGCTGTTCTTCAGCATGGAAAATGGCATACATTTCACGAAGGGTTTCTGTCGGGGCTTTTTTTGACATGGCTGAAAATGCACGAGCACCTACATGCTCAATCCACATCAAATCTGCCATAAAGTCTTTTAATTTTGGCCACTGTTCAGCAGTGACTAACTCACGCCCAGGAGCATCCCAGTCAATATCAGACAGTGTCCATTGTGTATTTTTGACTTTTTCAAGCATTTTATCGAGATCAATTGAAGCCATGATTGTTCCATCATATTTTTTTAATACTTCAATTTTACAATTCGATAATGTGATCAAGTTTGCATAAAATATAAAAATGAACTGAACATTTTTGCCATATCTCTAAGGCAATGATTTGAATCATGAAAATAAATACATTCTTTTAATTATTTTTTATAGGGTGTCATTTAAGGACATCTGGTTGTCATTTCCAAATCAAATTTGTCTGACAATAAATTGTCAGTTATTAAAAGGTATTGAAAATGAGCTTTTAGAAACGTATGCATTTAAAAGTAGAGACATGAATGCATTCATTTACAACAGATGTTTTTGATCGAAGCCATAGGCTTAAATGACGATGAGCTTGAAAATAGAAAATAATTTTCAAGCTCATCGATATTTAATTTTTTAAATGGATCTAAATTGTCAATTTTTGAATATTTTAAGTGTTTGGATTGTCATTATTGAATGGATCATTTGGCATTTGGTGTGAAATTTCTGGAGTGAGTGTGTGTACACGTAGATATTCCAAGTCACGCACGTTCTTTTGTACGGCAACAGCGCCAAATAAGCTAAGGAGAAAAGCCATCATGTAGAAGCCTTTCTCACTGAGTAATAAGGTCGCATTGAATAAACCAATGCCTAAAAGCACAATACAAATTGCAAGTGAAGCCCAACAGAGTGCTAGATAAATTGGGGTGACATTTAAGCCTTCTAATTTATCTCGAACTACTTTTTGGAGTGAAACAGCAGAAAATAAGCCATACAGAATGATAACTAGATAATAGCCTTTTTCATTCAAAGCCATTTGAGCATTAAATAATCCTACGCAATAAGCGGCAAGTCCAGCGATGAGCGCCACCCAACTTACAGCGATGAAAGCTGAAGAAGGTTTGTTAATGTATTGCTGCATATTATTCTCAGTATTCTTTATTATCATGTTTATTTTTATAAATTATTTCGCCTGAAAAAGCTATTAAAAGGATTTTCAATACATTGGATTAAAGATGAATTATGAAGAATTTCAATAAAGTTTCAGTCAATAAAAAAAGCCTAATCTGATTAGGCTTTGTTGTTAAAACAATAGTTTAGAGTATTTATTAATGGCTTTGATTTTTAATTTGCATCAACAAGTCAAAGTTATATTTACGTTTCTCAGTATCGTAAATATCACAAGTAAAAATAAATTCATCGACATCATAAGGCACAAGCAGTTGCTCTAAACTTTGCTTGACTGTTTCTGGTGAGCCGATTTGCGCCATAGCGTAGAAATTATCAACTGACATTTTTTCAGCAGGTGACCACAATGCATTCATGTCCTCAACCGGGGCTTTGAGTTTGAGGCTTTGTCCTCGCATTAAACCCAATACACGTTGATAAGCACTTGTCGCTAAATACTCCGCTTCCTCATCAGAGTCTGCAATGACTGTAGGCACACCCATAGACACATAAGGTTTATCTAAATATTGAGAAGGTTCAAAGTTTTCACGATACAGTTGAATCGCTTGCCCTAACATTCGCGGTGCAAAATGGGATGCAAATGAATAAGGTAATCCAAGTTTCGCTGCAAGTTGGGCGCTGAATAGGCTTGATCCCAGTAACCAAACTGGAACGTGAGTACCTTGACCAGGTGTGGCTGTAATTCTTTGATTCGGTTGAGCATCATCAAAATAACTGAGAATTTCTAAGATATCTCTTGGGAACTGGTCTTCAGTTTCTTGACGTCCACGACGTAATGCACGCATGGTATGTTGATCTGTACCCGGTGCTCGACCTAATCCAAGTTCAACGCGATTGGGGTAAAGCGTTGCAAGCGTTCCAAATTGTTCAGCAACCACGAGGGGAGCATGATTGGGGAGCATGATGCCACCTGATCCCACTCGGATAGATTGAGTATTTGCTAAAATATAACCCAATAAAACAGCTGTCGCTGAACTGGCAATCCCATCCATGTTGTGATGTTCAGCCAACCATAAACGATCGTAACCTAATTTTTCAATATGTTGAGCTAGATCTAAAGCATGCTTCAGAGAAAACTCAACACTTTTGTCATCACGTACAGGGGCGAGTTCTAATACTGAAAATTTAATATCTTTTAAGGTACGCATTTGAATGCCCTTATGCAGAGGATGATTAAATCATACGACTAGATGATGATTTTGTATATCGAATAAATACGATATATTGTGATTTTAGGTGTTCTTTTGATAAGAATGATTTAAAACTCATATATTTTAGTACTTACGTTGGTTTGGTGCTTAGGATAAAAGCTGTAATGAAATACAAGTTTTTAACAATCGATCTCATACTAAAAAAGCACCCAAAGGTGCTTTTATCATTTTCGTGATTATAATGACGAGGGCTATTATTAACGTTTACCGTTTTTGTACCAACCCAGATGGCGACCATTGTCTCCACGGCTACTACGATAATCACGATCATTGTAACGATAGTTACTTGTGCGGTAGCCTCGATCACGGCGGTCATAACGATCATCGTAACGGTTATTACGATTGTCATAGCCATCATCATAACGACGGTCTTCAGATACTTTCTTACCTAGAACTGAACCACCTGCAGAACCAATAGCTGCACCTGCATATCCGCCGTTGGTACCACCCATGTTTTTACCAACAGTATAACCACCTACACCACCTAATGCGGCACCAATGGCTGCGCCATTACGGTCACGTTTATTCGCAGAAGCCGCAGCACCACCTGCACCGCCCAGTGCAGAACCAATCATTGCACCTGTTGAACCGCCCATTTGTTGACCAATGGCAGCACCAACCACACCACCAAGCGCTGAACTGAGGGCAACACGTGTATTGCTATTGGCTTGTGCTGTAGACATTGTCATCACTGAAGTTGCAATGACAGCACCGAAGAGTAATTTATTGATTTTCATTTTTGACTCCTTACGAAGTGCGTTGTTTAACTGTTAGATTCAATATAGTGTTAAAGCGCACATAGAGCGTGGAGGCATCGTTTTCGAATTGTATTTTTTTCTCCGTAATGTCTTCATTTTTAGCTAGGGTTGAAGGCGTAGAGATGCTTTTAATAGCCAGTTGATCGGTCTGTATGTTTTAAAATGTTTCGAGAGTAAATTACAGCAATAAAATGATTTATCAGAATGATGAAATTACTGCTAAATACGAATTTTATTTTTTATTTAAGCTTCGAGTTTATTCTTAATGCGATCAAGTCGAGTAGTCATAATTTGAATGAGCCGTGCGATATTGAAGATAGAGGGTAATAAAAAAGCACCCGAAGGTGCTTAAGACGTCACAAATGAATTAATGACGACGATTACGTTTTTTCTTCCATTTACGATCTTGGCGAGAATCGTAATCTTTGTCTTTAGAAATTTTATTACCAAGTGCAGCACCACCCGCAGCACCAAGAGCAGAACCGATGTAACCACCGTTGGAACCGCCCATGTTTTTACCTACGGTATAACCTGCACCACCACCTAATGCACCACCGATAGCAGATTCAGTACGGTTACGCTTATTACTAGCAACAGCCGCACCACCAGCACCACCTAAAGCAGCACCAATCGTCGCACCTGTATTGCCACCCATATTTTTACCTAGAGCTGTACCTGCAACACTGCCTAATGCACTTGCAGCAGCAACACGTGCTGTACTATCTGCATACGCATTTACAGCAAACATTGATGAAGCAGCTAAAGTAGCACTGATTAAAATAACATTCATTTTCATGGTTCACTCCATGTCCAAAATGTGGACTTATTCATATTTATTTCGATGAAGCAAATTTAACAAAAACTTCAGCGCAAAATGTGTAGAAGCAAAGCCATAGTTTTACAGTTTGGTAGCGCATTGTTGTGTTTATATTACAACTGAATATTTTCTAGGCTGAAAATCGCTTAATAAGAAGAAATTATGAAGAATGTAGAAAATCATCGATTTTGAATATGAACTTTTAAGCCCCAATTTGAATGACCAGTGATGGGTAAATCATGGAGAAAATGACATATATATGTCTTTTGAAGCCTAGACTCGTTAAACTATTGCTAATTTAGAATTCGCTTAGTGTCACTTATTGTTGAGTGATACTGGGTCTTAGCTTGAGATCTTATTTAAAATGAAAGAATCGTTACGTTTACGATTAGACCAACTTTGTGATCGTCATGAAGAATTAGAAGCGTTATTGGCTGATGTAGAAGTAATTTCGGACAATAAGCGTTTTCGTAACTTGTCACGTGAGCATAGTGACTTAAGTGAAATCACAACGGTTTGGAAAAAATACACTCAAGCAGAACAAGATATTGAAACTGCTGAAGCAATGCTTTCAGATCCTGACTTTAAAGAAATGGCACAAGAAGAGATTAAAGACAATAAATCTTTAATCGAAGCGCTTGAGGCTGACTTAAACATCTTGATGATTCCTAAAGATCCAAATGATGCCAATTCAGCTTATTTGGAAGTTCGTGCGGGTACTGGTGGTGACGAAGCTGCGATTTTCTCAGGCGATTTGTATCGTATGTATAGTAAATATGCTGAATCTCAAGGCTGGAGTATAGAAGTCCTTTCTGAAAATGAAGGTGAACATGGCGGTTATAAAGAAATCATTTGCCTGATTAATGGTGATGGCGTTTATGGTCGTTTAAAGTTTGAAAGTGGTGCGCATCGTGTGCAACGTGTTCCTGCGACAGAGTCGCAAGGTCGTGTACATACGTCTGCATGTACTGTTGCGATCTTACCTGAAATTGATGTTGATACTTCTGTTGAAATTAATCCATCAGAATTGCGTATTGATACTTACCGTGCTTCGGGTGCAGGTGGTCAGCATATTAACAAAACTGACTCGGCTGTTCGTATTACCCATTTGCCAACAGGTACAGTGGTGGAATGTCAGGATCAACGTTCACAGCATAAAAACAAAGCCAAAGCGATGGCGCTATTGGTGTCACGTTTAGAAAATGCCAAACGTGCTGTTGCCGATGCGGCAACCTCAGAAATGCGCCGTGATTTGGTTGGTTCGGGTGATCGTTCAGAACGAATCCGTACGTATAACTATTCCCAAGGTCGTATGACTGACCATCGTATTAACTTAACTTTATATAAGCTAGATGCGGTGATGGAAGGTGATTTAACTGAAATGCTAGATAGCTTACATCGTGAATATCAGGCGGATCAGTTGGCGATGCTTGCACAGCAGAATGGTGGTTAAGTGAATATTGCACAGGCATTGGCTTTACGTGGTGAAGCAGAAAGTTATGAACGCCAAGAAAATGCGTGGTTACTTGAACATATCACCAAAATTGATTCTTTTGATCTTGTCATGAAAAAGGATCAAGAATTAACGGCTGAACAAGAACAGACTTATGTGGATTCACTTAAACGCATCGAAGCGGGTGAACCTTTAGCATATGTAACAGGATCACAGCCTTTTTGGACATTGGACTTAAAAGTAACTAAAGATACTTTAGTGCCACGCCCAGATACTGAAATCTTGGTTGAAACCGTGTTGCATTTAGACTTACCTGAAGATGCACGTATTGTCGATTTGGGTACAGGTACGGGTGCAATTGCATTATCACTTGCCAGTGAGCGTCCTGAGTGGGATGTGACGGCAACAGATATCTATGCACCGACACTTGAAGTCGCGCAGTACAATGCAGAGCAACATGATTTAAATCATGTGAAATTTGCCTTGGGTAGTTGGTACAAAGCCTTAAAACCAAATCAGTTTTTTGATGTGATTGTGTCTAATCCACCTTACATTGATGCAGATGATAAACACATGCCAAACTTAGCCACTGAGCCACGTCGTGCCTTGGTTGCAGACAAACACGGTATGGCAGATATTGAACTGATTATTCAACATGGCAAAAAGCAATTAACCGCGAAAGGTTGGATTGCACTTGAACATGGTTATGATCAAGGTGATGCAGTTCAGCAGGTTTTCAAAAAGTATGGATTTAAGAAAATTCGTACAGTTAAAGACTATGGCGGTAATGACCGTGTGACCTTAGGGCAATGGCCGAATTAAAGAACAGATTCCAAATAAAAAAGCGACTTGAAGAGTCGCTTTTTTATTGATGCAATTTAGAAAAATGAATACATGTAAAGTTACATTGGATAATCAGTTAAGCATTCTGCAATTTCAACGGTCTCTAAAGTATTGGTTTCAAGTGCTAGGCACAGAGCAACGACTTTAGCTGTATCGTGAAGATAGTCATGATTCAGAACATCACCCGATTGCATGGCTTGAATATTTTCAGGGCTAATATCCAAAGCATGTGCAAGTTCTAGAGCATCGTTGTCTATCAAAAATGCAGAAATTGCATTTTGAAGCTGTAACTCAGATGCATTCAAAATAGCTTGATTCAGTAATTCGTCTACTTCAATAGTAGCAACTGATGATGCGGTTGAAGAATTCAAAGCATGAGCAAAGTTTTGTACAAGATGGTGTTCAAGTACATCGGACATTTTAAGCATGTTTAGACCTTTAACGGATTAAACGAGGGAGAGGAGTGGGTTGCATATGATGCAAAATTTGATTGAAAAATAACCTGTTTAATCAGTGAATGCAATTCTATTCAGATAAGTGTAAATGTGTTATTTGAATTTTAATTCGTCTATCTTTAAATAAGATTTTAAAAATAAAACAGTTAAATTAAATCTATATCAAATGACTGTTCAGTCTAATGTTCTTGCAAATGACGATATGCGCCAGGGCTTACCCCAGTCCATTTTTTAAAGGCACGATGGAATGCACTTGGATCGTGAAAATCCAATTCATCACTAATCTGTTGTAGTGAATAATCGGTTTGTGTAAGTAATTCAATCGCAATATCACGCCGTATATCATTCTTTAACTGTTGGTAACTTACAGCCTCAGCTTTTAAGCGCCGTTGAAATGTGGCTTCCGATAGGTTGAGTTGTTTGGCTAAATCATGAATCTCAAGCCATTCCGATGGTGAACTATTGATGAGCTGTTTACGAATAATCGTACTGATTGAATTGGGGTTTTTATAGCGGACCAATAAGTTATAAGGCGTTTGTTTTATAAAATTCGACCATGATTGACGATCTTGTTTAATCGCGATGTTTAAATAATTGGCATCGAACTGAATATAATGTTCATCACAGCCATATTTGATTTGCTCACAAAACCTGACTTTATAATCTTGATCATCTAAGGGCGCTGGGCATTTTAATTGAATTTGATTGAGGATGACTCTTTGGCCAGAGAGCCAGCACATTAAGCTATGGATCAGCATAAGATAAGTGGCATAGCTAAACATTGGTTTAGTTCCATTCAGATCTTTAATCACAATATAAGCATAATTTTCCTGAACGAATAACTGGCTCTGAACATCATCAAGAATACTATTAAAAAATTGCGTGATGTACTGAATAGCTTTTCGTAAATTTTCACTGTGGATCAACATTTCAGAAAGTAGTTTAAAGCTGCCCCGACGCATTGGGTGGCGATCCATGCCGAAAAACTCATCATTGAGCTGATTAGCAAGTTCTATCCATAATCGTCCAAAAGATTCTATTGAAATACGTGCTTTAGGTGCATCTAAAAGCTCAAGTGGAATTCCAGACTGATGCAAAATAGCATGTATGTCACAATGTGCATCTTTCACAGAAGAAATAACCTCGTTTACCAAACTGATAGAGATCGTTCCTTTGTGTAATTCAATTGATTGATTATTCTGCTTTAAATCCATTATTTTGTTCTACGATCAGAATTGTCCAAATGCATCAAACAGGATGCAACTTTTGGAAATTGTACTCAAGCTTGACAATGTTTACTCTGCGTCTTAAGTCGAGTGTAAATTAAACTGAAAATTGTCTTCTCATTCTATATCAAAAGCATAAGAATTAGGCACAAACAAAATGCTCAAAAATACTGAAAATGTAAAAGGATAAAAAATGAATATTCAAGGAAAAGTATTTGTTGTCACTGGCGGTGCTTCTGGCTTAGGTGCTGCTACAGCTACGCATTTAATTACTCAAGGTGCAAAAGTCATCATGGTTGATATGAATCATGAATTGGGCAAGGAAATGCAAAAGCGTTTAGGTGAACATTCTCATTTCATTCAATTGGATGTGACCGATGAACAAGCTGTGGAAAGTTTCTTTAAACAGATTGAGCAAGATTATGGTCAGCTTAATGGCTTAATCAATTGTGCAGGGATTGGACCTTCGGCAAAAGTCCTTGGACGTGATGGTATTCATGAATTGGCATTGTTCCAAAAAGTTTTGAATATCAATGTAACGGGTACTTTCAATATGTTGCGTTTTGCCGCTGAGCTCATTGCCAAATATGAATTAAAAGCAGGTGAAGAAGAGCGTGGTGTGATCGTAAATACTGCTTCAGTTGCAGCCTATGATGGACAAATTGGTCAATCTGCTTATGCTGCTTCCAAAGGTGCTGTGGTTGCGATGACGCTTCCTTTGGCGCGTGAATTGGCACGTGAGAAAATCCGTGTGATGACCATTGCACCTGGCATTATGGAAACACCAATGTTGAAAGGGTTACCGCAGAATGTTCAGGATTCTTTGGGGCAAATGGTACCGTTTCCTCCGCGTTTAGCAAAGCCAGAAGAGTTTGCGCATTTGGTGGGGCATATTTGTGAAAATGCTTATCTGAATGGTGAAGTGATTCGTTTGGATGGCGCGATTCGGATGGCGGCTAAATAAATAGATTACCGTTTAATACGTCGGTGTCTGTACTTTATCAGTCAGACTACAGCCTATGCTGTTTGTTACTTTTGTTTCGGCAAAAGTAACCAAAACCATTGTCATTTGCAAAACTCGTTAAATACTTTTTACGAAACTAAAAAATCGCAGAAACTTTAGAGTTGAACTGCATCAGTCTCGAACAGTTGCAAATGACTTTTCCGCGTATCAAAAATTGTATTAGAAAATATTAACCTATTAAAAATGACCTGATCAAGAGAAGGAAGCTCAAATGATTTTAAATGATGAACAAAAAATGGTTCAGGACATGATGCGTAGTTATTCGCAGGAAAAGTTGAAACCAACTGCGCCTGAGCGTGATAAATCACATCGTTTTCCACGTGAAGAATTAAAAGAATTGGGGGAACTCGGTGCATTAGGTATGACTGTGCCTGTAGAGTGGAATGGTGCAGGCTTAGACTATATTTCTTTGGTTGTTGCTTTAGAGGAAATCGCTGCAGGTGATGGGGCAATTTCAACCATCGTCAGTGTACAGAACTCATTGCCTTGTGGCATCACTTTAAAATATGGCTCAGAAGTGCAGAAAGAAAAATATTTGAAGAAATTAGCCACAGGTGAATGGTTAGGCTGTTTTTGTCTAACTGAACCTCAAGCTGGTTCGGATGCAGGTGCTTTGCAATGCACGGCTCGTAAAGAGGGTGATCATTGGGTGTTGAATGGCACCAAGCAATTTATTACCACAGGTAAACATGCTCAAGTCGCAATTGTTTTTGCAGTAACTGATAAAGCGGCAGGCAAAAAAGGTATTTCATGCTTTTTAGTACCTACGGATGTAGATGGATATATTGTTTCTCGAATTGAAGAGAAAATGGGGCAGCATTGTTCAGATACAGCAACCATTGTCTTAGATAATTGTCGTATTCCGCTAGATCATTTATTGGGGCAAGAGGGTGAAGGCTACAAGATTGCATTATCCAATTTAGAGTCAGGTCGAATTGGCATTGCATCACAATGTGTAGGAATGGCACGAGCGGCTTTAGATGCAGCAGTGGAATATGCCAATGATCGAAAAGCTTTTGGCGTGAAAATTGTACAACATCAGGCAGTTGCATTCCGTTTAGCAGATATGTCAACAAAAATTGAAGCTGCACGACAACTGATTTTCCATGCAGCAAGTTTAAAAGATGCAGGATTGCCGTGTTTAAAAGAAGCTTCGATGGCGAAACTCTTTGCTTCTGAAATTGCAGAACGTGTTTGTTCAGATGCAATTCAAATCCACGGTGGTTATGGCTATGTATCTGATTTTCCAGTAGAACGTATTTATCGTGATGTGCGCGTTAGCCAAATCTATGAAGGTGCTTCCGATATTCAGCGACTAGTGATCGCAAGAGAAGTAACGAAAATTTAAGTTCTACAATTCAAGTTCTAAATTAATTCAATTCCCCATTTTCAACGTATAGCGCTCTGAAACTGTCATGGTTTCAGGGCTTTTATTTTTTATGAGTCCAATAAAACCTATCAAATTTAAGCGTATTGATTTGAACCATTGTTCATAAAGTGCATAAGCATTGAGGTCTTTGGAAATTGTGCAACTGATTCATTCATGGTTATCTAGTTGAATAAAATATGTTCTATAAAGCACAATGATTTTATAAATATTTAGAATCCCATCGAGCTATATAGCGATCTAAAAATAGCGATTTAAAACGAAAATATGACTCTAGAAACGCATGACATGAAGTGATGCAAGTTAAAGAATAAGGACAGTTTGCATGAAAACATTAGCCCAAGCTTATCAAGATTTTAATCTTGAACAATTAATCGCAGATCAGTTGGTGGGTACACCACATGCTTTAAATGCCTATACCGAATGTTGTGGTCGCCATGTTGGCTCAAATAAAGTTGCGCTGATTTGGGAAGGAAAAAATGGAGAGTCTGAGCAATGGACATTTGATCAACTCGCTGAACAATCTGGCAAGTTAGCTCATTATTTTCAATCGATTGGAATGAAAAAAGGTGATTGTGTTGCAGGCTTATTACCACGCACACCTGAATTGCTGATTACGATTTTAGCAACTTGGCGAATAGGTGCGATTTACCAACCCTTATTTACTGCATTTGAGTCGAAAGCGATTCAGCATCGCATCGAAACTGCGTGTACAAAGCTGATAGTCACCAATACAGAGCAACGACCTAAGCTGAATGATATCGACCATATTCAAATCCTCAATGTCCATGCCCAAGATGATGCAAATCAGGATGCTGATTTTTGGAAAGCGTTAGAACTTCACAATAGTGATTTTGAGCCTGTCTCACAAAGTTTTGAAGATGACTTTTTAATGATGTTTACTTCAGGGACGACAGGGCTTGCTAAATCAGTGCCTGTACCGCTAAAAGCCATTCTTGCCTTTAAGGAATATATGCGACATGCAGTGGATTTGCGTGAAGAAGATACATTTTGGAATTTGGCTGATCCAGGTTGGGCGTATGGGTTGTATTACGGTATTACAGCACCGTTGGCTTTAGGGCATAGCATCATTATGGATGAGCGTGCTTTTAGTGTTGACCAAGCTGTACAACTGATTAAAAAGTACAAAGTGAATAATTTAACTGGGTCGCCAACTGCTTTTCGCATGTTCTTTGGCTTTAAAGAAAAATTTGATGCTTCAATCAAGTCACATTTGCGTGCTGTGAGTAGTGCAGGTGAGCCATTAACTCCTGAAGTGATTCATTGGTTTAAGCACGACTTAGATGTGAATATCTATGATCAATATGGGCAAACTGAGTTGGGCATGGTGATTGCCAACCATCATGCATTAGAGCATCCAATTAAAGTCGGTTCGGCTGGTTTTGCAAATCCCGGCCATCGTTTTTGTGTACTCAATACTGCACATGAAGAAGTTGAACAAGGTGGCATCGGAACACTTGCGATTGATTTCTTACAGTCACCGTTGGCATGGTTTAAGGGTTATGGTGGAAATAACTTAAAGTCTTTTGTTGGTCATTATTATTTAACAGGTGATACGGTTAAACTTAATGAATTGGGTGGGGTAGATTTTGTGGGTCGTGCGGACGATGTCATTACAACGTCAGGCTATCGTATAGGTCCTTTTGATGTGGAAAGCACTTTATTGGAGTGTAATGAAGTTTTAGAGTCTGCTGTGATTGGTAAACCTGACCCTGAGCGTACTGAAATTGTGAAAGCTTTTGTGGTATTAAAACCTCAGTTTAATGCTGATCAAGCTTTGGCAGATAAGCTTCAAGCCTATGTGAAATCACGTTTGTCTAAACATGCCTATCCGAAAGAAGTGGAGTTTGTAGATGCATTGCCTAAAACGTCGAGTGGTAAAATTCAGCGGAATTTGTTGAAACAACAAGAGATTGCCAAGATGGAAGATATTCAAAAAGTGAGCTGATACGATTAAAAGAGAAAGCACCATATAAGGTGCTTTTTTTATTTAATCTCTTTTATCACAGTGATATTTTTGGGTTCTGCATAATTAAGAATGATATTTCCCTTTTTATTCTTACTTACAATTGCACAAAGACTTTGTCCACATAAAAGTTTGTGAGGATCTTTCAAGTCTAATTCTTTTACCTCAATTTTTAAAAGTTTTGCAGGAAAATCAACGATTATTTTTTGTGACTCTTCTTCAGTTTTTCTTTCCAAGTGAGCTAAATAAAACAATGAAAATATAATAAAAAATAGAATTGGATAAAGTAGTGCTATTCGGGAATCGATCGTTTGATCAAAAGAACGATTTGATGATTCATCATGGATTCGAGCGTAAGTTTTTGAGGTATGACTTTTTCTTAATTTCTTAAAAAAATTTTTAATTTTATTATCAATTCCTAATTCTTTAATAAAGACTGGAAGTCCAATAAAAATTACAATTAAAGCGAAGAGAAATAAGATCCAGTGATTTACGGTCTTAAGGTAGCCATAATAAAGCTTATCTTGAATTGAAAAATTAAGGACTAATGCTTCAGCACCAAATGGACGTAAATATGAATTTAAATAAATTTGTCCAGCCATGTATAAAAGTGCCGATGTTAGAGTAATTATTATTGCTGTATCTAAAGAAAAATTAATTTTCATTTACGTTAAGAGATTAATATTATTATGAATCAAGATAACAAGAATCTTAAAAACTTGAAATGTGGATTATACTTATTACTCATAAGTGATCATATTTGATTGAAGAAATGATGGAAGCATTGGAAACAAGTTTTGAACTCAACGAATCCGAATTACATCTCTATTCCCGTCAAATCTTACTCGATGGCTGGGATATTGACGCTCAAGAAAAGCTTAAACTTGCCAATGTCTTGATTGTTGGGTGTGGTGGTATCGGTTGTACGACCGCAGAACTACTCGCACGTGCAGGTGTAGGTCAAATTAGTTTGATCGATGCAGACACGATTGAAGTCAGTAATTTACAACGACAAATTGGTTTTACAGGTTTAGACGTGGGTTTTTATAAATCTGAAATTTTAGCAAAACGTTTAAGATTGATTAATCCACATATTCAAATTGAATTTTATACCGAAAAACTCTCACAAAATAATGCAAAGCATTTGATTGCGAGTCAAGATTTAGTCTTAGATGGTTGCGATAATTTTGAAACGCGTTATTTGGTCAATCAAGTCTGCAAATCTGAAAATGTACCGCTCATCAGTGCTTCAGCCATTGGATTTCAAGGGCAGTTGTTTATGGTAGAAGGTGATTCAGCCTGCTATGAATGTCTATTTCCCAAAGAACAACATACCAATGAAAGCTTACGCTGTGCAGATTCAGGTGTATTAGCAACAACACCGAATGTTATGGCGAGTTTACAAGCACATCATGCACTGCTTTATTTAGGTTTAAATCTGACACCATTGAAGCAAAAACTGTTGCTGTGGGATGGTTTAAGCATGAAACAACGCTTACTTGCATACGAAACAGATAGAGATTGTCCAATCTGTCAGGCAAGACAATCCGCAAATGCAGATTAATTTGCTACACTCAAACGAATTTATTTCTATTCATACATTATGAAAAACAATATTTGGCTAGATGGACTGCGCTCAGTTGCCCGAGTTGGGGAAACTGCGGTAATCGCGGCGAAAGCAGGTATAAAATACGCGACAGAAAAACCAAGTAACGCAAAACTCATGCGTGAAACTTTTGAATCTTTGGGTTCAACTTATATTAAGCTCGGTCAGTTTATTGCCAGCACGCCTTCACTTTTCCCTCGTGAATATGTTGAAGAGTTTCAAGGCTGTTTAGATCAAACGCCAAAATTGCCATTTAGCTATATTGAAAGCGTTTTAGCTTCAGAGTTTGCAGGGCGTGATTTGGGTGAGATATTTGCATCGATTGACGAAACACCTTTGGCTTCTGCTTCCATCGCACAAGTACATGCAGCTAAATTGGTCAGTGGTGAAGATGTCGTCATCAAAGTTCAAAAACCAGGTGTAGAAACGATTCTCTATACCGATTTGAATGTACTGCATTGGTCAACCAAAATTCTTGAAAAAGCCGTACCAAAAGTGAAGTTTGCTTCACTTGCAGATATTGTTGAAGAAATTAAAAACCGTATGGTGCGTGAAGTTGATTTTATTGAAGAAGCAAAAAATATTGATGATTTCGTCAATTATTTAAATGTAACTCAAAATAATAAGGCAACTGCACCTAAGGTTTACCATCAATATTCAACCCGACGTGTACTCACCATGCAGCGTTTTTATGGTGTGCCATTGACTGATTTTGAAGTGGTTAAAAAACTGTCTAAAGATCCATCACAAGTCTTAATTACCGCCATGAATACGTGGTTTGGTAGCTTGATGATGTGTGAAAGCTTCCATGCTGACCTACATGCAGGCAACCTGATGTTGCTTGAAGATGGTCGTGTAGGATTTATTGATTTCGGTATAGTAGGTCAATTAAAACCAGAAGTTTGGACGGCGTGCATGGCATTTATGGATGCATTGCAAACCACCAATTATCCATTAATGGCTGAAAATATGCTGAAAATGGGCATGACCGATCATCAAGTGGATATTCAAGTCCTTGCCAAGGATATTGAGCGTCTATTTAGTGGTGTGATCATGGCAGATCCGCAGCAAATTTTATCGACCAATCCAGCAGATTTGAACGATATCATGATGGATATGGTGGCAGTGGGTGAACGTCACGGTATCCGTTTCCCACGTGATTTTGCATTGCTATTTAAACAAATGTTGTATTTCGATCGCTTTATGCGCGTGCTTGCACCATATACTGATATTTATGCAGATCAACGTTTGCAAATGGTACAGACTTTAGATCCGAATACACTGCTGAAAAGTTAATTTTGTTTTTAGATTTAGCCTGATTTTATAGATTGTTAGATTGAATAAAAAGCTTTCGGAATGCATGTCATTTCGAAAGTTGATGTTAATTTATGCTAATGAAGTCTATCTCATCAGGTTTGAATTTTTTATAAGAGTAAAAATATGGATGCCATCATTATTGAGGGTTTGAAGGTTGAAACGGTTGTGGGCTGTTTCAATTGGGAACGCCAAATCATTCAACCCTTAATGTTGGATCTCACGATCAATACAGATTTGGAACAGGCTTCAAACTCAGATGCTTTAGCAGATACCATGAACTATGCTGAAATTTGTGAAATATCAGCAAAAGTGATTCAAGAAGCGAAGCCTGAATTGATCGAACATGCAGCAAAACTTGTGTTAAATGCGCTTTTTGCTACCTTTCCAGCGATAGAATCTATTATGATTACCATCCGGAAGCCTGCCATTATCGCGCAAGCAAATTCAGTAGGAATTCGTCTTGAACGACACCGCAATGATGTTCGCCCTAGCACTGGCGAGTAATCAAAATCCTGAGCAACATTTTCAACGCGCCTTTCAGCAAATCAGTGGTTTAGGTGAAACACAGTTTTCACCTATTTATCTCATTCCATGCCGTGATGGCGTTGGTGCAGACTATTGGAATGCAGCTTGTCTGGTTAAAAGTGAATTGACTGTCGAACAGATGCTCAAGTTCCTTAAAAATATGGAGTTTGAGTCAGGTAGAATACGACCTTCGCATCAGATTACGTTAGATGTGGATTTGATCGCATGGGGACAAGACTTAAGTTCAATGCAATTTAATGCGAAAAAAGTTCCCCTTGCAGTCGATGTCAAAATTCCACTCTACGATATTTGGGCTAATGATCAGTTTAAGGTTGCACTGAATTATCCAATCGTTGAACAATTTGTCTGAAATATCCAAACAGGATAGGGAAGTTTCTATTCAGGATTCGATTTTTAAATGTAAATTGATGATTTTTCCCATTTAACTCTTTTGTTATTTAGGTTTATTATTTAGCTTAATTGCTTTCTAATATTTTGATTGTATCGGATGATACTTTTAAAATTCGTTTTGCTTATTTAAAGTTACTTAAGGCATTGTGTTTTCACAATGTCTTTTTGCGTTGAGGTTGGATATAAATTTTGGGAAATCTGTGTGGTTGAAATAGATATTAAGATTTTAAAAGTTTTCTTTTATGTCTATAAGTTTAAAAACGTGTCGCTTGCAGCCAGACAAATTGACATGAGTCAGCCTGCTGTCAGCAATTTGTTGAATAAACTGAGAAAGTACTATTCAGACCCGTTATTTATTCGCGTTGAAAATGAGATGCGACCAACAGAGCTATCGATTCAATTGTTCCCATTGATCTCGAATTTGCTGAATAATTACGAAGCGATTTGTTTACATAAAGAAGAGTTTAATCATTTCGAGTCGGAAAAAATTTATAACATTGCCATGACCGATGTGGCACATTTGGTGTTATTACCTCAAATTTCAGCTTATCTCAAAGATCACGCACCTAAAGTTCAATTGAATGTTCATTCGATCAAACCAAAGAGTTTAGAGCTGTTAAAAAGTGGAACTTTAGATTTGATCGTAGGGTATTACGAAAATCTAGATGATCATTTTTATCAACAAAAATTATTTGAACAGCATTTTGTGGTGATTGCTGCGAAAGACCATCCACGACTCAAAGATTCAAAAATCACGCTCGAAGATTATCTCAGTGAAAAGCATATTGATGTTGAAGTCGGTGCAGGGCATTTTTCATTTGAAAGTCACATCAGTAAATTGGGTTATAAGCGCAATAAGGTGATGACTTTGCCGAGTTATTTGGGAGTGGGCTTGGTAGTTCAACAATCGGATGCGATTGCAACCGTACCGTATTATCTTAGTGAGGTTTTACTCGCACGGGGTAATTTGGAAATTTATGAACTTCCTCAAGGTTTTCCAACGTATTCAATTAAGCAGTTTTGGTATATCGCCAATCACCATAAAAAAAGCCATCAATGGATTCGCCAAGTGTTCTATGAAAATTTAAAAGACAAAGATATTTCTCTTTAAATTGCCTTTGAAAATGAAGTACCCGAAATAAAAAAGACCTGAGTGATTCAGGTCTTTTTTATTAATATTTATATATTAAATTGAAGTTGATATATCAATATTCAGCTTAAATAAAATAACTGGTTTTGGTCATTAATTTAGAAATCGCAGTCATGGTGATTTTGACAGGGACAGGTAAGTCGACACCGCCTGCATTTAAGGCTGTATCACGATGATGTAATTCATCTTCATTCATTTGAACTAAGATACGACGTGAACGTTCATCTTGCTCAGGCAACTGGCTGATGTGATGTTGTAAATGGAGACTGACTTGGCGCTCAGTTTCCGCAACAAAGCCAAGGCTATATTTATCACCTGCGATTCCTGCGATTGCACCCATACCAAAAGATAAACCATACCAAACAGGGTTAAATAGGCTCGTGTGACTGTCTAATTCTTTTAAGCGTTGTTCACACCATGCCAAATGATCTTGTTCCTCAATCGCAGCAAATTCCATCTCACGACGTACATTGGGCAGTTTGGCGGTAAGAGCTTGCCCATGATAAAGGGCTTGAGCACAGACTTCACCACTGTGATTGACACGCATTAAACCCGCCACATGGCGTGCTTCACTGACACCGAGTTTAGCTTCGGCTTCATCACCTGGATTTTCACGCTGTGCAGAAGTTGTACCAGGTACAAGACTACGTAGGGCTTGATCAAATGAATGAATAAATTTGTCGAGTCCAGTGTATTGACGCATGAATTAATCCTCCAACGCGATTTTTTCAGTTTTAAGCATAGGTTTTAAGCGGAATAACAGCCAAGTTGTGAATAATGCACTTAGAATAGCTGTGATACTAAACAATATTTTTATATCAATTTTAAGAACGCTTAAAATTAAAATTGAGAATATTGCAGAGGATACCATGAATACGGCATTCAAAATGTTGTTCGCAGCAACCACTCGCGCACGATGTGATCGGGGTGAATATGCTTGCATCATGGCATACAAAGGCACGATATAAAATCCACCACTGATTCCCAATAGTGTGACTGCGACCATGACATGATAATAGCTCATACCTGAGCTAAACATATCCGCAATTCCAATAAAGTCACCTGTACGTTCGGGAATAAAGCTCAAGCTCGCAGCAAGATACAGAGCAAAGACAGTTAATCCAACAGCGCCAATCGGCACCATTTTGATATTCACCTCAGAACCACCAATCTTACGGCATAAGAGTGAACCAACGCCGATTCCGACAGAGAAGAAAGTCAGTAATAAACTCACGACATTTTCATTGGCATGTAGGTTTTGCTGTGTGAGTTGTGGAATCTGAGTTAAGTAAGTTGCACCATAGAACCAATACCAAGAGTTTCCTAATAAGATCGTAAAAACTAAAGGCAATGATTTGGCATATCGAATGGTTTGAAAACTGGTACGAAAAAAGTTCCAATCAACATTGATCTCATTTTTATTTGTTTCTTGTTTGAGAATAAAGCGACTGCATAGATAGCCGATCACAGCGATACTGACTACAGCAAGACTGATCCAGAGCAAATTACCAGCAGAGTTTGAAATCACCACACCGCCTAGAATCATACCAATTAAAATGGCAATGGATGTTCCCGACTGAAATAAGGCATTTCCAGACATCAATTCATTTGGTTTCAGTATTTCAGGCAGAATCGCGTATTTAATCGGACCAAAGAAAGCACTATGTGTGCCCATCAGGAAAAGTGCAGTGAGCAGTAACCATAGGTTACCTAACATGAAACCTGCGCTACCAATCAACATGATGACGATTTCAAGTAGTTTAATATTACGAATCAGAAAGGAGCGTTCATACTTATCTGCAATCTGTCCCGCAGTTGCTGAGAAGATAAAATAGGGCAAGATAAACAAAAGTGCAGCAAGGTTATTGAGTGTGCTGACGCTTGCTGTTTGTTGTTGAATAAATCCATAGGTAATGACCAATAACAATGATTGTTTATAAACATTGTCATTGAGTGCCCCAAAAAACTGAGTCAAAAACATCGGTAAAAAACGTCTTGATCCTAATAGGTGCTCTTTCTTTTCCATGATGGGTCAGCTTATTAAAAAATTATTAAGAAATGTGATGATTTGGTAACAGTATCTGAAAATCATGTATCATACTTTTATTCTAAAAAGTTCTGAAAATGCTGATATTTTGGATCAAATATAAGACCATTTTATCTCAGTATTTTCACTATAAAATATAATGTGTTCAGAGCGTGGTATGCCAGAAAAAACTCAGTTTAAAAAATCTATGCTTGCACGTTGTATGCATCATATATCTCAGACGCATGATATCAATAAAATATTATGTACTAGTGTTTTTTTAAGTGTCTTTTCTTCACCTGTCTTATTTGCTGCTGAAACAACCAGTCAACCGCCCGAATTTATACAACTTCCAGTTAATTCAGAGATTGAAAAGCAAAATAAAGAAAGCCTTGAAGAAGCAGCCCTTCAGCAAGGTGTTGATTTTGATAAAATTAAGCAACTTGATGAAAAAATAGAAAATCTAGATCAAAACCGTCAGGTTGATAGTTTGATCATGTTGCAACAACAAGAACAAAATCAAATTGATTCAACAGTATTTAATCCAATCGAATTTGAAAATTTAGAAGATTTACCGACTGAAACGGTCGATCAGTCGATGGCAAATGAAATTTTTCGTGTCGCAGAAGAAGCTAAAATTGAAGCGCAGAATTTTAGAACAGGTGTAACAAAAGCCCCAGAAGTTGAAATGCCTGTGACTACGCAAACAGAACTTGCTGAAATTGCCCAAGCACCGGTCGATATTGATCAACTTATGAATAGCATTGAGTCGGACAGCAAGATTACTGTTGGCGCAAATGAGTCAGGTGTGTCACTCGAAGAACAAAGTGTGGAGGCAAAAGCAGCACTCGAAAAACCAAACTTCTTCAAACGTATTATTTATAAAATTCGACCACCGCGTTTAAATCAAGCAGAAACAGTGCCGCGAATCACCGCAGAAGTGGATGGTGCACCTAAAATCTTAGCGGATAACATCAAAGCGAAATTATCTGCTTTTACAGTTGAATCTTTTGCAGACTTTAACTCGGCAGTTCCTCAACTAAGAAATTTAACTGTGCAAGCATCACAAGCGGTTGGTTATTATGATGCTGAGTTTAAATTTGAAAAAGTCAGTGCAGGGCGAGTCCGTGTGGTGGTAACGCCAAATGAGCCAGTGAAAGTTCGCGAACAAAATATTGAATTTTCAGGTGATGGTTCAAGACTGGCTCAGTTACAAGTGATTAAAGTGTTACCTGAATTAGAACCAGGGGATATTTTTAATCATGGTAAATATGAAGCGACTAAACTTCGCATTACGGATGCCGCTGCGAATAATGGTTTCTTTGATGCTTATTGGCGTATGCATGATGTGATGTTGGCTCGACCACAAAATCTTGCAGATATTAATTTGATCTATGAAACAGGCTCTCGCTATAAGCTGGATGATGTTGTCTTTAGAATGAGTGATCCAAGTAAGCCTTTACCGATTCGTGAAGAGATTCTGCGGACACTTGCACCTTGGAAAGAAGGTGCGGACTATACCGCTTGGCGTGTGAATGCTTTAGCGAATAATTTAACCAATACGCGTTATTTTAACTACACTTTGGTCGATGCTGTTAAGCCTGAACCCATCGTTAAGCCATTGGAACTCGGACCTGATTTACAAGCTTTGGTGGATCAACAGAAAATTGAAGCTTCAGCTTTAACCCCAGAGGTTCAACAAAAACCCGTATCTGCTGAATCTGCAACAGCTAAAAAGCAAAATGTCGCAGATGAAAATCAATTTGCAGGGGTGCAAGAACAAAAATTAAATCGTGATTTATCCGATGCAGAATCACGTGCCAAAGCTAAAGAGGAAGAAACTTTAGCTTTACAAAAACAAGCACGCGAAACACAGCATATTCCTGTGATTGTGACTTTAAATGCAGACAAGCTGAATAGTTTAGAAGCGGGTATAGGTTATGGTACAGATACGGGGGTTCGTCTACGTAGTCAGTACCGCCGCGCTATTGTGAATGATCTTGGACACTCTTTTGATGCCAACTTAGAGCTATCTCAAATTCGCCAATCAATAGATGGTCGCTATAACATCCCTTATAAACATCCACTGAATGATTATATTAGTTTAGTTGGTGGTTATGAGCGTGAGTTGGATGACAAGATTGGTAATGGTTTAGAGGCTGTTACAGAGTCAGCAGTGGCAGGTGTAGATCGAATTATTCGTGGTTCCCGCCGTGACTGGCAGCATGTATTTGGACTGCGTTACCGTCTAGATAGAATGACCATTGAAGGTGATTTAAATACCAATTTCGATGAAGACTTCAACTTTGATGATATTCCAGATGCCTTTTTGGCACCAGGTGCGAGTGATGAACAGCAGTCACTATTGTTAGGTTATGAAGCAACGAAAACCATTAGTGATACGCGAGTAAACCCGACCAAAGGTTTTAGACAAAATTATAAAATTCAATTGGGTTCTAAAAATGCATTGTCTGATGCAGATATGGCAATTGTGAATGCCAATTGGAAGGGCTTGTATTCGCTGGGTACGAATAATGATCATCAGTTGATTGGTGGTTTAAGTTTGGGTTATATCTTTACGGATAACTTTGAACGTGTTCCTTATAATTTAAGATTCTTTGCTGGTGGTGACCAAAGTATTCGTGGGTTTGACTATAAGAGTCTCTCACCGATGGTGGCTGATTTTAAAGTAGGTGGTCAAGCGGTAGGTGTAGGTTCATTAGAATATAATTATCAGTTTAAAGAAGGTTGGCGAGCAGCGGTATTTGGAGACTACGGAAATGCTTATGATGAAAAGTTTAGCAATGATTCTGAATATAGCTTAGGTTTAGGTATTCGTTGGGCATCACCGATTGGACCGATTCGTTTAGATGTGGCATCAGGAGTATCTGATCCAGGGCATCCGATTCGATTGCATTTCTTTATTGGCTCACAACTTTAATAGATGACTTTTAAAATAAGTTTGGATCTAATGGTTTTGACCAAGTTGCTTGAATCGATTTGTTTTGAATAAGCAGTTTTAAAGAAATCATTTGGATCGATAAATAATATAAATTGATGGGATATTTATGGCTGAAGAAATAAAACAGCAACAACAACCTGCACCACAAGCACCTCTACCCAAAAAGCGCCGTGTGCTTCGCAGCGTTCTTTTGACGCTTGTAACGTTGTTGGTTTTTTTGGTTGCTGCTTTAGCTGTAATGTTCTCGACTGATAAAGGAAGTAAATTCCTACTTGATCGTGCTTTATCGGCACAGAAAATGATTAAGTATGAATATGAAGGCGGAAGCTTACTTCGCGGTATTATTCTAAAAAATGTATTGGTTAGCCTTAAAGCGGTAGATGTTAAAATTGACCGTGCAGATGTTTCATTAGGTTGGCGTGCAATATTAGACAAAGAAGTGCATTTAAGTCATGCCAATGTCAGCAATGTGGTGGTGATTAATAAATCTCCTCCAAGCAATGAAGCTTTTAAATTTAGTGAAATTAAACTGCCTTTTGTTTTGCGTATTGATGAAGCAAACCTCGATAAACTACAAATTAAAACATCAACGACTAAAGTTGATTTCAATGATATTTATTTGAAAGATGGCTTGTGGTCGGGTACAGAACTGCAATTTAAAGATACACGAATGGATATGGGCTATCTCTCTGTGAGAGATGCTTCAGGCAGTATGAAATTTGAAGGTAAATATCCTTTAAATGCGACAGGTATAGTCAAACTTCCATCGCTTAAGGCACTAAATGTTGAAGACATTCACATCAATGCACGTGGTTCACTGGATACGATTCAGGCAGGTGTTGCAACGTTGACACCAGATTTACTGACAGGATGGGCAGTGGTTCATCCGATGCGTCCAAATGTACCAATGCAAGGTGCATTGAATTTTAAAGATTATCATTGGCCTTTATTGCTAGAGCAAGAACTACTGTCGAAACAAGGTATTGCTAAATTTAATGGTGATATCAAACGCTTAGATCTGGATATCAATACCGACATCAGTGGTAAAAATATTCCCCAAGGTCAATATACTGCATTAGCCAATACCGACTTGGTCAATCAATTGAACATCAGTAATTTAAATGGTCAGTTGATGAAAGGTGCTGTGAATGTTGCCGGTATGGTGAGTTGGGAAGATCATGTACATTGGGATGTCAAAGGCCGTTTAGATAAGATTAATCCAAAAGATGACATTATTCCTCAAGTCATCAAAGATTTTCTTCCGCCGAGTTTGGATGCCAATATTGCCTCTACGGGTGCTTTAAAAGACGGTATGAATGTCAAAGCAAATGTAGATTTTGATCAATATGAAACTTGGAATGTAGACCTTACTCAGGCTGAGCAAAAGAACAAACAACCAAGCCCAATGTTGATGGATGTGGCTTGGAATAATATCGACCGCGCTGTGCCCTATGTGGGTTGGCTAAGTAGTGAGTCAGGTCAGGTTAAATTGGCATTGGTAGAAGGGCAACAAGACATACATGTGGCAACTGTGGTACGTCCACATGAGAAAGCGACGTTACCAGCAGGTCAGTACCAAGCACAGTTAAATCTTAAAAATAATAATCTGAATGTCCCTTCGTTTAGCTATTTAGCATCCAAAGGGAGTTTGACTGGTCAAGCTCTAGTTGAACTACCTGATGATAAGCGCCAATTGAAATGGAATGCATTGGTGAATGCCAAAGATTTCAATCCGCAATCGGTTGCTGCTGCCGCACCAATTCATCTATTAAATGGACAAATTAAAGCAAATGGCTTTGCCAGACCCAATCAGCAAATCATTCAGCTGGATGCAATTAACCTAACCGGTCAGATAGCAAATCAAAGCAAGCCTGAAACCGTGAAATTGACAGGTAAAAGTACTGCTGCAATATTATTTAATGATGAAAAAGCAGGTGGCGGGTTTAAAGGCTTTGCTGTGAATTACGATGGATTTTTGCATGCAAGCCAACTACCACAAGGCGATGGTTCACTCAAAATTCGGGTCGCAGGAACGCCAAGTCGAATTAATATTACCGAATTTAAACACAATGGTGCTGCTGGACAAATCACAGCAAATGGTTTGCTGAATTTAAACAACGGTATCGGATGGGATGTGAACGCATCGTTAATTCGTTTTAAACCGCATTATTTTGTTTCCAGTGTTCGTGGTGAAATTTCAGGAAATGTGAAATCTCAAGGGGTTTGGTCTGATCAGTTAAAACGAGTGAATGTAGAACGACTGAATCTTGCGGGTATGATCAATAACAAAGCTTTGCGTGCTAAGGGTAATTTGGCTTTAATCATTAATTCAAATCAGAAAGGTTTTATACCTCAACAGTTTGAAGCAAATAATTTATTTGTGTCCTATGCGCAAAACCAAATTCAAGCATCGGGTAATGCACAAAACTTGCGTGTAAAAATTAATGCACCTGCTCTGTATGAAGTCTATCCAGGTTTACGCGGCAAAGCACAAGGCTTTGTAAACTTCCAATCACAACCACGACTTTCTGCAACAGCCAATATCGCCGTGGATAATTTTGGATTTAATAATTTACTTAGTGTTAAAAAATTAACCATTAAAGGTGAATTACCGACATCTGAAACTGTTCCAAGTTCGATGTCTGCAAAAATGGAAAATTTACGTAGTGGTAATCGTGAAATCCAGCATGGTGAAATTGCAATCTCAGGTACACGTAAAGCACATATTTTGAAACTGCAGGCATGGAACTATTATTCAAAATTCTATGTACAGCTAGCAGGTGGCTTTAACCCACAAAATGATTGGTTAGGTCAAATTCAGCGGGGTGAGTTTGACTCTGTTCGAATTCATCTCAAGCAAGAACAAAATGCACCAATCATCTATTCAACAGCAAAAACTGAAGTTTATGTAGGGCAACATTGCTGGTCGAGTCAACAAACGAAACTTTGTTTTGATCAACCGATCCGTGCCAGTAAAACCAAAGGTAATGTGTCTTTCGTTTCAAATAATTTGGATCTGAAAGATTTTGCAGCCTTTATGCCAGAAGGCTTAGCGATTACAGGTAAGTTAAATGGTTATGCCAAAGCGGCTTGGGCACAGGGTACAGAACCTAAAATTGATGCACGTTTGGTGACACGTAATGGTGTGATTGGTTTAAGTGCTGTAGATAGTGACGATACGTCTACCACAATGAATTACGATGAAGCCAGTGTCATTGTGAAAAGTATTAAAGAAGGTTTGATGCTACGCACAGACTTAAAAGCGCCAACGATTGGTACAGGTTATGCGAACGTTATTATCAATCCTTATGTTGATTCAAAACCGATGCGTGGTGAAGTTGCATTCAATCAGGTGCAATTACGTGTATTGAAGCCTTTCATCGCAGATGTTCGTAAGCTTGAAGGTAATTTGTCTTTAGCTGGTAAAATTGGTGGGACATTAACCAAGCCTCTGTTCAATGGTGAGCTACGCGTTAAAGATGGTCAGATCAGTATGATCTCCTTACCTGTCAATTTAACCAATTTACAGTTACATTCTTCTATTCGTCAGAATGAAGCGACCATCAATGGTGCGTTTAATAGCGGACGCGGTGTTGGTAAGTTGGTTGGTGGTATTGACTGGAAAGATGACTTACACATTAAGTTAAATCTTAAAGGCAATGATTTACTGATCCGACAAGCGCCGTTGATTACAGCCATTGTGGATACAGATATCAGTTTAGATGCACGACCATTATCGAAGTCAATTACGGTCAAAGGTAAGGTCGATGTACCTCGTGCATTAATTTCAATGCCAGAGTCAAGTGCATCGGTCGTACCGTTATCTTCCGATGTTCGTGTGGTGCGTGAAGGTGATAATCAACTTGCGATCTTGAAAGCAGCAAAACCTTGGGATATTCGTGCCGATCTGGAGTTGAATCTTGGGCAACAAGTCATTTTCCAAGGCTTTAATAGTCGTATTCCCTTGCTTGGTCGCATTTACTTGTCACAACAAGGCTTAGAAACAGCCATGCGAGCATCAGGTGCGATCGGTGTTTCTAAGAAAGTGATCATTGAAGCTTATGGTCAGAGTTTAGATCTGAATCGTGCGATTGCTCGTTTTAGTGGGGCATTGTCCAATCCGACTTTGGATGTGGATGCCAATAAAACGATTTCAGGCAGTATCGTTGGCTTACGTGTTACAGGTACAGCTTCAAGCCCGAATATCCAAGTGTATAACGATGCAGGCTTGTCCGAACAAGAGGCGATGAATGCATTGATTACAGGGCGTATTAATGATGGTTCAGGTAGCTTAAGCAATGCAGAAGGCTTTAGGTCTGATGTAAGCAATACCATTGCCGCGGCAGGGATTAGTTTAGGTTTGGGAGGAACACGTGCCTTTACCAATCAAATTGGACAAACTTTCGGTTTAAGTGGGTTGGCATTAGATGCTCAAGGGACTGGTGATGATACACAAGTCAGCGTTACGGGCTATTTAACTCCTGATCTTTACATTCGATACGGTGTTGGTGTGTTTACACCAGTGAATAAGCTCACTTTACGTTATCAAGTCAATCAACGTCTTTATTTAGAGGCGAGTCAGTCATTAGAACGTGCAATTGATATGTTCTACAACTGGCGATTCTAATATTTAAAAGGAAAAATGGATCAAACGTGGATTGATCCATATTTTCTAAATTGAGCTAGAGTTGTTGTGAGAACAATATATTTCTGGGTAAAAAGATTAAATCTGAATAAGTCTAAAAAAGGGTGATGCTATGAAAAAAATGATCGCGATGGCGTGTATGAGCATTTTAGTGAGTGCTTGTACGACAAATCCTCAAGCTACATCCGAGACACCTACAATTGGACTTGCAAACCCTGCCAGTGAAAATTGTGTTAATAAAGGCGGACGTCTTGAGCTACGTAATGAGAGTAATGGTCAAGTCGGTTATTGCCATTTACCTGATAGTCAAGTGATTGAAGAGTGGGCGTTAATGCGTTCTGAACAATCTGAATGTGTTCCTGAAGAAGCGAAAAAACTGATTGGGAAATCTCATTTGAGTGATGAAAAGATTAAGCAATTGACTCAATCTTTTCATGTTCGAACAGTATTGCCGAATCAAGCGGTCACTCAAGACTATCGTGCTGATCGAATTACAATTGTCATTGATCCAAATAGCAAGGTGATTCGTTCTGCGAGCTGTGGTTAATTTTTTGTAAGATGAGTAAAGTTCGTAAATGTGATGTTGATATTTCTTATTTGCACTCAGTTTGATTATGATATGCAGATGAGGAGATTTTTATGAACAAATTTTTAGTGTTAAGCGGTGTACTTGGGACAGCAATTTTAATGAGTGCTTGTGCTGAAAAGAAACCGCTTACGCCAGAAGAGCAGTGGCAAGGTTACTGTAAAAGTATTGGTAATGCTGCACGTTCGATTATTCTTGATCGTCAAAATGGTATTTTGCATAAAGAAGCTTTGGAATATGCCAATAAAGTGACAGACCCAACCACTAAAAAGTTTGTCCTAGAGCAAGTTGCTAAAGCTTATGCATATCCTGTGGATCAGTTAGAAGTGGATAGTAATGGATTGCAAGTGCAGTTTAGAGATGAAGCGGAAAAGCAGTGTTTAGAAACACCTTTTGATGCGAAATCATTGCCAGATTATAAACCGTTCTAATGAACGGTTTTTTATGTATTTAAAGACTGAACAACCAAAGGTTGTTCAAATTTAATTATAAATATATAGTTGTATTTTTAATAAAAAATTAAATATAGATATTAAGGTTAATATGAAATTTAAAAATATAAAACGATGTTGTTATGCGCTTGGATTTGCTTTTATTTGTACCTTAAGTCATTCAAGTTTTGCGGAAGAAAAATTAACGACTAAAGACATCAAAGTACTGAATCAAAAGGCAGATCAAGGGGATTTACAAGCAATTCAAGCCTTAATCATGATGTATGGAGAAGGTAAGCAAGTTACGCAAGATAGTAAAAAGGCAATGGAATATGCGCAGAAAGGCATTGCATTGGGGGATTTAAAATCTAAATATACTGCTGGTATGATGTATTTACATGGTGTTGGTAATGTACAAAAAGATTCGATTAAAGCAGAAAAATTGTTAACTGAGCTCGCTGAAATGGGTAATGTGCAGGCACAGATTGCTCTGGGGAGTCATTATTTGACTGGTGATCTTTTACCTAAAAATCAAGTGTTGGGGCTTAAGTGGACGGAAGCTGCGGCCAAGCAGAATAATGGTTTGGCACTCAATAACTTAGGCTGGTTATATTATAAGGGTACAGGTGTAAAGCAGGATTATAAGAAGGCGGTTGCTTATCTTGAACAAGGTACTCAACAAAATAATGCTTTGGCCTACGGTAATCTAGCGACTTTATATGGTCGTGGGCATGGTGTAAAACAAAGTGATCAGAAGGCTTTTGAATTACTTAAAAAATCTGCCGAGCTTGGTCAAGCGAGTGCTAAATTTAATTTGGCATTGGCATACTATCAAGGTACAGGCACGAAAGTTGATCAGCAAAAAGCTTATGAATTGATGCAAGAAGCCGCGCAAGCTGGTGTGCCACAAGCGATTGAAGCTTTGCAAAATCAAGCATCTAATCAGCAAGGATGCAGAGAGGTTCAGAGTGTGGTGAAAGGAAAAACATATACAGCGATTGAGTGTCCGATTATTTAAATCGATAGAATTAATATATTTAGAAAGCCAATGTGTATTTACACATTGGCTTTATTATTTTGAGTCTATTATTTGAGGAATCATTTCAGAAAAAATAATTAGCATAAAAACAGAAAAGCATATATACATAAGTGATAAAGAATAAAAACACAGGAGCGAAAAGATGGAAGTAGTCGCGTACATGAACAATGCTGATTTATTGCTTGAAGATGAACGAGGCATTGCTGTGATTAATGGGAGTCACTATGTTCTTAGCTTGGGAGATCGCGTAATTATTAAAGAAGTGATCAACGAGCAAGCTAAAATTTACCAAGTTCAGATTAGTTTTGCATGCGCAGAGCACAGTATGATGCACGATGACGAGATTTTGATCCGATTTGAAGGTACACATGAAACTTTGAAAGAATATTTGAACAAAACCACTGTACACTAAGGTGTAATGTTCAAATTCTGAGAAAAAGAGCAACATACAGTTGCTTTTTTTTCGGCTTTAGAGCCTTAAGTTCAGTTTCGAATGATTTGTTGTGCAAATAGACCTAAGAATTCATTTTTAAATCGAATCACGAAGAATTCTGATATTTATTTATGAAATAATGGTCATCACGAATAAATACGGGACTTGCATTAACTTTTGGCCCGAATTTTAGTAAAATTTGATAGTCCATATTGTCTTTGATGCTTTAAATAAGCAGGAATTCAAAGATAATTTTTTAAAAAGAGGAATTACACCGTGCTAGAAGCTTACCGCCAACACGTTGCAGAACGTGCCGCACTCGGAGTCCCACCGAAGCCACTTGATGATGCTCAAACAGCTGCATTAGTTGAATTATTAAAAAATCCACCAGCTGGCGAAGAAGCGTTTCTAGTTGATTTACTAGAAAACCGTGTTCCAGCGGGTGTAGACCAAGCTGCTTATGTTAAAGCTGCTTTCTTGGCTGCTTTGGCAAAAGGCGAAGCGACTTCTCCTTTAGTAACTAAAGAACGTGCGGTTTACTTACTAGGTACTATGCTTGGTGGTTATAACGTAGCTCCTTTAGTTACACTTCTTGATGATGCTGAGCTATCTGAATTAGCTGCTGATGCACTTAAGAAAACTCTTCTTGTATTTGATGCGTTCCATGACGTTGCTGATAAAGCAAAAGCGGGCAATGCAAATGCACAAGCAGTAATGCAATCTTGGGCTGATGCTGAATGGTTCACATCGCGTCCAGACGTTCCAGCTGAAATCAAACTTACTGTTTTCAAAGTAACTGGCGAAACAAACACAGACGACTTGTCACCTGCACAAGACGCTTGGAGCCGTCCAGATATTCCATTGCACGCAAATGCAATGTTGAAAAACGTACGTGACGGTATCAACCCAGAAGTTCCTGGTGAAGTTGGTCCATTAAAGCAAATCGAAGCTCTAGTTGCGAAAGGCAACCAAGTTGCTTACGTTGGTGACGTTGTTGGTACAGGTTCATCTCGTAAATCTGCAACTAACTCTGTACTTTGGTTCTTTGGTGATGACATTGCTCACATCCCGAACAAAAAAGACGGTGGTTACTGCTTAGGTTCTAAAATCGCTCCGATTTTCTTTAACACAATGGAAGATGCTGGCGCATTGCCAATCGAAATTGATGTTGCAAACATGAACATGGGCGACGAAATCGTTCTGAACATTGATCATGCTGCTGCGAAAGTAACTGCTTCTAAAGATGGCGCTCAAATCGCTGAAGCTGAACTTAAAACTCCAGTTCTTCTTGATGAAGTTCGTGCGGGTGGTCGTATCAACTTAATCGTTGGTCGTGGTTTGACAACTAAAGCGCGTGAAGCTTTAGGTCTTGCTCCATCTACATTGTTCCGTACTCCAGTTCAACCTGCTGCTACTGGCAAAGGTTTCACTCAAGCACAGAAAATGGTTGGTCGCGCATGTGGTCTTCCTGAAGGTCAAGGCGTACTTCCAGGTACTTACTGTGAACCTAAGATGACGACTGTTGGTTCGCAAGATACAACTGGTCCAATGACTCGTGACGAATTGAAAGACTTAGCTTGCTTAGGTTTCTCTGCTGATCTAGTTATGCAATCTTTCTGTCATACAGCTGCTTATCCAAAGCCAGTTGACGTTCAAATGCAACACACGCTTCCTGATTTCATCATGAACCGTGGTGGTGTGTCTTTACGTCCAGGTGACGGTATTATCCACTCTTGGTTAAACCGTATGTTAATGCCGGATACTGTTGGTACAGGCGGTGACTCACATACTCGTTTCCCAATTGGTATTTCATTCCCAGCGGGTTCTGGTCTTGTAGCATTTGCTGCAGCAACTGGTGTTATGCCACTTGATATGCCTGAATCTGTACTTGTTAAGTTCAAAGGTAAAATGCAGCCTGGTATCACTCTACGTGACCTAGTACATGCAATTCCTTACGTTGCGATTCAGCAAGGTGACTTAACTGTAGAGAAGAAAGGTAAGAAAAACATCTTCTCTGGTCGTATCCTTGAGATCGACTTAACAGAAATGGAAACTGACTTAACTGTTGAGCAAGCATTCGAACTTTCTGATGCTTCTGCTGAACGTTCAGCTGCTGGTTGTTCTATCACGCTGTCTGAAGAGAAAGTTGCTGAATACCTTCGTTCAAACATCACTATGCTTAAGTGGATGATTTCTGAAGGTTATGGCGATGCGCGTACGATGGCTCGTCGTGTAGAGAACATGGAAAAATGGTTGGCTAATCCATCACTTCTTAAAGCTGATGCTGATGCTGAATACACTAAAGTGTATGAAATCGACCTTGCTACAATCACTGAACCAGTTCTTTGCTGTCCAAACGATCCAGATGATGCGAAATTGTTATCTGATGTTCAAGGCGTGAAAATTGACGAAGTATTTGTTGGTTCATGTATGACGAACATTGGTCATTTCCGTGCAACTGGTAAGTTGTTAGAGAAAGTTCCTGGTGGCGTATTGAATACTCGTTTGTGGATTGCTCCACCGACGCGTATGGACGAACGTCAATTGATGGAAGAAGGTTTCTATAACATCTATGGTAAAGCTGGCGCGCGTACTGAAATGCCAGGTTGTTCATTATGTATGGGTAACCAAGCACGTGTAGCTCCGAACACGACTTGTGTATCGACTTCTACTCGTAACTTCCCGAACCGTTTAGGTCAAGGCGCTAACGTTTACTTAGCTTCTGCTGAACTTGCATCTGTTGCTGCTGTACTTGGTAAATTACCAACTCCAGAAGAATACCAACAATATGCAGCTCAAATTGATAGCATGTCTTCAGACATCTACCAATACTTAAGCTTCGACAAAATGAGCGACTATACTGACGCTGCTAAAGATGTTGATACGAAGAAAATTGCTGCTGCTCAGTTAACTTAATTTATTGAAAATTAAAGTAATATGAGTTAAAAATAAGGGCTGATTTATCAGCCCTTATTTTTTTATGTTCAATTCTATTGTTGAAAATTATCTATTAGATTTAGGTTTCGTTCCTGGAAGTATTTATATGAATATTTCTAAACGATTTGTAGGTAATGAAGGTTTTTTTGAAAATTTAATTTCTCACTTTTCCGTTAAAGACAATCCAAAAGTAGATGATTTTAATGATTTTTTAAATCCGTATAAACTAGATAGTGATTCTGAAATTTATAATGTCTTATTTTCGCTGTTTAATGATATAAGAAATTACAAAAATGGAGGGAAGTTTGAACTTTTTAAATATCATGAAGCTGAATGGGGAGTACCAACGAATTTGCTCACAGCAAGTGATATTAATGATAAAGGTGATTTAGAGGATTTATCTGGAATTATTGAAATTTATAGGGGTATGTCTAGAGGTGAATATGAAAGTGATGATTTTGGACAATCTTGGACGACAGATTATGAAACAGCACTTAGATTTGCTGAGAATACATATAGCGAGAAACCAAAAGGAATAGTCGTAAAAAGCACCATCTCTAAAATCGAAGTATTACATTACGATAAAAATAAAGAATTTGAAGTTATCGTGATTAAAGGAAGTCATAAAAAATCCAATGTATCAATAGCTAGCTGGTGAATAAAGAGTATTGTATGAATTTAACTATAAAAATATTAAAAGTGTTAAAAGAAAAAGGTGAGTTAACACTAGAAGAGTTATTTAATCTCATTCCAAAAAAATCTAATGATCATAGTGATTTATATCCTTTAGCTTCCTTGATTTCATTAGGTTATATTGAAGATGATATGAGTGTTTCAATTGAAGAAAAAAAGAAAGAAAATATTCATTTGATAGCATATAAATTATATGCTTGGAGTATAGCAGATGGAAATTTTGCTGAATATAAAGGCATTTCGTGGAGAACATGTAACTTGAAATTAAAAGATGGGAAATTTGCTATTACAGGAGAAGGGTATTTATATTTGGATAGAGAGTTAACACGAAATAGCGATAGGAGATTTGCATTTTTATTGGCAATTTTATCTGCAGTTTTAAGTTCTTCTGTAACAACCTTGATTTCAAATAGTGTTGGTTGAATATGACTTTTGGTAACAATATTTTAAATACTTAATATTCTAATTCACTCTGCTTTACACTTAACTTAATAAATCGTTTAATCCTCGCATAGATAAACTTAGTAAAAGTAGATGTAACAATGGCAAAACAATCCCGCTTCCTCTGTATCGGTGGTTTCCTTAACGGAACTCAAGTTAAAGACCAAGGCGACAGCTTTGTCTGCGTCGAAAAAGGGAAAAATGTAAATTACATCAAGACGGAAATTTTCCATCCAGATGCATGGGATCATGACTACTATGTTTGTGAAACCACAACGGATAAACAAGCTTATAATTGGGTCTATGACATCAAAAAATAAGTTGTTTATGAAGTTTAGAAAAAAGCCATTACCTAAAACGTAATGGCTTTTTAATGCAATAAATTCACAGCAAATTTTAAAATAATATAAAAGCGTTACATTTATATAGCTGAAAAAATTCCTCTGATTTGATAAAAAATGAACAAAATAAAGGGGATATAGATTTAATGAATTATGAGCTAGATGCTTTTTTGACGATTGTCATTGCAGTCCTTGTACTATTTATTGGCTACTTTGTGGTAAACAAAATTTCAATTTTAAAAAAATACAATATTCCAGAACCCGTTGCAGGCGGTCTAGTTGCTGCGGTCATTACCTTTATTTTATTTAAAAGCTTCAATATCACCATAAATTTTGATGCCAATATTCAGCAAATTTTCATGCTGATGTTCTTCACCTCAGTCGGACTTAGTGCAAGCTTAGGTAAACTCAAAGAGGGTGGTAAAGCACTGATCCTATTTTTAGGCTGTGTCATTGTATTTGTACTCTTGCAAAATGCCGTCGGTATCAGCTTAGCCAAAGCATTGGGACTCGATCCACTCATTGGTTTAATCACAGGTTCAGTGACTCTTACAGGTGGACACGGCACAGCAGGTGCATGGGGTACAGTGTTTGAACAAGATCATGGCATACAAGGTGCGGTCGTGCTCGGCATGGCAAGTGCCACATTTGGTTTAGTCATTGGCGGTATGATGGGTGGTCCAGTTGCAAAATTCTTAATTCGTCGCTTCCAATTGGCTGAAGAACTTGCTCCAACAACAGGACGAAATGAAGCGCCACCATCTGCTGAAACAGCACCTTTCGAATATCCAGAAAAGACGCGTTTGATTACCGCAGATGATGCGGTAAAAACCATGGGGATGTTTGCAGTCTGTATTAGCTTTGCTTACTTCATGTCTGACTTTGCACGTGGACAATGGTTTGAATTACCTACATTTGTTTGGGCGTTGGCATGCGGTGTAATTTTACGAAATAGCTTAGAGCTAATCTTTAAAGTTGAATTATTTGATCGCTGTATTGATGTATTTGGTAATGCATCATTGGCATTGTTCTTATCTATGGCATTGATGTCATTACAGTTATGGCTGCTCGCAGATTTAGCTGGGCCATTGGTAATTATATTATTGGCACAAACCGTGGTCTTAGCTTTATATCTGTATTTTGTGACTTTCCGAGTTATGGGCAAAAGTTACGATGCAGCCGTGCTTTGTGCGGGGCAATGTGGTGTGAATTTGGGTGCTACACCAACAGCGATTGCAAATATTCAAGCCGTGACCAATACCTATGGTCCTTCACATAAAGCCTTTTTGATCATTCCACTGACAGGGGCTTTCTTCGTGGATATTGTCAATGCGGTCGTGATCCAAGGCATCATTGGATTTTTTGGATAATCAACATCTAGATGCAGCCACTAAAGGTTCTAAAAGGCTTTGGTGGCTTGAGCTAGATATAAAAAATGAAAGATAAAGAACAATCGTGATGAATATTGGAAAAAATTTAAAAGTATTGGCATTCAGTCTTGTTTTGTCTTTGCCATTAGGGATTATCAGTGCTGAAGAGTTTGATGTGCAAGGAACAATTTTAAAAGCTCAAAATAATGATAAGCAGGGTTTGTATCAGCTCGCATACTTAAAACAATTTGGAGAAGAGGGTATTGAAAAAAATATCCCAGAAGCAATTGAGCTTTATAAGCGTGCCTCAGCATTGGGACATCGTTCTGCAAATCACAATTTAGGTTTAATCTATTACGAAGGTGAAGATGTAGCCAAAAATTATAATGAGGCTGCGAAATGGCTTACGATCGCGTCTGAACGAAAATTGGATGACTCTCAACGGATATTGCTCAGTATGTATTATAAGGAGCTTATCCCTAAAAATATAAATAAAATGGAGCAGTTGCACATCCAACTTGCAGAGAAAGGAGAGCAGAGAGAGATTGAAAGATTGACTGATTTTTATTATTCCGAAAAGAAAGATTTAGCCCTAGCTGAAAAATATGTATTACTGTTAGCAGAACAAGGTATTGCAGAGTATCAGTATAGATTGGGGGCTATATATTCTAAAACGATGAATGGAAAGCAAGGTTATGAAAAGGCATTTCCATGGTTTCTAAAATCTGCCGAAGCTGGGGATTTGCATGCGAAGCTATTATTAGTGACGTTGTATAAATATGGACTTGGTGTTAAACAAGATCAAGATAAAGCCATGGAGTGGTTGAATTCTGCTTTTATTCAAGACCCGAAAGAGTCGTGTCGAATCATTACTGAAGGGGTTTCAGAAATAAATAAAACTAAAAATGAGTGCAGTTTTAACGATTAGGCAATAAAAAGCCCCATGGTTAGGGGCTAGTCGTATATGAGTCAAGCTCACATACTGTAAGAGGCTCATCTCAAACTGAGTGTATTAAAGCATAAAAAGATTTAAAGACCTAATTTAACGATGATATAAGTTCATATAAAGGTCAGTCGAAACTGACCGGACAGAATTAGCTTAATGAGTATTCGCTAAAACAGGTTGGTTTACGTTTTGAGCATCGTTAGCCGCTGCACGAGTTGGCGAATATTTAAGTCCAAGTGTGTTACTGGTATAAACACGAACTTGATCCAACAAAGCAGGGTTAGTACTTAAATCCTGTTCATAAGAACGAACCATTTGATGTAGTTTCGGATTCCATTCGCCAGCAACTTGGTTAGGGAATGCTTTTTCCAATAAATTAAGCATGATATATGGAGAAGTCGATGCTCCAGGTGAAGCCCCTAATAGAGCTGTCACAGAACCATCTTTTGAAGCAAAAAGTTCAGTGCCAAACTGTAATGTTGCATCTTTGCCTGGTACTTTTTTAATGATTTGAACGCGTTGACCACCTTGGTTGAGTTTCCAGTCTTCAATTTTTGCATCAGGATAGTATTTTTTTAGTTCATTAAATTGATCTTCTTTAGACATTGCCACTTGGCTGACTAAATAATTGACCAAGTCTAAATTTTCCAAACCAATTGTTGCCATTGGAATCACGTTATTTTTATTGGTTGCATCGATCAAATCAAATTGAGAGCCATTTTTTAGGAACTTATTTGAATATGTGGCAAATGGACCAAATAAAACATACTTTTTACCATCAATATAACGCGTATCAATGTGTGGAACCGACATTGGTGGCGCACCAAGCTCAGGTTTACCGTAGACTTTAGCTGTATGTTGAGCAGTGACTTGAGGGTTATCTGTCATTAAGAAGATACCTCCAATTGGGAAGCCTGCGTATTGTTTCGTTTCTTCTAAGCCTGTCATTTGAAGTAAGCGTACTGCTGCACCACCAGCGCCAATAAATAAGAACTTGGTTTTGACGTGACTTTCTTGATTTGATTTTAAATCTTTATAAGTGACCGTCCATGTTTTGTCATCATTACGGCTGATACCTGTGACTTCTGAAGAGGTTGATAATTTAAAATTGGGTTGCTTATTTAAGTATCCAACCATTTGTGTAGTAATCGCACCATAGTTTACATCTGAACCGATATCCATTTTGGTGGCAGCAACTTTTTCAGATGGAGTACGACCATTCATCACGAGCGGTGCCCATTCATGAATAACATTTGCATCTTCGGTATATGTCATCCCTTGAAACATCGGATTTTGAATCATGGCATCATAGCGTTTTTTAAGAAAATCAACGTTATCACCCCAAACAAAAGCGATATGCGGTACAGGATTAATAAAGGTATTTGGCGTACCTAAGACACCACGTTGAACTTGATGTGCCCAAAACTGTTTAGTAACTTCAAATTGAGATGCAGTATCAACAGCTTTTGTAATGTCCATTTTTCCATCTTTTAATGAGGTATAGTTCATTTCCATAAAGCCTGAATGACCCGTACCTGCATTATTTAAACCATTGGAGCTTTCCTGACCGACTTGATCCAGACGTTCGTACATTTGAATTTTCCAATTCGGTTCAAGTTCATTGAGGTAAGTCCCGAGCGTTGCACTCATGATTCCACCACCAATCAGCACCACATCGACGACTTGATCATCTGCTTGTGTAGTCACTTGTTTGGAAGCGATAGGCCTAAATAGGAAAATTAAACCAATAATCAATATAATAATAAAAATGATGAGTAAGTATTTTAGGAATTTTTTCATTGTTCTCGCCCTGAAAGTAAGGCATAAATTTTAAAAGCGATGCTTATGACTAAACAATGTAGGTCATGTGAGCTTGTGTAAGTATGTAAGTAAACTATGTAATTGATGAAGATAGATTTATATAGGCATTAGTGTTAAATATTTGAAAAATAAATGAATAATAAAAAATGATTTGCTATTTAAATTGTTTAGCCGTTTGAAATGGATTCTGAGGCAATGTCATGTCCAACATTGAATACGATAATGAATAGTTCAAATGGACAGGACTTGTAAATATCATGAACTCTGTTTTTCGTTGAAATTCTATCAATGAATGTTTGTCATAAAATGATGTTTGAGCACTCATTCATTGATTTTTATTCAAATCAGATCATGGTTATGATGTTCCGATGATGATGGACAATAGTCCTGCGGCAATCAATGGACCAACAGGAACACCTCGTAGCACTGCAACACCTGCAACTGTTCCAATCAGTAAACCTGCAACAATATTAGGTTGATTTGCCATCAAAGCAACACCGCGTCCACCGAGCCAAGCAACTAATAATCCAATTCCAATGGCTAAAATTGAATTTAAGCTCATAAATGATTTTAAAATCTCTTTACCGGGGATAGCACCACTGGCAATCGGGGTGAGTACGCCAATCGTAAGGATAATAATTCCGATATTAAGCCCATGCTGTTGCAACAATGGAAAGTATTCATTGAGAGGGGTGATTCTAAAAACAATTAAAACTGCAACAGCGATAGTCACAGCGGTATTTTGGCTGAAGATACCACAAGCTAAAAGAATGATCAGAACGATTAAATTAAGATCTAATTGCGACATATATCGTGTCCGAGGCTTATCAGTTAAATGCGGGAAAGTTATAATAGTTTAACTGATTCGCTGATGAAGTGCTGTACAGAAAAAGATGTGCAATATTTTGGAAGTTTTCTAAGTTCACACAGGTTCTAGGTAAATATCATGATTTTAGAAAAAATGTTGCAATCACAAGGCTTTGGCTCACGTAAAAACTGCCAAAATCTAATTAAAAATGGTGCAGTTCAAATTCAAGGTGAGATGGTTTCAGATCCGAAATTAAAATTAAAGCTCGATCAGTTGGAGTTCACTGTATCAGGTCAAACTTATCAATATCGTGAAAAAGTTTATATCGCACTGAATAAGCCCGCTGGCTATGAATGTTCACATCAAGCCACTCATCACTTTAGTGTGTTCGAATTATTTGATCATGTTTTATTGGAGCGCGGCTTACAGTGTGTAGGTCGTTTAGATCAAGATACGACAGGCTTATTATTACTCACCGATGACGGTCAGTTTTTACAGGCATTAACACACCCTAAAAAGCATGTTGCTAAAGTCTATCGTATGCAAACGGCTGATGCAGTGACGGAAGAACAGTTATTAAATTTAGAGCAAGGCGTTGAGCTGCGTAATGAAAATGGCATATTCGCAGCGACAGATGTAGAACAGATAGCGGAACATGAAATGCAAATGGCAATTCACCAAGGGGTTTATCACCAAGTGAAACGCATGTTGGCAGCAGTAGGCAATAAAGTTGAAAAATTACACCGCCAACAAATCGGTTTGCTTAAATTACAAGATTTGGGTGAAGGTGAGTGGATGTATTTAACTGAAAGTCAAATTCAAGCTGCAAAGAAGCAAATGTCTCAAACCGATGAAACGGTTATTAGTATTTAAGCAAATAGCTGCTTCGATATATAAATATTTTAAGCTTATAAGAAGCAATGGTAAGTCTGGAACTCATCATCTTTGACAAAACCCATCCCTTCATACAATTGGTGGGATTGGTAATTATTCTTTTGTGTTTCTAGGCTGATACGAATGGCTTTTTCATGACGGGCAAATAGAATTGCGGTATCAATCAGTTGCTTTGCGGAGCCTTGGCGTCTAAAGCGGGGGCTTACGTAGACATCATCTAATATGTAATAGCTTGAACATGCGACTGAATTGAAGCCTAAATATAAAATCACAAAGCCAGTAATTACATCATCTTTAATGTGAATAAAGATTACACTTTGTTGATTGCTAAAGCGTTGTGTTAAAAAATCTAAGGATTGCTTAAGGTTGGAAGAAGTTCCATAAAATTGGCGATATTCATCGAAAAGTACAGCAAGTTTTTCTAAGTCTTCAGAAGTGGCACGTCGAACGATCACTGTCTAGCTCCTTGCACATTAACTTATGCAAGTGAGCTAATCATAAATTAGGGAATAGTGGGGAAATAAATTGTTTAGAAATGCGACACTGTTAAGTTTTGTGTTTTTGTCGCCTAAATTCAGAGCGCCAAAATAAATTCTGTTTTAAATCTAGAATTTATTTCTGATCACTTTCACCCAAGATAGCGTTTAATTCAGCAAAGAAATCATCTTCATCCATATCAGCAGTAGTACTAGGCGCTGTACCGTCCTGATCCTGCTTTAATTTTTTAAGCTTAAGCAATTGTTCCATATTAATGCTTTGATTTTCAATCGCGAAGGGGATTGATTTAGTCAAAACAACTTGCTTGAAAAATAAACGTACTGCTTGAGCAGGTGTAATCCCCAATTGCTTAAATACAGCAAATGCATGTTTCTTTTCTAATGAGTCAAGTCGAACTTGATAAACTTCTGTTTTTCTCATGAATATAACCAAACGACTTAAATGCTTAAGATGCTATTTTAATCAAAGTTTTCTGAATTTCAATGTTTTATAACAAAAAAGTGATGATTTGTCATTACAATGGAATTATAGCGTCAATACTAAATCAGAACGGAAATGCATTGCAGTCATTTTCACAGGATCTATAAAGTAAATTTCTTTTGCTAAAAGTTGTAAGGGATGAGAGAAATCGTCTGCTGGCTTATGTACAACTTTGGGATAGAAAGGATCATTTTTAATGGGAATATTTAAGTGATTTAAATGCACACGAAGTTGATGTTGTTTACCTGTCAAAGGATTTAATTTGTAAAGTGCCCAATGTTGATCATGCTCTAACAGTTCAATCGTAGTTTCACTGTTAGACAAGCCTTGTAAAACTTGCATGGTATAAAAAGGTTTACCTTTATCCATACGTAATTGAATTGTTCTGGGAAATGTTAAATCTTCTTGAAAAGGGGCAACAGCATGGTAAATCTTTTCTACTTTCTTATCGGCGAATAATTGTTGATAAAGCCCACGTGTTTCAACTCTTTTTGAAAAAAGTACTACACCCGCTGTTTCACGGTCCAAGCGATGGATGGGTGTAAGATCTGGGTTTCCTGTGGTTTTTTTTAAACGAACCAAAAGTGTTTCTTGAACATACTGTCCTGTTGGGCTGATGGTCAGAAAGTGTGGCTTATCAACGACCAATAGATCTTCATTTTCAAATAGAATTTTTTCTGTAAATGGAACATGTATCTCATGTGCCAAGAAACGATAATAATAAATATGTTGCTCTGATAAATAGGGCGTATCTAGGTTTAGGGCATGACCCTCGGCATCTATAATGAGTTGATCTTGAAATCTTTGTGTCCATTCTTCTGCATTAATATGTTGAAAATGCTCACATAAATAATCAAATAGAGATTGAGATGTTTGAGTGCATTTGGGGATGAAAACTTTGCTCGCAGTAACGCCATTGATCATCGGTGGTTTATACGTACTTAAACTTTTTTGAGGAGTAAGGTTTGAGTTGATCTTGGTAGGCATGAGCAAATGATTCAAAAAAATAAAAATAACACTTAAAGTAGATTTTAAGCTTGGACGATATTTCAAGTAATAGACAATATGATGCATAGAGCACATAGGCTTTAAACGCATGCAATGTTATTATACTCGATCAATTGAATCATGTTGTGAGTGTTATGCCGTATTCATTTAAATTAGACCTAAATAGTGAACTTGATACCCAAAAACTGGCAGTTTTCTTAGGGAAAAATATTGCACAAGGTGTGGTTTATTTGATTGGTGATTTAGGTGCAGGAAAAACCACGCTAACACGCTATTGGTTGCAAAATTTAGGACATCAAGGTGCAGTGAAAAGCCCAACCTATACCTTGGTTGAGCCGTATAAAATCAATCAAAAAGATGTATTTCATTTTGACTTATATCGCCTGAATGATCCTTATGAACTTGAACTGATGGGGATTCGTGATTATTTAGATGTTGATGAAGCATTATTTTTATTTGAATGGCCATCAAAAGGTGGCGACGAAATTCCTAAAGCTAATCTTGTTATTAACATTCAACGGTCTGAAGACGATGATCTGCGTCATGTCACCATTGATATTGATTCACTTGAATTATTTGAAGCGTTAACAACGTATTACGCAGATTAGTATGATGTCCACAGACTCTACGATTTACACAGTTCAATATTGATTGATTACACAGGTTAATTTTATGCAACACGAAGAGCTCAGTGTAAGACGTATTCATGCTTTAGATCCAGCACTCGCCAACCAAATTGCAGCTGGTGAAGTGATTGAACGTCCGTCATCTGTAGTGAAGGAATTGCTCGAAAATTCTATAGATGCAGGTTCGACTGAGCTGATTATTCGTGTTGAACAAGGTGGTAGTACATTAATTGAAATTATTGACAATGGTCGGGGAATTCACGTGGATGATTTACCTCTCGCAGTCATGCGTCATGCCACCAGTAAGATTAAAACTTCAGAAGATTTACATGCGATTGTCAGTCTAGGCTTTCGTGGAGAGGCTTTAGCATCCATTGCGGCTGTGTCCCGACTAACTCTCACAAGTAGTCGTGATGGCTCAGGTGTAGGTTATCAGGTTGAAGTCAATGGCACTGCTTTTGATCATCAAGAGATTCAACCTGTTGCGGCTCAACAAGGGACACATATACGCGTACAAGATCTGTTCTTTAATGTTCCTGCGCGACGAAAATTTTTAAAAAAGCCAACCACAGAATTTGGTCATATCGAAGAGATTGTCCGTCGATTGGCTTTAACTCATTTTGATATTCGTTTTGTACTTGAACACAATGGCAATATTCGATTGAATTTGCCTGTTGCAGATAGTGGTGAGCTTCGATTTCAGCGCGTACAACAACTGTTAAGTCGGTCTTTTACTGAAAATGCATATTGGATTGATGCTGATAGTATCAATATGCGGTTGTCTGGATGGTTAGGTCATCCATCTGATGCACGTGGTCAGAGCGATTTACAGTACGTCTATGTGAATGGGCGAATCGTTAAAGATAAAACGATTTCTCATGCGTTACGTATGGCTTACGACGGAATTTTGCACGGACATCAGCACGCAGCTTATTTGTTATTTTTAGAAGTGGATCCAGAAAATATTGATGTCAATGTACATCCTACAAAACATGAAATTCGCTTTTTGAATCAACGTGAAGTGCATGAATTTGTACGTCACTTTGCAAAAGATACTTTGTCGCAATTTCAGACGGCTTCTGCTGATTTAGCAGATGCAATGAAGCTGAGTGTTCAAAATGCTGAAACGGGTTCATTGATTGCTCAACCGCGCTATCAAGAACAATTTCAATTGCACAAAAATAATCAGACTGAGCCATTGCCTGCGAATCAAAATTTAATTCACCAGCAATTAGAAGGGCAAGAGGCATTTCAGTCGGGGTCCCAAAATGCTGATGTGCTTTTAACAGATTTTAGTTCTTCGCAGCCACAATCAATTCAATATCGTACGACCTCATCTTCTGCTTCAAGTTATCAAGGCTCAGCGCAACTAAATAACGCATTAAAAACCTATTTATCACCTCTTAAATCTCATCAGAATGTTGAACAAACTGAAGCTGATCATATAGAACAAAATTCTACTTATGTGAATAAGGTTGATGAATTTCCTTTAGGAATAGCAATTGCCCAATTGCATGGCATTTATATTCTTGCTCAAAATACTGAAGGCTTAATTATTGTTGATATGCATGCGGCACATGAGCGTATTTTATTACAACAAATGAAACAAGCTTGGGATACACCTGATTTTTGGATTTCACAGCAACTATTGATTCCAAAAGTTATTTCAATCACTCGTATGCAAGCCACACGTATTGAAGATTTAAAACCACAGCTGGAGCGCTTGGGTCTGGATATCGATCAATATGGTGATGAGCAAGTGATTGTACGTGGTGTGCCTGCAATTTTAGTGAAAGCCAACTTAAATGCGTTAATTGCAGAGTTACTCAACGATTTAGATCCAAATGATCAAGCTCAAGCTTTGCAACAGAAGCGTGATCAAATTTTGGCAGGTATGGCATGCCATGGGGCGGTTAGAGCACATCGTTTGCTTGGCTTATCTGAAATGAATGCTTTGCTTCGTCAAATGGAACAAACTGAATTCGCCAGCCAATGTAATCACGGTCGACCGACTTGGCGCGCATTTCCATTATCACAGTTAGATAAATTATTTGCTCGAGGAGAGTAGTTGTACATGTCAAATAATCAGCCTGTTATCAATTTAATGGGGCCTACGGCAAGTGGGAAAACAGCTTTGGCATGTGAGCTTTATGAGCGTGGTGGATTTGAAATTATTTCAGTCGATTCGGCTTTAATTTATCAAGATATGGATATTGGATCTGCAAAGCCAACCAAGCAAGAGCAGGAACAGTATCCACATTATTTAATTGATATTATTACGCCTTTAGAGGTTTATTCTGCTGCACAGTTTGTTGAAGATTCGACTCGATTGATTGATCAAATCCATGAAAATGGAAAAACGCCCATTCTGGTGGGTGGAACAATGCTGTATTTTAAAGCACTGCTTGAAGGTCTTGCGAATAATTTACCGAATGCGAACGAGTCAATCCGTCAAGAAATAGAACAACAGGCTGCGATAAATGGATGGGAATCGGTTTATGAGGAACTGAAAAGTGTAGATCCTCTAGCAGGCGAACGGTTTAAGATTTCTGACCGACAGCGTATTATTCGTGCACTTGAGGTATATCGCTTAACTGGTCGTCCAATTACAGATTTACAGGCAGAACAGCCTAAACAAACAGCATATCGTTACAATTTTCATAACTATGCATTGATGCCAGATCGGTTAGAATTACATAAACGAATTGAGCTTCGTTTGCAAAAAATGTGGGAAATCGGTTTTTTAAATGAAGTCGAGTACCTGATAGGAAAATACAATTTAAGTGATAATTTACCTTCAGGAAGATCAGTGGGTTATCGTCAAGCTTTAGAATTTCTTAAAAATAGTGATAAAAGTCACAATAACAAACTTGAAATGGAGGACAAATGCTTATTTGCAACACGACAACTTGCAAAACGTCAATACACATGGTTACGTTCTTTGCAAGAAGCGCACAGTTTTAAAACTTATTTATCAATAAAGCAAGCTCAAGAAGACTTGCGAAACTTATATGGATAAAGCAAAATTTACGCACTATCTTTTTTATAAATTTTAATTGAAAAATAAAGATAGTTTTTGCGCTGATTTTAAATTTTTTGGAGTATAAAATGTCTAAAGGTCAAACTTTACAAGATCCGTTCTTAAATTCTCTCCGTAAAGAACGTATTCCTGTTTCTATTTTCTTAGTTAACGGTATTAAACTACAAGGTCATATCGAATCTTTTGACCAATACGTTGTTCTTTTAAAAAATACTGTAAGCCAAATGGTTTACAAACATGCGATTTCTACAGTTGTTCCTGCACGTAACCCACGTCCTGCTGGTGCTCCTGCTGGTGCTCCTGCTGCTGGTCAAGGTGGCTTCGGTGGTCAAGGTGGCTTCGGTGGTCAAGGTGGTGGCTTCGGTGGTCAAGGTGGTGGCTTCGGTGGTCAAGGCGGCGGCTTCGGTGGTCAAGGCGGCTTTGGTGGTCAAGGCGGTGGCTTCGGTGGTCAAGGTGGCTTTGGTGGTCAAGGTGGCGGTTTTGGCGGTCAACAAGGCGGTTTTGGCGGTCAACAAGGTGGTTTCGGTGCGCCGGCTAACCCTGGTTTTGATGCGGAAACTAAATTTGATGATGCTCAAGAAGATGAAAACAATCGTTAATTGATTTTCATAAAAAAGACGCCTTGATGGCGTCTTTTTTATTTATCTTCATAATTATTATGAAGACAAATAAAAAGCCCCTAAAAATAGGGGCTTTATTAAAATATCGGTATTTATTTATATGCAATGAAAGTTGATATAATTTAAATACTTCTAATTAGTTTTGTTGAGTTCCTTTAATTTCAACATAAGTATTATTACGCAACTCTCGTAACCAACTATCAAGCTCTGCATCAAATTGACGTTCGCCCAAAATTTGGCGTGCCATACGCGTTTGGGTTTCTTTGGTCATATCTTGTTGACGTTTATGAGTTACTTGAAGAATATGCCATCCAAACTGAGTTTGGAAAGGTTGGCTGACCTTGCCGACTTCTGCAGCCTGCATTGTTTTGTCAAATTCAGGAACCATCATTCCAGGACTAACCCAACCTAAGCTTCCACCATCTCGTGCAGAACCAGGATCATTTGAAAAGGTTGATGCAAGCGTAGCAAAATCATTTCCAGCTTGAACACGATTATAAATACTGTCGATCATTTGCTTAGCATTTTCAGGGCTAACCACTTCTGATGTTTTAATCAGAATATGACGCGTTTGAAATTGTGGAACAATGACTTTTTGATCATTTGATTTACGATCAATAAGCTTAAGTATATGTAACCCATCCTTAGCTTGAATGATTTCAGTGGTTTGACCATCATTTAAAGGTGTTACACGTGCAGCAAGTTCTGATGGAATGTCTGCAAATGAACGATACCCCATATCAGCACCATTGACTTTGATCGTCGCGGTACTGTATTTATTTTCAATTGCTTTTACATCGTTTGTATTGGCTAAATCGGCTTTAATCTGGTTAGCCACCTGTGTGATTTCCTCTGCAGAGCTTGTACCTGCAACACGGAAGTGAAGTACATGTGCTTGACCACCAACCGCAGCTTGACCTTCTGGAGATTTTAAGAAATTTTCAACATCTTGATCGCTGATTTTAATTCGCGACATGACCTGTTGTTGGCGTAAACGTTGAATGAGTAAATCATCAGCAACACGTTCACGTAATGCTTCGTAGGTGCCTGGTGCAATTTTATCGAGTTTTTGTTGAAAGTCTTCTAAGCTCTTCGAACCAGACTGAGCTGCAACTTTCATTACTGCTTCATTTAAGCTTTTTTCATCTGCTTGAATTGCATAGCGCTTCACTTGCTCAAGTTGCGCATTGTGCATAATTAATTGATCAAGAATTTGCCCTTGTAAAACATTAGTCGGAGGGGCTTCTTTTTTTTGCGCTTGGAGTTGATGTTGTGCCTCAGCAATGCCTTGGTCTAAATCACTTTTTAAAATCGCACTTTTACCAACAATCGCAATAACTTGATCGCTTGGTGCAGCAAATGTTTGCATTGATGAAGAAATAATAAGTGCTAATGCTGTTGTCTTAAAAATTTGTTTTAAATTTTGCATCTTCATTAATGGGTCCAATTTTGTTTAACTTTATCAAAACCTAAAATACGGTTTTCAAGTAAAGAGCTTAATTTACTATTTAAGCCACCAAGTCCTTTGAGTGTGAACTCCGCCATAATAGCGCGTTTTTCTTTGGTTGTTGAAAGAGAGACATCATCTAAGTCATTGAAATATGAGCGACCATAGACAGATACACCCCAGCAACATGATTCATAATTTACACCAAGTAAATATTCACGAGCGACGTTATTGTCTAGATCATATTGTACATGACCTATGATTCGCCAGTTATCTTTCACAGGTTGGATAAATGATGCAGTCACTTGATCGTATTTTTCTTGACGATCTAATAAGTTACTACGATTAAAATATCCAAAGTTGTATAAATCTCCTTTATTTCCAGTGTAATACACTTGGAAATCACGTTGAGCATTGTCACCATTCGACATCCACATTGAATTCGCATTTACGCTAAAGTTTTGTGAAAGTTGACTTGCAATACTGATTACAGGACCAGTTTGACGCTCTGTGTTGAATGGATCATTTTGGCTGTTATTTAGCGTAACTTTGCGATCATCAAAATAGAAGCTTTGACCAATGCTGGTTCTGAGTTTTTCTAGTCCAGTAGTACCAAATAGGCTATAGCTTAAACCGAGTGATAAGAAGTTATTGTCTTCTAAGCGGTCGTGTCCATAGAAACGTTTGGGATTGAACAGTTGATCATAGTTTAATGAGGCAGCAGTTGAATCAAAATTTGGATAGTCATCTTGATTTTGATGTGGGGCATAAGCATAGAAAGCACGTGGGGAAAGCGTTTGTAAATATTTTCCTTCACGCTCAAACGTTAAGCCAGTATCCAAGGTGAATTGTGGTACGACTACGAACTTGTCTTCTGAATTGGATCTGAAGTTCGCATTTTCTACAGTATCTTGATCATAGAAGTTATTCAAACTACGAACCGAAACTTCTGGAACAACGAATCCCCAAGGTTGTTTTAGATTATATCTGAGCGCCATTTCATTAAAAATACGTGTACCATTCGGTTCTGCTTGATTTTCGAAATCACGAATATTCTTCTTAAAATAAGCTGTATCGTTATTAAATTCGAATTCTAAACCTTGAACATCCCCTTTGGTGTAATTAACCAAAAGCTGAGGTAATCTTGCATAAGGACGATCAATGTCAGCTAGGTCAGGATCAATGGTTTGGAAGTCTTCGACACGAAGTTGTGCTCTAAGACCTGGAATACCATTGCCATAATTCAATTGCCATGCACGTCTTTGGTTGAGCTCGGTACGTGTATTGGGGTCATTGTCTAAGTCAGTGAAGAAATCTTTATCGGAGACATAATTGTATTCAAGATTGGTTGACCATTGATCATCGATTTTCCAATTATGTAAGTAATGTAAATCTTTACGATCTTCATCGTTATAGTCTTTGTCGGAAGGTAAGTAACCACCCCAAATTCGACCACCACCAAAGTTTTCAGTGAGATAGCGGAATTCACCCTCAGCCATTAATCCACGATTTCCGATATAGCGTGGTGTTACTGTAGCATCATAATTTGGTGCAAGGTTTAGATAGACAGGAGCTGTGAGCTCAAGACCACCATCATTGGTGAATCCAAAACTTGGTGTTAAAAGGCCTGTCGTTCTGCGGTCATCAATCGGAAAATTAAAATAGGGAACAGCAAGTACAGGTGTATTTTTGATATAGAGCTTTGTGCCTTTAGTTACACCACGGCCTGTATCTTGATTAATTTCAATCTGTTTAGCTTGTAATTTCCACGTTGGATTTTGTTCAGGTGGGCAAGTGCTATAGGTTGCATTTTGCATCAGCATGACATTAGGTGATGTGCGTTCTATATGTTCTGCACGACCATGCCCATGCGTTTCTTCTGAAATATAGAAGCTATTATTCAGTTCACCAGTTTGATTTTTTAAGTTGTAATCAATTTGATCACTTTGAGCGAGTAGACCTGACTGTGCCATTTGCACATTGCCTTTTGCTTTAGCAAAAGTTTGTGTTTTATCAATGGTAATTGAGTCGGCACGAATCATGCGACCTTGTTGATCAATGACAACATTGCCGTCTAAGGTTGAATCACCATTTGGATTGTAATATCCATAGTCAGCCGTAATGACTGAAGTCGCTTCAGCGGCATCAACGGCTTTAGTTTCGGGGCTAATTGGTGTTAGCCATGTATTTTGACAAAACTGGGAAGAATTGGACAACGTGCTACGTTGCTGTGCTTCAGGGGAGTCTTTGCTGACATAATATTGTTCAAAGAAATTCTGCCCAGGATAATTTTCCTTAATCGCTGAATTAAGTTTTTGATTGTCTATTTCTGAATCAAAACCATTGGATTCAGCATAACTTGATACAGTGCTTCCGCAAAGTAAGGTCAATATAGCAGTCGCTAAAGGATTGAATTTAAACTGATGCTTCATTTGTCTCATTAACCAAGTATGCTAATCGCAATTAATTATTGTCGCATCATAGAGAAAAATCTGATAAGTGGCTACACTTAGCACTTCAAATATTCAGCCTGTACTAGAATTTATAGCAAATGAATACACAACGTGAACAATTGATACAAACATGGATTTCAACCGTTCTACAATCAGATCAAGCAGAAATCAATTTTTTAGCAGGCGATGCAAGTTTCCGTCGTTATGCACGAATTACTTTGAATAATAAAACATTTATGTTGATGGATGCACCTCCTGAAAAAGAAGATTGTGTGCCTTTTGTGACCATTGACGAATTCTTTGATCAAAATGGTGTTCGTGTTCCTCATATTATTGCCAAAGATTTAGACAATGGATTCTTGTTATTAGAAGACTTTGGTGATGTTGTACTGTCAACATTGCTAAATGATGAGACTGTAGATACTCATTATGCACAAAGCTTTAAGCAACTTGTTCAGTTGCAGTCGATTAATGGCGAAGGACAACTTCCTGCATATTCTTATGAAAAACTGATCAGTGAAATGGAGTTGCTCACAGATTGGTTATTGCCTTCATTGGATATTCAACCGAGCAAAGAAGAGTTGGCATTAATCAAACGCACTTTTGCAATTTTAGCCAATGCAGCAGTCGCACAGCCTCAAGTCATTGTACATCGTGATTTTCATAGTCGTAACTTAATGAAAATTGAGGGGGAGACTGAACAAGGTGTGATTGATTTTCAAGATGCGGTGATTGGTGCAGATACCTATGATTTAATCTCGATTACGCGTGATGCATATGTTCAGTGGAATGCTGATCGGGTGTATGGTTGGTTTAAAACGTTTTATGATCTATTGCCTGAAACACCCAAAGCTGAACGTGATTTTGAACAGTTCAAGCGTGATGCGGATTTAATGGCGATTCAACGTCATATTAAAATTTTAGGCATTTTCGTTCGTTTATTTGAGCGTGACGGTAAGTCAGGCTATTTAAAAGATTTACCCCGTGTGATGTGGTATTTGCTTGAAGAAAGTAAGCCGTATACAGAATTACAACCATTTATGCAGTTCATTGAAACGCGAGTATTGGCTAAATTTGAGCAAAAATTTGGTCAATATGAGGTGGTTGCATAATGAAAGCGATGATTTTAGCCGCAGGTTTGGGTAATCGTATGCGTCCTTTGACGCTATATACGCCAAAACCCTTGCTTGAAGTGGGTGGTAAACCGTTAATCGTTTGGCATATCGAAAAGCTGAAAAACATCGGTGTGACTGAAATTATCATCAATTCCGCTTGGTTAGCAGATAAGTTGATTGGTGCATTGGGTGATGGTTCTAAATTCGGTGTTCGCATTCTCTGGACTCGTGAAGATGAAGGTTTAGAAACAGCAGGTGGAATCATCAATGCATTGCCATTATTAGGTGATAAGCCTTTTATCTTGGTCAATGGTGATGTGTGGACGACAATGGATTTTGAACCATTGCGTCATATAAAGTTGGGTGAAGATCTCGCGCATTTGGTTTTTGTGGAAAATCCAAAGCAGCATCCAGAGGGTGATTTCACCTTATTAAATGGTCGAGCTTTTAATTTTGATCAAAAAATAGAAGGTGAAAACCTGACATTTAGTGGTGTCTCAGTGATTGATCCTCAGCTATTTAAGGGTTTGGAAGCTGGTAAGCGTCCATTGGCACCATTGCTTAAGCAAGCAATGTTAGATGAGAAAATTTCAGCTGAAAAACTGCAAGGCGCTTGGGTGGATGTGGGAACGCCAGAGCGTTTAATGGAGCTTGATTTGCAAATTCGTGATGGCTTCTATGCTTAACTGTGTAATCCCTAATCGTTAAATAGTGTTCCACGGAGCATAAATGGGTATACTTTGTTTTAAATTTTACTTAGATGTTATCTGTTTATGCATCCTTTTTTTCAAGAGTTACAGCAGGGTAGTCAAAAACTAGGCTTATCGTTAAGCGATGAAGCTTTAGCATTATTATTGAAGTATCAAGACGCATTGGTACTTTGGAATAAAGCTTACAATTTAACTGCGATTCGTGATCCGAAAGAAATGCTAGTGAAGCATTTGTTGGATAGTTTAAGTATTTTGAATGATTTGCCAGAAGGGCGCTTGTTAGATGTTGGAACAGGTGGTGGTATGCCTGGGATGATCATTGCACTGTGTCAACCAGAGCGTCAATGTGTTCTTCTTGATTCTAACGGTAAGAAAATTCGCTTTTTAAAACAGTTTATTGCTGACTTAAAATTAAAAAATGTAGTTGCAGTACAAACGCGTGTAGAAAATGAAGATAGCATCAATGATTTGGGTAAATTTGATGTGATTACTAGTCGTGCATTCGCGTCTTTAACTGACTTCATTACGGCTTCACGTCCATTTATGCATGAAAAAAGTATCATTGCATCTATGAAAGGTTTAATTCCGAGTGAAGAGATTGAGCAGCATAAAAATGAATTTAGCTGTGACATTATTGAATTAAAAGTTCCACGTTTAGACGAACAGCGCCATTTACTTTTATTAAAACAGATTTAAAAAATTTCTAGGGATTGGGGTTAACATGGCTCAAATTATTGCTATTGCGAACCAAAAAGGTGGCGTAGGTAAAACGACGACTGCGGTGAATTTAGCTGCTTCATTGGCCGTATTAAAAAAGCGTGTGTTGCTGGTGGATATGGATTCTCAAGGGAATGCCACCATGGGTTCGGGAATTCAAAAAAACGAATTACTTTACTCGGTAACGGATGTGTTGTTGGGTGAAGTTCCGATTGAAACAGCAATTATTAAAGCAGAAGTTGGATATCGTGTTTTAGGTGCGAATCGTGACTTAGCTGGTGTTGAACTGGCGATTGCGGATCAAGAGGGGCGTGAATTTATTTTACGCGAAGCATTAAAATCCATTGAAGAAAACTATGATTATATAGTGGTGGATTGCGCGCCTAGTTTGAGTTTGATTACGATCAATGCCTTGGCGGCGGTCAATGGTGTGATGATTCCAATGCAGTGTGAATATTATGCCTTAGAAGGTTTGGCTGATTTAACGCAAACGATTGATCGTATCCAACAAGCATTGAATCCAAACTTAGAAATCGTGGGTGTTTTACGCACCATGTATGATGCGCGAAATGCATTGACCCGTGATGTATCAGATGAATTAGAACAATATTTTGGTAAAAAACTATACAGTACTGTTATTCCACGTAATGTTCGTTTAGCTGAAGCACCTGCACATGGTTTGCCGATTATTTATTTTGAAAAAAGTTCAAAGGGTGCAGTTGCTTACTTAAATTTAGCGGCTGAAATGTTAAAAAAAAGCAAAGTGAAAAAAGGAAGTAAAGCATGACCGTAAAAAAAAGAGGCTTGGCTAAAGGTCGTGGCTTAGATGCGTTACTCGGTTCTATTCAAAAAGAAAAATTACAATTAGAAGTCCAAGCGCTCGACCACGGTCAACTCAAACAAATCAATGTCAAAGATCTAAAACGTGGTAATTATCAGCCACGTCGTTTTATTCATGAAGAAGATTTACAAGAGTTAGCGGCTTCGATAAAAAAACATGGGGTGATGCAGCCGATTGTGATCCGTCCAATCGAAGATGATGTTCATCAATACGAAATTATTGCAGGTGAACGTCGCTGGCGTGCTGCACAAATTGCGGGATTAACAGAAGTTCCTGCAATTGTCCGCGATTTGTCGGATCAAGTTGCGATTGCGCTCGCGCTGATTGAAAACATTCAGCGTCAAGATTTAAATCCAATTGATCAAGCGATGGCGCTTCAGCGTTTCCATGAAGAATTTGGTTTAAGTCATCAAGAAATCGCAGAAACAGTGGGTAAAGCACGTACGACAGTAAGTAACTTACTTCGTTTACTGAGTTTGGCTGATCCCATTAAAGACCATATTCAACGCGGTCAATTGGATATGGGGCATGCGCGTGCCATTTTGACGTTGAAAGAAAAAGATCAAATTCAAATTGCGAAAATCGTGATCGAAAAAAGTTTATCGGTACGTCAAACTGAACAATTGGTTCGTGATCTGAATGCACCTAAGCAAGATAAACCTAAGCAAAGAGTATCTTCTGATCTTGAGCAATTAACGCAAAAGCTTTCAGAGCGTTTCAGTGCAGATGTGAAAATTGATCATAATCAGCAAGGTAAAGGTAAGTTGGTCATTCATTACCATTCTTTAGATGAGTTAGATGGAATCTTAAATATTTGCTTATCTGATAAAGCTTAAAATATTCACTTTTTTTTAATTTTGGGGAATTAAAAATGTGGGAATTGGTAAAAGCAGGTGGGTGGCTGATGTTGCCACTCATTCTGAGTTCTATTTTTATGGTCGCAATTGCGATTGAGCGTTTTATTCGATTAAAGCGTAGTTTGGTTTTACCAGAACATTTAATGATGTCTAAAACGACTGATTTAGAGGTCATGACCAAAGATTTAAATAATCCGCACATGGTTCGCACGAGTTTGTCGACTATTTTAAAGGCAGGTTTGGATTCAGTTCCTCAGGGTGAGGCATATGCTCGCGCTCAAATGGAAGCAACAGCGTCTAAAGAAGTAATGTACTTAGAGAAAAACGTTAACTTTCTCGGTACGATTAGTGCCGTTGCTCCATTGCTTGGTTTGCTTGGGACTGTGGTCGGGATCATTGAATCATTTTTAATGCTCGATGTCAGTGTGGGAAGCAATCCAACCATGATGATCCCTGGCTTGTCTAAAGCATTGATTACCACAGCTGCGGGTATGGTGGTTGCGATTCCTGCATTATTTGCATTTCGCTACTTTCAGCGATTGGTGCAAGAATATATTGCAGAACTTGAACAGCAATCGATGTTATTTCATGCCGCTTTATTTTATCAAAATCATACTGAAGCCAATCAGCAAAAGTAGGATAATGTAAAAGGAAGTTGCGATGAAATTTAAACGCCGTGAAGTTGAAGATATTGCGATTAACTTAACACCGATGATTGACTGTATTTTGTTTATCTTGGTTATTTTATTATTAACGACGACTTTTCAACAGCAAAGTCGGTTAAATTTAAGCTTACCAGATGCTCAGGGTGTGCCACCCAAAGACTTTAATCATAAGGTTGAAGTGATGGTGGATTCATCGGGTCATTATTCTGTGAATGGTCAGGCCATTTCTTCGAAAGAAGTGCCTGATTTAAGTGCTGCGATTCGTCAGGCTTCAAATGATCGTAAAGATATGATGTTTGTGATTGCGGCTGATTCTGCTGCAACACATCAAGATGTCATCCGTGTGATGGATGTTGCAGGGCAATTGGGCTTTGTAAACATTAATATTAGTACTAAGGTACCTACTAGAGGTTATTAGTGAATCAAGATTTTAAAGTATATTTGCGTCTACTTAGCTACTTGAAACAGTACTGGGGAATTGCATTAATCGTGGTATTTGGTTTCTTACTGAATGCTGCGACTGAGGTTTCAGTAGCGAAGCTACTTGAGCACATTATTAATGCTATTGAAAATAAAGATCAAAGCTTTACAAATTTGTTTCCATTTCTGGTAGTGCTACTCATGTTCTTTCGAGGACTGGGTTTATTTCTGGGTGGGTATTACACGTCAGTCATTTCAAGAAATTTGATTTTTAATATTCGCCAAGAAGTTTTCGCAAAACTCATGCGTTTACCTTCGCAGTACTATCTCGATAATACTAGTGGTCATATCACTGCAAAAATTATGTATAACGTTGAGCAGTTGACTGCTGCGACGACAGAATCACTGCGTACCTTGTTGCAACAAGGTTTAATTACCATTGGTTTGTTGGGTTATCTGTTTTATTCAAATTGGCGATTAACTTTCTGTATTTTGATATTCACGCCTTTAATTGGTTTGTTGATTCGTAAAGCTGCGACACGTATGCGTAAGCTTTCTAATCAAGTACAAGACACTATGGGTGACGTGAACCATGTGGTTCAAGAAACCGTAAATGGACACTTGGTTGTTAAAGGTTTTGGCGGTCAGGAATATGAGCAAGCGCGTTTTCGTGAAAGTTCTTTAGAGAACTTGAAACGTGGTTTGAAAATGGTGGCGGTGCAACAACTGAACAGCCCAGTTGTACAGTTCATCATGTCATTGGCATTGAGTATTGTGATTTGGATTGCGCTGCGTCCTGAAATTATGCAAGACACTTCAGCAGGGCAATTCGTGGCGTATATTACGGCTGCGGGGATGTTAAGTAAGCCGATTAAAGCGCTGACCGATATTAATGAAAAACTACAACGCGGTATGGCGGCGGCACATTCGGTATTTGAATTACTAGATTTACCAGAAGAGCAAAACTCAGGAACTTTAAAGCCTGTACTCAACGGTAATATTGAGCTGGAAAATGTTGATCTTGTTTATCCAGATGGTTTGCATGCGATTCAGGATTTCAACTTAAAAGTGAAGGCAGGTGAAACGGTAGCCTTGGTTGGGCGTTCTGGGGCAGGTAAGTCTTCATTGGTCAATTTGTTGGTGCGTTTTCAAGAATCTAGTTCAGGTTCGATTTTATTTGATGATATTGATATTCGTGAAATTGAAGCGACAGCATTGAGATCTCAAATTTCGATGGTGAATCAACAAGTCGTATTGTTTAATCGAACTGTCCGTGAAAATATTGCTTATGGTCAGCTTGAAGATTCAACTGATGAACAGGTGATTGCAGCTGCTAAAGCTGCCTATGCACATGACTTTATTATGTCATTGCCACAAGGTTACGATACCCCATTGGGTGCACAAGGTTTAAATCTATCTGGTGGTCAACGTCAACGAATTGCAATTGCGCGTGCTATTTTAAAAAATGCACCAATTTTGATTTTAGATGAAGCAACCAGTGCATTGGACAATGAGTCTGAATATTTCATTCAGCGTGCTTTTGATGCTGCAATGCAAGATCGAACAACGATTGTGATCGCACATCGTTTATCAACGATTGAAAATGCAGATCGAATCGTGGTAATGGATCAAGGGAAAATTGTAGAGCAAGGAACTCATGCAGAACTATTGGCGATGCATGGTGCTTATTATCAATTACATCAAAGAAATTTTGAGGAATAAGCCCGATGTCACTTGCGCAAAACATTCAAAATGCTTGGAATAAACAAGCGAAATGGTTGGTTGTATTGCGCCCATTGTCATGGCTATATCGCTCAGGTTTTGCATTGAATAAGAAGATGTTTCAAGCGGGCTTAAAAGATGTCTATACCGCACCAATTCCTGTCATGGTGATTGGAAATATTACTGTAGGTGGGAGTGGTAAAACACCTCTATTGATCCAATTGGTGAAATATCTTCAGCTTAAAAATATACGCGTAGGTGTTATTAGTCGCGGTTATGGTGGAAAAGGACCTTTTCCTGCTCAAGTGAGTCTCGAGTCGGTGCCATCACAAGTAGGTGATGAACCATGTCTCATTGTTCAGTCTACAGAAGTACCTATGGTGGTCGGTTCAAATCGTAGAGAAAGTATTGAGTTATTACTAGCACATCATCCATTGGATTTGATTATTAGTGATGATGGATTACAGCACTGGGCATTAGATCGTCAAATTGAGTGGATTGTTCTGGATCAAAATCGTGGTTTAGGAAATCAGAAACTATTACCTGAAGGTTTTTTACGTGAGCCAATGGAGCGATTGAGTGAGGGGAATGTGATTGAACATTCTCAAACGTCGACAAGTGCATTGAATATGTATTTGGAAGTGGCAAAGCCTTATTTACTCAATCCCACTTTTGATCAAGCTGAATTGTTTGATATTCATCAAGATTTCTATGCTGTGGTAGGTATAGGTTTTCCTCAACGTTTTTATTATACGCTTGAATCTATTGGTTTAACCCGTTTTCAATGTCATGAGTTTCCAGACCATCACGATTATGAAATTGAAGATTTACAATTTGAAGATGCAAATCCGATTATTACCACTGAAAAAGATGCAGTAAAATTATTACCTTTACTTAAACAGCACCCTGATTTTAATCGTGAAATATGGGTCGTACCTGTGGAAGCAGTACTGTCACAGGCATGTTATGATTTATTAGATGAGCAATTGACAGCGCTCGGTATTGATATTTCTTAGGATTTTTCATGAAGCACATAGTTATCCCTGCACGTTTTTCAAGTTCGCGTTTACCAGGTAAGCCACTGTTAAAAATTCATGATCGCGAAATGATTTTACGTGTCGTTGATCAAGCGCGTAAAGTGGAAGGCTTTGATAGTTTATGTGTGGCTACCGATGATGAGCGGATTGCACAAATCTGTCGTGATGCTAATGTAGATGTTGTAATCACCAATCCAAATCATCCATCTGGAACAGATCGTTTGAGTGAAGTTGCGCGAATTAAAGGTTGGGCTGCTGAAGATATTATTGTCAACGTACAAGGGGATGAACCTCTTTTACCAGCTCAATTGGTGCAACAAGTTGCTGATCTATTAATTCAAAAACCACATTGTTCTATGTCGACTTTATGTGAGCCCATTCATCGCTTAGATGAGTTTCAACGAGACAGTATTGTAAAAGTGGTGATGACTCAATTTAAAGAAGCTCTTTATTTTAGTCGTGCCACTATTCCTTATGATCGTGATGGGGCGAAGCTAGATGAGCCTCAATTACATAACGCTGCTTTCAGACATTTGGGTTTATACGCCTATCGAGTTCAATTGCTTCAAGAATATGTCACATGGGATATGGGGCAGCTTGAACAACTTGAAAGCTTGGAACAACTTCGTGTACTTGAAAATGGACATCGAATTGCGATTGATGTTGCTCAAGTCAATTTGCCACCCGGTGTGGACACGCAAGATGATTTAGATCGTTTGAATGCACTCGATATTCGTTACTTTGCATCAGTGGATTGATTGGATTGATGTCTGAACAACACGAATCACAGATTTTTGCTTGGCAAAATCAAGTTTGGGAAACCTTAACACAGCGATTTCCTCAAATTGGTCATGGATTATTGTTCTATGGTAAAAATGGCAGTGGAAAACAACAATTTACTCAACACTTTGTCGCTTGGTTATTGTGTCTAAACAAGCAATCCCATGCAGCATGTGGTGAATGTAGTAGCTGTCTATGGCTTAAATCGGATACTCATCCGAACTATGTTCGAATCACGACAGATGAAGACAATAAAAAGCAAAATGCCAAAATCAAAATTGAAAAAATTCGTGATTTGCAGCCTTTTGTTCAGCAAACTGTAGATGGTTGGCGAGTGATTGTGATTGAGCCTGCTGAAGCTTTGAATATTGCTTCATCTAATGCTTTGCTCAAAACGTTAGAAGAGCCCGGTGATCGCGTTATTATTATCCTGTTGGCAGATCATTATCTGAAGTTGCCTGCAACGATTCGAAGTCGTTTGCAACACTATGCTTTAGATCGAGTGAGTTTAGGGCAGTCTCAAATTTATTTAGAAAGTCATTTAGATAAAGAGTTTCACTCGAAAATTCCATTATTAATGTCATTATCTAATGATATGCCATTACAGGCTATTGTTGTTTCTCAATCCGAGTGGTTTAAAAAACGTCATGATTTTTTAGCGGATTGGCAAAAGGTGGTGATGCAAAAAAGTATGCCTATGCAACATGCAACAAAATGGAATAAGGAGTTGGCATTTGCAGATCTCATTACCTTATTTGAATATTTGTTGTCTGATATTATTTGTGTCAAACTCAATCAAAATGTAAAGAATAGTGATCTCGATTTTGAACAGATTTCACAACAATATAGCTTAGAGCAACTTTTTGATTTGAATAGTGATATTCAAAATTTTAAACAGTTGGTTGAGCAAAATGTACAAAGTAATCTGGTTGTAGATCAGCTTTTTATAAAATTAATGAATATTGCGTAAGTAACAAAGCATCGTATTAGTAATAAGAATCAGGGGAATTCATCATGCAACCACCTCGTATGGGCGGATTAATACAAGCCAATATTAGCGATAGAGCAACACTTCAAGCCAGCTATATGCCTTATATTCAAGGTGGTGGCTTATTCATTGCTTCAAAACAAGCGGTGAAAATGGGTGAAGAAGTGTTTGTATTGGCATCTCTACCAAATCAATCACAAAAAATCCCTTTAACGGGTAAAGTTATTTGGATTTCATATAAGCATACAGGTTTAAAACCACAAGGCTTTGCAATCCAGTTGGCTGGTGAAAAAGGCAACTATTATCGTATGGAAGCTGAAAAGTTTTTAGCAGGAAGTATGTCTTCTGACCTTCCTAGCTTTACAATGTAAATTCTGATTTAAAATATAAAGGTGTTGTTGTGTTTGTAGATACACATTGTCATTTGACTATGCTTAATCTGGAACCCTATGGAGGGGATTTAGATGCAGCGATTCAACAAGCACGCGATGCTGGCGTATCGAAAATGATGGGTATTTCCGTAGATCTGGATGACCATATCGCACTGTCTGAAATTGCGGCGCGACATGCAGATGTGGGTTATAGCGTTGGTGTGCATCCTTGTGAAGATCAAGCTGTGATGCAAAGAGCAACCGTAGAAACATTAGTTGATTTGGCACAGTCTGACAAAGTCTGGGCGATTGGTGAAACGGGTTTAGATTATTTTCATAGCACTGAATTTGTAGCTGAACAAAAAGCATGTTTTGCACGCCATATCCAAGCCTCTAAAATCGTCAAAAAACCAGTAGTTGTGCATACTCGTTCATCTAAAACGGATACGATTGATATTATTCGCGCTGAAAATTCTACACATGGTATTTTGCATTGTTTTACTGAAGACTGGGAAACTGCAAAGGCTGTTTTAGATTGTGGTTATTACATCTCATTTTCAGGGATTGTATCTTTTAAAAATGCGCAAGATCTGAGAGATGTCGCGAAGCAAGTTCCTCTTGATCGTTTGTTGATTGAGACCGATAGTCCTTATTTGGCACCGATGCCCTATAGAGGAAAGTCTAATGAGCCAAAGTATGTGCCTTATGTAGCCAAAGCCTTGAGTGATGTATATCATAAGTCACTTGAGGAGATTGCGATGATTACAACGCAGAATTTTGAAAATCTCCTTAAAATGAAATAGTTTTTTAAAACGAATAGAATAGTAAGAAGAGAGTTTATAGCGTGAAGATGGATCGTCAGGCTCAGTTTAGAGCGAGAGAAGCATTAATATTTCAAGTGGCAGAGCAACTCCTTTTAGAAAATGGAGAAGCGGGAATGACCTTGGATGCACTTGCTGCAGAATTAGACTTAGCCAAAGGAACGCTATATAAGCATTTTCAAAGTAAAGATGAATTGTATATGTTGCTCATTATTCGTAATGAGCGCATGTTGCTTGAAATGATTCAAGATTCTGACAAAGTTTTTGCAGAGCATTTAGCTTTCTTTATGTTGCATCATTTACATCATCCTGAAAGAACAGTGTTATTCCACCAAATTGAAGAGCGATTATCGACCACAGGTCAGGGGATTAATCACCTTTTTAATGAGCTCTATCAGGTTCGTAAGAGTCGTTTACGTGTAATTATTCGTATGACTGAAACCTATTTATTAGAAATCGGCAGTGGTATGTCTTCACGTGATTATTTGGCATCGATCTGGTCGATTACACACGGTGGTGCTGCCATATTGAACTCAAGTTTTTATCAGCGTTACTTAGGCAGTCGAGATACATTGCGGGTGGCATTGATTGATCAAGCTTTGATGTTGCCAAAACAGTCTGTTCCTTCAGTGCAAGTCGCGTAGCAATTTGATATGAAATTTCCACCATTGAGACAAAAGGGCTTTACCCTCATTGAATTGATGGTGGTGATTGTAATTATCAGTATTATTGCATCACTCATTGTTTTAAATATTGATGGTGTTGATCAGCGTAAAGCCATGCAAGCGCGTGAATTACTAATTTTAGATTTAAAAAAAATGAATCGAGAAGCTGTTGATCAATCGCGTATTTATGCACTTGTGATTCAGTCTCAAACAGATGTCGCGAGTTTTGGCTATCGATTTGATGAATATATCCCTCAGCGTTCGCAGACCAATGATGCAACTCATCGACTCAATCATTCCAATGCTTTGAATTCTTCAAATAACAATCAAAAAAAATGGTTAGAAGCAGATGCCGTGACCGTGCGTGAACTCCCAAATCGAGTCTCTTTTACTGTAGAGAGTCAAGATCACGAATTTAAACAAGCTCAAAATACTGATTTGCTCGGTAATAATGCACCAAAACTTATTTGGTTAGGCAATGGCGAAGTTAAGCCTGTCAGTATTCAAATTTATTATGATCAAAAGCCAGTAGGAGATCTGATTCAAATTGATTATTTGGGGAAGATTGATGACGCATCCTAAAGGCTTTACCTTGATTGAAGTGGTTGTCGCATTAGCAATTTTTGCCGTTGCAGCCATGGCACTGACCAAAATTGCCATGCAATATACTCAATCTACCGCCAATTCTATACTTCGCACCAAAGCCCAATTTGTTTCTCAAAATGAAATTGCACAAATGGAAATTAATGGTGAATGGTTGGAAGGCACTCAATCGAAACAAGTGACATCTCAAGGTGAAACTTGGCAGATTGATAAGCGTTCTGAATCAACGATTAGTCCCAAAGTTCAGAAAATTGAAGTGCAGGTCAGCTTATATAATACGACTTTAGGGAAAGTAGAATCAGGAGTGAATCATACTTTTTTCTACAATTATCCCAATCAAATACAGCAGAATCAGCCATGATGAAGCCGCATATGGATGTTTCATTCAAACAAAAAGCATTCACTTTAGTTGAACTGTTGGTCGCGATTGCCATTTTTGCAGTTTTATCGGCATTAGGTTGGAAGGTGTTTGATTATCTGATCAAAGTAAAAGACCGTAATATGATGCATGAGCAAAACTTAGGTCAGTTACAGGAAGCTTATTTGCAAATGCAACGAGATGCACTGCAAATTGTTCCATTGACAGCGAATATATCGGGTAAGTTACAACCAGCATTAACGTTGAATAGTCAAAGCATAAGCTTCAATAAAGCAGGTGTCACTGATCCGTTGAAGCAAGGTTTATCACCTTATGAACGCATTGAGTTACAGTACAATCCACAAGATAAAAAGATTTACCGACTCAAATACGCCAACTTGAATGTCAATCAGTCAGCTCAACCACTTTCGAGTGTGTTCTTAAGCGATGTTGATCAATTTCGAGTGTCTGTGCTGAATCCAAACGAATTAGAACACTGGCCTGAAAATAATGTGGATCTGGCTGATGCGAAAGCAATTCGTATTCTACCTAAGGGGTTGCGGATCACTTTTACGATTAAAGAGGTTGAATATGAGTGGATTTTTAGTCTCTTAAATACGGCTTCTTTGATTGAAAAGAAGGATGGAGCTTAAACGATATGGATAATAATCATAAATTTGTTCCTTATAAGCAGGGCAAGATGAAGAAGGTATTTCAGTCTTGAGAAGCCGTCAGCAGGGTATCGCACTGATTACAATTTTGATGTTGGTGGCTTTAGCGACCATTATTGCTGCGACCATTGCAAAACGGCAGTCTTATACCAATGATTCAACAGCTTATATGATGAGACAGAGTCAGTCTTTGTATTATGCTAAAAGTGCGGAAGCTTTTTTTTCAGAATTACTCGTTCAAGATGCAGAGTCAGACTCTAAAGCAGATTATTTACATGAAACATGGGCAAAACCGATGCCTGCTTTTCCTATCGATGGTGGATATGTCTCAGGACAGCTGATTGATGAATCAGGAAAATTCAATCTTAATGCCTTACTTAAAGACGATGGAACGCCGAATGAAGAATCTCGTCAATTTTTTGAAGGCTTACTTAAACGTGTTGGTTTGCCAGCCGAAGTGAGTCAGGCGGTGATCGATTGGCAAGATCCTGATGATTTAACTATTGGCGCAATGGGTGCTGAAAGCAATTATTATAGTGGTCTACCGAATGGTTATTTGGTGGCGAATGCACCATTTCAAAGTGCTGAAGAGTTAAAGCAAGTGAGAGGTTTTGAAGGTCTAAACTTTGATTTAATTGCACCTTACGTGACAGCAGCACCGAATAATCTGTCTAAGATTAATATCAATACAGCATCGGCATTGGTGCTTGCATCTTTAGATGAAAAATTAGATATCAATACTATTGATCAGGTTTTAAAACAAAAAAGCGCCAATATGGAATACTTTTCAAACGTTGATGAGTTGTGGCAATTAGAACCATTCACACAGGTTGATCCTCAAAAACGTCCTATTGCAGTTCAAGTCTTTGATGTGAAGTCAAACTTTTTTAAGGCTCAAATTGAAGTGGTATTGTCTGAGCGTAAAAGACAATTTAGCAGTTATTTATGGCGTAAAGATCAGCATGTTTCTATTTTTTCTAGAAGCCTAGCACCATTTTAATTGGGCTATTTACAGTCTTTGATTTTTATTTATAGCTTAATACCTTTTGCCTATTGTCAATAACGTTAAAATTAATGAAGTGTTGATCATATTTGAACTATAATCGAAATTCTCAAGGTTTTGTTTACAGCTTTAGCATATGTTAATTCGTAAATTATTTAAATTTGAAAACGCACATATCGTGCGTAACTGTACCTCAGATCGTTGCAAACGCTCTATTCATGGTCACAGCTATAAAGTGGAATTATTGCTAAAAGCATCAAAACTTGATCATGGTCAAATGGTTTATGATTTTGGTTTGTTGAAAGGTGTCATTAAAGACCTTTATGACAGCTTTGATCATGCGATTTGTTTTTGGCAAGATGATAGTGCTGAGTATATTCAAGCGTGTAAAACATTTAGTGCACGTTGGGTTTCATTGCCCGTATCACCATCTGCAGAACAGTTTTCACGTATTTTCTTCTATTTGGCTCAACAAGTTTTGCAGTCAACCGTCACTCAAAATGGTGAAGGCGATGTAGAAGTTTATTCAGTGATTGTTCATGAGACGGATACTGGGTATGCACAAAGCTTTGCCGAAGATATAAGTAATGAGCAGATGGGGCTTTTATCTTTGGATCAAATTGTATTTTCAGAACAAGTGATTTCTGAATGGACTGATCCAGAGATGTATCAAAATTTGAAACAAGGAATTAAGTTCCAAAACCCTGAAGTAGCTTTACAAGTTCAGGTTTAATCCAGGTTTATGATCAATATCATATTGATCACGCTTTATATGACATTAGATTTTAGGAAGCAAAGTAATGCAATTGACTGAACAGGACATGACGAAGTTAAATCAAGTTCGGTTAGAAGATGGATGGAAATATAGCTTATCTGACTTTTTGTTGGGGCAGCGTATGGATGAATTGCGTGATTTTCTGAAATCTGAAATGCAACAAGATAAAGTCATCTATCCGCCAGCTGCTCAAATTTTTAATGCATTTAATACAACCCCTTTGTCACAAGTAAAAGCGGTGATTCTAGGGCAAGATCCATACCATGGACCTCAGCAAGCCAATGGTTTAAGCTTTTCAGTGCAAAAGGGACTTGCATTACCTCCATCTTTGCGTAATATCTTTCATGAACTAAATACTGATTTAAGTATTTCTCCATCGAAACATGGCGATTTAAGTCAGTGGGCACAAGAAGGTGTTTTGCTACTCAATAGTGTGCTCACTGTTGAAGCAGGACAACCGACCTCACACCAGAAACGTGGGTGGGAAGATTTTACTGACACTGTGATTGATGTTCTTAATGAACAACGTGAGCATGTCGTATTTATCTTGTGGGGCGCTTATGCGCAACGTAAAGGACAACGTATCGATCAAAATAAACATTTGGTTCTCAAGGCTGCACATCCATCTCCTTTAGCAGCGAACCGTGGTGGTTTTTTTGGTTGTAAAGTTTTTTCAAAAACAAATAATTATCTTAAACAAAATGGCATTGAGCCTATTAATTGGCAGCTGGACGCATGACATCACCTGAGAGCAACAAATATCATCCCGATTTGATTGTTGAAGAAGCCCCAAATGGCTGGCGAATTATTCGTCTAAATCGACCAAAATCTTTACATGCATTAGATGAGTCTATTGTGACTGCTCTATTGCAAGTTTTTCAAGATTTTCATCAAGATGATGCCGTTCGAGCAATTTGGTTAGATTCAACAACACCAAAAGCATTCTGTGCGGGTGGGGATGTACGCAAACTACGTCAATTGGTCATCAATAATGAAGTGGATCAAGCTAATAAATTCTTTGAACAAGAATATGCGCTAGATTTGCTACTTCATGATTATGCTAAACCGATTGTTGTTTGGGGCGAAGGTTATGTGATGGGTGGTGGTCTTGGCTTATTTATGGCTGCACCGTTCAGATTGGTGACACCATACTCACGTTTAGCAATGCCTGAAGTCAATATTGGTCTTTATCCTGATGTTGGTGCAAGCCGTTTCCTTGCAGATCGCGGACCTGTCGGGTTATTTACAGGTTTAACAGGTTCAATTATGACGGCTGCGGGTGCGTATGGTATTGGTTGGGCGACACATATTTGTGATGCACAGCGTGACGTAGTTTTACATAAAATGCTTGATATTGATTGGGATCATTATCCAGCAGGTGACTTCCGTGCATTGGATGACACACTGAATAGCTTGCACCGTCCTGTATCACCAGGCCCACTTCAAATCTCTTTAGATGTTATCCATAGCGTTTGCCGTGGTTCTAATTTTGAACATGATTATGAAGCCATTATTGGTTTAAGTGATGCGCGAAGTGATTGGTTGCGTCAAGCAAGTGAAAACTTAGCGAAAGGTTCGCCAAGTACTGCTGCAATTACATGGTTGTTATGGCAGTGGGGGCGTCAAGTACATCCTTGGCAAGAAGTGTTTGCACTTGAAACGCAGATTTCGGATTGGAAAATTCGCCATCCAGATTTTGTAGAGGGTGTGCGTGCACGTTTGGTAGATAAGGATTTATCGCCTGAATGGCAAACAGTTGAATCAATGTCGCTGAAAAATATTTTGGGATCAAACCCGCCAGTGACTGACATTGAAAGTTGGAATGATTTATTGAAACAATATGGAATTATTTAATTTTTAATGACGGTTGTTGAAAATACTTCTGATTTAATGAATTTAAATCAAGCAGAAGATGAAAAATGGATGCAGTTTGCTTATGAGCAGGCTGCATTAGCAGCTGATATTGGTGAAATTCCAGTAGGTGCTATTATAGTGAGTCAAGGTCAAGTGATCGGACAGGGCTATAATCACCCCATTACACTCCAAGATCCTACCGCGCACGCAGAAATTGTTGCGATTCGCCATGCCTGTCAAAATATCAATAATTATCGACTTCCAGAAGATGCTACGCTCTACGTTACACTTGAGCCATGCACCATGTGTGTGGGTGCTTTAATTCATTCTCGTATCAAACGTGTTGTGTTTTCAGCAACTGAGCCTAAAGCGGGTTCATTGGTCAGTGCGCGACAGCTGTTAGATAATAATGGGTACTATAACCATCGTTTTGAGTTTTTAGGTGGTTGCTTGCAAGAGCAGTGCTCTCGACAATTGTCAGATTTCTTTAAAATGCGACGAGAGCAAAAAAGACAATTACGATTACAACAAAAATTAGAAAATGGATTAAATCCTGAATGAAAATGTGTAAAATAATTTGACATGAGCTATTGTCAGTTTAAAGACCATCTCTGAAACTGAGTAAAAAGTTTAAAGCTCAATATTAAAAAACAAAAGGAATTAAAAATGAATTCAATCACGATCACGCAAGAATTTAACACCTCATTAGAATCTATTTTTGAATTGCTGTCTAAACATGCAACCTATAATCAAGTGTTTGCACCCATTCAAGTGGTGCGTATTAAGGATTCAGCTGATCCTCAACGTCCAGATGGTGTTGGTTCTGTACGTAAAATGGGTTTAGGTCCAGTTAAGCCGATTCAAGAAGAGATTACTGTGGTTGAAGTGAATCAACGAATTGAATATAAAATTATTAAAAATCCTTTAATTAAGCATCATTTGGGTATTATTCAATTTAAAGCGCTGAGTGCGGATAAAACACAGGTGATTTATACGATCGAATTACAGGCAAGAGCACCATTTGTAAGTAAACTTATACTTGCACAGCTTAAACTTGCGATTACACTGGGCTTTAAGAAATTGGCAAAGACCTTCGTTTAACTTTGGAAATATGATGACAGTTCAAATTATTACTATTGATGGGCCAAGCGGTTCGGGTAAAGGAACATTAGCAGCAAAATTGGCTGCACATTATCAGTTTCATTTATTGGATTCGGGTGCAATCTATCGACTGTTAGGGTTGTCATTATTAAAACAAAATTTACTAGATCAAATTGATCAAAAAAATATCCTCTTACAATGTCAAGACATTGCTACAAATTTGGATATTCGATTTGAAACAGGTACAAGTGGGATACAGATTTTTCTCGATAATGAAGATGTATCAGAGATGATTCGTACCGAGCAAGTTGGAGAATATGCATCAAAAGTTGCTGCAATTCCTGTACTTAGAACAGCACTTTTTGAACGACAACGTGCTTTTGCTCAGGCACCAGGCTTGGTCGCAGATGGGCGGGATATGGCAACAACTGTGTTTCCAGAAGCCCAAGCGAAGATATATTTGACCGCATCTGCTGAATCTCGTGCTGAACGTCGAGTAAAGCAGTTGCAGGGTATGGGGCTAAATGTTAAAATGAACGACATTTTAGCCAATATCCAAGCACGTGATAAACGTGATATGGAAAGAACTGTAGCGCCATTGAAGCCAGCAGCAAATGCTTACGTGATTGATAGTTCAAGTTTGGACATTGATAGCGTATTCAAATTGATGACTGATTACATTGATGCACAATTGACTAAATAACCTTATATCAGTGGAAGCATAGCCTGATCAGTTTATATGGACTATGTGGAAACTTAATTAAACCGGCCTTGTCTGATCCAAGACCGCTGACTTTTCTAGGTATATCATGACCGAATCTTTTGCAGCCCTCTTTGAAGCAAGCGAATTAAACTTAAACGTTGAAAAGGGTGCAGTCATCCAAGGTATCGTTGTTAGCATCGATTCTGACTGGGTAACTGTTGATACTGGCCTTAAATCTGAAGGTGTTGTATCTCGCTCTGAATTCTTAAACGAACAACGTGAGCTTGAAGTAAACGTTGGCGACACAGTTGACGTTGTTGTTGAAGCGCTTGACAACGGTATGGGCCAAACAGTTCTTTCTCGTGAAAAAGCGAAACGTGCTGAAACTTGGACTAAACTTGAAAAAATCTTTGAAGACGGCGAAATCGTTACTGGTGTTATCTCTGGTAAGGTTAAAGGCGGTTTCACTGTTGACATCGGTCCAGTACGTGCGTTCCTTCCAGGTTCATTGGTAGACACTCGTCCTATCCGTGACACAACTCACCTTGAAGGTAAAGAGTTAGAATTCAAAGTTATCAAACTTGATGCTAAACGTAACAACGTTGTTGTATCTCGTCGTGCTGTTATGGAAGCTGAATCTTCAGCTGACCGTGAAGCTCTTCTTTCTCAATTGGAAGAAGGTCAAACAGTTACTGGTACTATTAAGAACCTTACTGACTACGGCGCATTCGTTGATCTTGGTGGTATTGATGGTCTTCTTCACATTACTGACATGGCTTGGAAACGTATCAAGCACCCATCAGAAGTTGTTGAAGTTGGTCAAGAAGTTACTGTTAAAGTGCTTAAATTTGACAAAGAACGTAACCGCGTATCTTTAGGTCTTAAGCAATTAGGCGAAGATCCATGGTTAGCGATCATGAACCGTTACCCTAAAGGTTCTATCGTTAAAGCTCGCGTAACTAACTTAACTGACTACGGCTGTTTCGCAGAAATCGCTGAAGGCGTTGAAGGTTTAGTACACGTTTCTGAAATGGATCACACAAACAAAAACATCCACCCATCTAAAGTAGTTCAGATTGGTGACGAAGTTGATGTTATGGTTCTTGAAGTTGATGAAGAGCGTCGTCGTATTTCTCTTGGTATCAAACAAACTCGTGCTAACCCATGGGAAGAGTTTGCTAAGGCTCACGACAAAGGCGAAAAAGTTTCTGGTACGATCAAATCTATCACTGACTTCGGTATCTTCATCGGTTTACCAGGCGGTATCGACGGTTTAGTTCACTTGTCTGATATTTCTTGGAACGAACAAGGCGAAGAAGCAATTCGTCGTTACAAGAAAGGCGACACTGTAGAAGCTGTTATCCTTTCTGTTGACGCTGAAGGCAACCGTATCAGCCTTGGTATCAAACAAATGAACAACGATCCGTTCAATGATTTCTTAGCTGCGAACGAACGTGGTGCTTTGGTTAAAGGTACTGTAACTGCTGTTGACGCTCGTGGCGCAACTGTTAAGTTAGCTGACGAAGTTGAAGCTTCTCTTAAAGCATCTGAAATCAACCGCGATCGCGTTGAAGATGCAACTAAGTTCTTAGAAGTTGGTCAAGAAGTTGAAGCTAAGATCATCAACGTTGATCGCAAATCACGCGCTATCAACTTGTCTATCAAAGCGAAAGACGAAGCTGAAGAGAAAGAAGCTGTTGCTACTTTGAATAAAACTGCAACTACTGGTCAAGACAATGGTCCAAAAACTATTGGTGACTTGATCAAAGCTCAAATGGGTAGCTAAGATCTCTGTGTGATTGTATTGTTAATGTAATTTAACTAATACTTTTTACACAAATACTGTAAACGGTAGCGTAGTATTAACTTATTACGCTACCGTTTTGTATTTAAACAGGTTATTATCTTGCTATCTACTAAAGTAGCTTGATAATTAAAGAGGTCGTAGATGACTACTGAAGCACTTAATAAGTCTGACTTAATAGAGCGAATTTCTATTAAAAATCCACATTTGGCTGAACCATTGGTTGAAGAAGCTGTTAAAATTATGATCGATCAGATGATTGCATCATTATCTTCTGATGATCGTATTGAAATTCGTGGATTTGGCAGTTTTGCACTACATCATCGTGAACCACGTGTTGGTCGTAATCCAAAAACAGGTAAATCTGTAGAAGTTGCAGCGAAGGCTGTACCTCATTTTAAACCTGGTAAAGCATTACGTGATGCAGTTAACGAAACAGCTAAATAATAAAAATATGGGGTGTTTATGCGTTACGTTCTCGTTGCTATATTGATTGTACTTTTTGGTTATTCCTTAGCACTTGTTTTGCAAAATGGTACTGAACTTTCTGTAGATTTATTATTTACACAAGTACCAGCAATGCGTTTAGGATTGTTATTGTTACTGACATTGGTACTAGGATTGGTGTTAGGGCTGTTACTGGGAGTTCAAATATTCCGAGTATTCCAAACAAGTTGGGAAATCAAACGTTTACGTAAGGATATTGAACATCTTCGTAAAGAGCAGATTCAATCTGCACAGCTTGCTGCAGCAGAAGCGGCTGCAAATGTTAGACATGAAAAGACTGTCTTAGACATTCAATCAGATGAGACCCACACTCGTCCGCTGTGAGAATAAAGATTGTTAAAGCACTGTATTGTTTTCAATATGGTGCTTTTTTTTGCCTTGCATAATTTGATTTAAATTATGGGCTTAATATTCAATAGATTTTTTTAAAACTAAGTTTTGCAGGGTTTTATAAACATCATTATAATGGCGCAACTTGTGTAGGAAGGAAGGTAGACTCTTGAGTATCATTGTTGCTTTAGATGCAAAAAGCCAAAAAGAAGCATTATCAATAGCTGATCAACTTGATCCTTCACTATGCAGAGTAAAAGTCGGAAAAGAAATTTTTACTCATGAAGGTCCATCTGTAGTCAAAGCATTACATGATCGTGGATTTGAAGTTTTTTTAGATTTAAAATTTCATGATATTCCAAATACAACTGCACAAGCAGTGTGTGCTGCGGCAGATATGGGTGTATGGATGGTGAATGTTCATGCATCTGGCGGTCGTAAGATGATGGAAACTTGTGTAGAGCGACTGCAAGCGGGTAATTACAATACTCAGCTGATTGCTGTAACAGTTTTGACCTCTATGGGCCGAGAAGATCTTAAAGACTTGGGATTGGATGTTGAGCCATTCGAACATGTTAAGCGCCTTGCGACATTGACTAAAGATAGTGGTCTGGATGGAGTCGTGTGTTCTGCTCAAGAAGCTAAAATGTTGCGTGAAACACTAGGTCAAGATTTTGCATTGGTTACTCCTGGAATTCGTCCATTGGGTTCAAATGCAGATGATCAAAAGCGTATTGTTACGCCAAAACAAGCCATGCTTGATGGTTCGACTCATTTAGTGATTGGTCGTCCTATTACTCAATCAGCGAATATGAATCAAACATTAAAAGATATTTTATTAACTTTATAAGCAAGTTTTTATAAAGAAAAAATCCACTGTATACAGTGGATTTTTTTATTGGATGATTAATCTAAATACTTATTTTTCTAATACTGTTTTTAAGCGTTTTACGGCTTCTTCACATTGTGTTAAATCTGCAACTAATGCTAAACGAACATGATTTTCACCAGGGTTACCTAACTGAGTTTCACGAGATAGGTAGCGACCTGGTAAAACTTTAATATGCGCCTGTTCCATCAGCATTTTAGCAAATGTCTCATCATTATCGACTTTTAACCAATAATAGAAGCCTGCATCAGGTTTTTTTAATGGGAGTAAATGCCCTAATTCTTTTTGAAATAAATCAAACTTTGCACGGTATTGTTTACGATTTTCTTCGACATGTGCTTCATCATTCCATGCTTCAATTGAAGCCAGTTGATGTTGAACAGGCATTGCAGCGCCATGATAAGTACGGAATTTTAAATAAGGTTTTAACAGTTCTGCATCGCCAGCAACAAAACCTGAGCGCATACCCGGTAGGTTGGAACGTTTCGATAGCGAGTGAAAAACGATACAGTTTTTATAATCATCACGTCCCATTTCAGCACAAACTTCAAGTAAGCCGATAGGTGCTTCATCAAACCAAAGTTCCGAATAACACTCATCAGAAGCAATGACGAAATTATATTGATCAGAGAGTGTAATGAGCTTTTTAAATTGTTCTTTTGAAAGTACAGCACCTGTTGGATTACCCGGTGTACAAACAAAGAGAAGTGCTGTCTTTTCCCATACTTCGGCTGGTACAGCATCGAAGTCACCTAAGTAATCATTTTCTTCTGTGCAATTGATGAAGTAGGGTTTGGCACCTGCGAGTAAAGTTGCACCTTCATAAATTTGGTAAAAAGGGTTTGGCATCACCACATAAGGCGATTCTTCACGATTAATCAGCGCCTGTACAAATGAAAAAATGCCTTCGCGTGTTCCTGTTACAGGGAGGATGTGATCTTCATGGCTGATGCTATTCAGTTTAAAACGACGTGTGAGCCAGTTTGCAATGCTTAAACGTAATTCAGGTAAGCCTTTACTATTTGGGTAAGTCGATAAGTGATTAAAATTGTTAATGATCGCTTGTTTGACAAACTCTGGAGCTGGATGCTTTGGCTCACCAATTGATAATGGAATCAACGGAAGGTCAGCGGGTTTTACATCCTGAAAAAGTTTATTCAATTTTTCAAAAGGATAAGGATGTAATAAAGACAAACTAGAGTTCATGAAACAATTACCATGTAATTTAAAATGATGATTAAGTAATGCTTAAATCGAATGATGAAATAATAAAAATTCGATTTAGGCGTGGTTCGAGACTTGATTTGATGCTTCATTTAAAGCAGCTAATAACAGTGCTGAAAATGCTTTTGCTTCTTCTCTATTCATTGGTGTGCCATTTTTTTTTGCTACAAAGAAAATATCTTCTGCACGTTCACCGAGTGTGGCGATTTTAGCTGAATGAATATCGAGTCCTTGCATCATGAATAAGCCACCAATTTTAGCGAGTAAGCCTGGGTGATCCAGTGTGGCGATCTCAACCATGTTCTGCTGCAAGGCTTCATTTAGCGTAATATCGACTGTGTTTTCAATGTCAAAATGGCGTAATTGACGTGGAATTCGGCGCTGCATTAAACCAGGATATTTATCTGAATCGCTCAGTGCTTTTACCAATGCTTCTTTTACAGTTGCTTCACGTTCTGGATCAGTGACCAATGTACCGAAACGGTCCAGCACTACATAAGTATCTAAACTAAATGCTTTGGTTGCTGTGATAATTCGCGCATCTTGTACATCTAAATTCATGCGATCTAAAACTGCTACAGTTGTTGCAAAGAGGTTGGGTTGATCTTGGGTATAAATAAAGATTTGCACAGCATCTTGTGCTGCTTTGCGGTGCGCACGCATGAGCACCAATGGTGCAGGATTTTCACCATGATCTAAAATAGCGCGGGTATGCCATGCAACTTCATCCGCTGTTTCTTTAAGGAAATATTCATCGCCGAGTTCTTGCCATACTTTTTCTACGGCATCTAAGGCATAGTCGTTGACCAATAGTTCGCTAGCAGCAAACTTGGTATCTTCGATGAGCATTTGATATTCTACTGGACGACCTAAGCCTGTACGGATGACGTCACGAGCATGTGTATACAGTTGACGCATGAGTGAAGCGCGCCATGTGTTCCAGAGGTTTGGATTGGTCGCATTAATATCCGCAACGGTAAGCGTATAGAGATAATCCAAGTGCTCCATATCACCGAGTTTTTCTGCAAATTCTTTCACGACATCTGGATCAGAAATATCTTTTTTCTGTGCAGTCATCGACATGAGTAGGTGATTTTGAATCAACCAAGCTACTAGGTTGCATTCACGTTCTGTGAAGCCATGTGCACGACAGAACTCAATTGCATCAATTGCTCCAAGTTCACTATGATCCCCACCACGACCTTTAGCAATGTCATGAAACAGGGCGGCTAAAAATACGATATCGCGACGAACAAGGCGTTGGAATACAGAACTAACGACAGGATAATCTTTGGCAAATTCAGGCTCTTTAAAACGATTTAAATTACGCAATAAGAGAAGGGTATGTGCATCGACGGTATAAATATGGAATAAGTCATATTGCATCAACCCCATGATCTGTCCAAATGCAGGAATGTAATTGCCGAGGACACCGTAACGCTTCATAGCTAGAAGCGTCTCATATAAACGGTATGGCGAGCGGATAATCGCCATAAACAGTGCTTGATGAGCGGGATTATTGCGATAATCACGATCAATACGTTTTGCAGCTAAGGTTAGCAATCTCAATGTACGTGCACGAATCCCTTCAATTTCATGGCGATTGGCTAAGATAAAGAAGATTTCTAAAATAGCGCTTGGTTTTTCTGCAAAAATTTTATGATGTTGTACCGCAAGTTTGCCATCGACCAATTTGAAATTTTCATTAATCTCTTCGATCTTACGCTCATAGTTGGGGAGTCGAGGTGTAATCACAGACTCATCAAAATAAGCCAATAGCATTTCATTCAGCGTTGATACTTGTTGAGCAGCGCGATAATAACGCTTCATGAACTGTTCAATCGGGTAATTGATATGTTCACCTTCAACTTTTTCATAGCCGAATTTTGATGCAATATCACGCTGATAATCGAATAAAAGTCGATTTTCATCACGTTTGGTTAAACGATGTAAATGGTGGCGAATCTCCCAAAGGAAATTTTCAGCCTCTTCTAAAACTGAAAGTTCAAACTCAGAAATAAAACCCAAATGAACTAAATCGTAGATACGGTTGACTCTAAAGTGCCGTTTTGCAATCCAACCGATTTGGTTAATGTCTCTGATACCACCGGGTGCATTTTTAATGTCAGGTTCTAAGTTACTTTCAGTATTGTTGTGTTGTGCATAACGTTTGGCTTGTTCTGCCATCTTTGCATCAAAAAAGGTCTTATCAGTCCATGTTTGAGACACAACACGTCTAGGCCATTTGGTAAGTTGTGTATTACCTACAATTAAACGTGCTTCAATTAAGGTTGTTGCGACCGTTAGATCACTCATTGCTTGTTCAAAACATTGTTGAATAGTACGAACACTCACGCCTGGTTTGAAGTTACCAACATCCCATAATGATGAGATAAAACTTGAAACTGCAGCTTCTTGTTCTGTGCTTAGATCTTCCTCAGAAAGGATCATGATATCCACATCTGAATAGGGCATCATTTCTCGGCGTCCATATCCACCCACTGCAAATAAACCAAGGGGTGTTTGATCGAGCTCGACATGCTTCCAAAGAAAAATTAATGCTTCATCAATTAAATTGGAGCGGGCCAAAATGATTTCACGAATAGGCTTACCTTGTTCAAACTCTGTTTGTAATTGATTTTCTACATCGGCACGCCATTGATTGATGGCTTTGATGTCATGAATATTAGAAACATATTGATCTAAAGGAGAGGTATTGATCATGAAATAATTGTCCGCCCAAATTTGTTCATACTATTTATTTTGATTTACAGTAACTTTTGATGCCGCATCAGTTGCTAATTCACGTGCTTGATCTGTTGTTTCCGCACGTGCAGTTGCGACACCCATACGACGTCGTTTAAAACCTTCTGGTTTTCCAAAAAGTCGTAAATCAGTATTCGGATTCTGCAAAGCAAGATTCAAGCCAGAGAATGAAAGATTTTGATCATCTACACCTGCATAGATCACCGCACTGGCTGCAATACTGTGACGTTGAGTATTGACTGGAAGTCCTAAAATAGCGCGGGCATGCAGTTCAAACTCACTTTGATATTGTGAAGCCAAAGTCACTAAACCAGTGTCATGTGGGCGCGGTGAAACTTCACTAAACCACACCTTGTCGCCTTTAATAAAGAGTTCAACACCAAAAATACCACAGCCACCTAATGCAACCGTGACCTTATGTGCAATGCGTTGGGATTCTTCTAGTGCAAGAGTGGACATGGCTTGAGGTTGCCAGCTTTCTACGTAATCACCTGAATCTTGACGATGACCAATAGCGTCGCAGAAATGAGTTTCGATTTCTCCTGTTTCAGCATTTTTAGCACGAACCGTGAGCAGTGTAATTTCAAAATCAAAATCAATCTGTGATTCTACAATGACTGTGCCTTGATTTACTCGACCACCAGTTTGAGCATATTCCCAAGCAGCATCGACTTCGGCAAATTCTTTAACTCGAGACTGACCTTTACCTGAAGATGACATCACAGGTTTTACAAAGTTTGGATAACCAATATCATCACATGCAGAACGGAATGATTCTAAAGTGTTGGCAAAACGATAAGCAGACGTTGGTAAGCCTAGTTCTTCAGCTGCTAAACGACGAATGCCTTCGCGGTTCATGGTTAAGTTGACGGCTTTTGCTGAAGGGATGACTGTTGCAATATTTTTTTCTTCTATTTCGACTAAAACTTCAGTTGCAATAGCTTCAATTTCTGGAACGATCAAATTGGGTTTGATTTGTTCAATCAAGGCTTTTAGTGCAGATGGATCTGCCATATTCAATGTATAAGAAAAATGTGCAACTTGCATTGCAGGAGCATGGTCATAACGGTCTGCGGCATGAACTTCTACACCAAGTCTTTGTAAAGAAATGACGACTTCTTTACCCAACTCACCTGAACCCAAAAGGAGTACTTTAAATGCAGTAGTCTGAAGAGGAGTGCCTATCGTTATATTCATGCTTTCTTCCATGCTTGATATTATGGGCTTTTAGCATAGCAGAACTAGAGAATGTGTTAAGTGCTGAATTAAATAAAAACAAAATTTTTGTTAGACAACAAGAAAGCTATTTTGAGTCGAATAAATCATTAATGTCATTTAAAGGATAGATTCCATCAAATTCAGGAGTGAAATCATCAATTTTTTTGATTTGAGTGGGGCTGAAATTTAAAGTGCTTAAGATATTTTTAGTTTTGTAGGATAAGTAATATCCGTGAATTCCATAAATCATTATGAGCGGTAGCGTCAGAACAATAAATGTTGAGGAAAAATTGAAGGCTTTTGAAAATTCAAAACTAAAAATACTGATAAAAATGAAACCAATGAATGAAACTAATAAAAGGATGAATAAAATCAGAAATAAATCCCATTTTGCTGAAACTTTAGATAAGGGATGAAGTATTAGAATATTTTTTTCATGATCTAATAGCGCACAAATCTTATTTTTTCGATGAATAACAGTGGTGAGTTTGGGGGAGTCATTGATTTCAAATGTATTGAATATACCTGTCATTTGTAGGTCTTGAATTTTGATACCTATCGTTACTCCGATACATACCACTGAACCTATTAATGTTGAAATTTTAATAGAGTTCAGTTTCTGTATGGTGATTATTTCAGTAGATACTTGATACTTCATTTTTTAATAATATCATTCGTTTGAAGTAAAGCAGTTAAAAATATGATGGATTAAATTGGAACATAGGTATAGATCACACCATAAGTCAGTGCAGCCGTCAAAGTCGCAGGGACAATTTGTTTAAACTTAAAATAAAGTCCAGTTAAAACTATAAAACCAACCAACATGGCAAAACTTTTATTGGGTGTTTCAAGCAATGGAGGTAGCGTAGCAACCACTAACATTGAGCTGATCGCGGCAATGCCGATAGAGCCCAAAGCGATTTTAATCCAAAGAGCACCGCGTTTTTGAGAACCTTGTTGAAACTTTTGAATCACAAAAAAAGGACCAAAACGTGATGCAAAGTTAGCGATCCCCACCAAAATACCCACCAAAATAATCTCAAGATTCATGGTGATCTCCAACTAAAGCTTCATCGTGACGTTTTAAAATATAATGCTTAAATAAACCTGCAAGAATACCTGAAGTGATGCCAATGAAAATGGCAGCAGAAATATCAATAAAATAACAGGCTACAGCAGATACTACAGTTGTCACAGCAACGATAAAAGTGTGTTTCTTTTCAAAGGCAGCTAATAAGAAACTTAAGAATAGTGCAGGGAGCAAAAAGTCTAAGGATGCTTGTAAAAACTGAGGCATATTGCTGACTTGATCGGCGAACATACCGCCGAGAAAAGAACCCAGTGCCCATGACATCCAGCTAAACAAACTCAGACCTAACATCCAAGATTCAGACCATTCTTGACGTCGCTGAGTCAATTTAATCATGCCTGAAGCAAATACTTCGTCGGTTAATCCCCAAGACCAAATGGCTGTTTTTTTAAGATTTAATCGATCTTGAATCAGGTTTTGTAAAGCAGGGCCATAGAGTAAATGACGAATATCTAGTGCAATCACCGTTAGTGCTGTCATCCAAATTGACGTTCCGCTACCAAGAAGTGCGACGACTAAAAATTGACTTGCACCTGCATACATGGAGCAAGACAAGAACAACGCTTCCCAAGCGGTAAAACCAAACTGAGTAGCCGAAACACCAAAAGCAAAAGAAACAGGAAGATAAGTGAATATAATCGCTTGACTATCTCTGGCACCTTGCCAAAAACCAGCAGGTTTTATTGTAGTAAGCTTGTGTTCTGACACGACACACCTTATTTAAAATAGAACAAAAGGTAAAACAAGATTGAGTATTGTAGCCGAATTTAATAGCATAGTGCCGAATTGTTTGATTGGGCTAAAGTATGAAGTCTTCAAAATTTCGCGTTAATTTTGTAGCTGCGATTGTTTCTTCAGTGGTGTTATTGCAGGGTTGTGGTCAGTCTGCTGAAAATGAAAAAACAAAAGTTGAAATTAAGCCTGCAACACAAATCACCAATGATGCCACTGTGTACGCACAGCAAGCATGGATATTGATTAATCAAGTTGATCCGCTACTTTATGAGAATGCAACAAATCGTATTCAAGCAGAAGTTCGTGATCCTGTCCGTCAGTTGATTTTGGATTGGCGCATTAATGTGAAAATGACAGATTCAGTAACTGAAGGGAAGTATGCTTTATGTCGTAAAGCGCTTACCAGTATTGATTCTTGGGCACGAACGTTGGTCGAGAAAGAAGGGCAGGAAAAACAACGTCAAGCCAATTATGAACGTGATAAACAACAGTGTAAAACAGCTGTAGATAATCCTGAGTTGGGAAATACCAAAGCCTATACCAATCTTTTTTAATTATCCCTTTTACAATTGATTCGAGGCGATTCGTTGTAATTGACTTGGATCAATAATCTCTATTTTTTTAAATGAAACTTTCAAGATATTGAGTTTTTCGAGCATTTGTAATTCTTGATTGATGGTTTGTCTTGAACAGACCATCATTTGGGCTAACTGTTCTTGGGATAGATGAATGGTACGCTTTTCAATGGATAGATGATTACCATAACCTTGTAATATAAATAATAATCTTTGTGCCAAACGCTGGCTTAAAGGTTGAGTTTGATAAGCAATCAATTCTAAAAATGCATAACGTAATTTTTGACTGGTCAATTGGGCAATGTGAAACCAAAACTCAGGATGAGTTTTTAAAAGTTGCTGGATAGATTGAGCATCAATTTTCATCAACATTGACTTTTGTAAGGCAATAGCATTGTGAGAGCGCACTTGTTGATCGACCAATGAGATTTCACCAAACCACATGATCGGATCGGCAATCGCCACGACCGCTTCACGACCTTCGGCATCACTATAGCCCAATTGGATGGCACCTTCTAAAACCGCATAAATCCCATCAAATTGATCACCGTAATGAAAGATCATTTGATCTTTTGAATATTCAAGCAGATGTGTATTTTCTAAAATAAAATTTTGAAATTTTGACGGTAGGTTTGAGTACCACACATTATTTTCTAATCGTTTTATTTGATCTGAGTTGAGCACAAATTATCCTTTTGAGTGCAAATATTCTTTTGAAAAATTAAATGTCGTATTGCAGACAACTCTATTCGCTTAATGTCTTTATATTAAAGCTGATCATAATATAAAGGACTAGGTTGATGTCAAAATTAGAAAAATTATTAAGTCAGTATGCTGCCTATCATTTGGATCGAAAAAATGTCATTACACATTTTATTGGCATTCCAATGATTGTATTTTCGATTATTTGTTTAACAGCGAGAGCTGAATTCACAGTTGCGAATTACTCTGTCACTTTAGCTTTAATTATTTTGTTGTTCAGTACGGTTTACTATCTGAGTTTAGATTTGATCTTTGGTTTGGCGATGGCTGTACTTTTTGCAGTTGCTTATCCAGTCGCTTTGCATATAGCGGGTTATCCAGTGCTGACTTGGTTGATTTTGAGCATTGGTTTCTTTGTAGTCGGTTGGATTTTTCAATTTGTAGGGCATTTTTATGAAAAGAAAAAACCTGCTTTTGTGGATGATTTGGTGGGTTTAGCTATAGGCCCATTGTTTGTATTGGCAGAAGTGGTTTTTCTCATGGGAATGCGTAAACCTTTGGAAGAAAAAATGTTGATTGAGGCGCGTAAAATTCGTTCTGAAATGGACAGTACTCAACATCAAAGTTCTTCATTTTCACATTGAGTAGAAATGTGTGGCAAAAGATCAACTCAAAGTTTCAATACAAATGATAGATCATAAAAAAGCCTCAATATGAGGCTTTTTTAATTATATGGCGATTAGATCCTGCTTACTGCATCTTCTTAGATATACCGATTAAATATACAGAAGATTATACGTTAAAGCGGAAATGTAGTACGTCGCCGTCTTGAACGATATACGTTTTACCTTCTAAACGCCATTTACCTGCTTCTTTCGCACCAGCTTCACCGTTGTATTGAATGAAATCATCATAAGCAACACATTCAGCACGGATAAAGCCTTTTTCGAAGTCAGTGTGGATCACACCCGCAGCTTGAGGCGCAGTTGCACCCACTTTAACTGTCCAAGCACGAACTTCTTGTACACCTGCAGTGAAGTAAGTCTGTAAGCCAAGAAGTGAGTAGCCTGCACGAATTACAACGTTTAGACCTGGTTCTTCCATTCCCATTGCTTCAAGGAATTCCGCACGGTCTTCGTCTTCAAGTAATGAAATTTCAGCTTCAATTTGGTTACATAATGGTACAACGATCGCATTTTCTTCAGCAGCTAATTTCTTAACAGCATCTAAATGAGGGTTGTTTTCAAAACCATCTTCTGCCACGTTTGCAATGTACATGGTTGGTTTTAAAGTCATTAAACCAAAACCACGGATTAGTCTACGCTCATCATCATCTAGATCAGCAGCACGAGCGGGTTTGCCTTCATCCAATAATGGCTGAATTTTTTCTAGAATTGCTTTAATCGCAATCGCTTCTTTGTCACCGCTTTTAGCAGATTTACTTAAACGCGTAATCGCTTTTGCGACAGCTTCAAGGTCAGCAAGGGCAAGCTCAGTATTGATCGTTGCGATATCATCGAGTGGATCAATTTTACCATTTACGTGAATGACATTTTCATCTTCAAAACAACGAACAACATGTGCAATCGCATCTGTTTCACGAATGTTAGCTAAGAATTGGTTACCTAGTCCTTCACCTTTAGATGCACCAGCAACTAAACCTGCAATATCAACGAATTCCATAGAAGTAGGAATCACACGTTGAGGTTTAACAATCGCAGTTAATTTGTCTAAACGTGGATCTGGAACAGGGACGATACCTGTGTTTGGTTCAATTGTACAAAATGGGAAGTTTTCCGCAGCAATAGCAGCTTTTGTCAATGCATTGAAAAGTGTAGATTTACCAACGTTCGGCAAGCCGACAATACCGCAATTAAAACCCATGAAAATGACTCACAAAGTGTTTTCTAAAAATTGTTGCTGATTTTACATGAAAGCCAACATAAAGTCAGGATGTCCGAACAACTATTCATTTTCAACCAAGCATTGAAATAATCAAAAAGCTTTGTGTAGCAATCATTTTTGCATTTTTAGGATAATTATAAAAAAGAATGCACTTTGGCATTCTTTTTTAAGACATAACACTTTTTAGATTTTACGCTTATCGAGTTGTGCAGACAAGGTATCGCCAGTAGCTTGAATCAGCATAACCAATACAACCAAAACAAAAATAACTGCTAGCATGATTTGCATATCAAAACGTTGATAGCCATAGCGATAAGCAATATCACCTAACCCACCAGCCCCGATTGCACCTGCAATCGCAGATGAATTAATCATGGTCACAATGGTGACTGTAAAGCCTGCAACGATTCCAGGTAATGCTTCTGGAAGTAACACATGCAAAATGATTTGTTTACGGTTACAGCCAATGGCCTGTGCAGCTTCTATCAATCCATGATCAACTTCTCTCAAGCTGACTTCTGCTATTCGAGCAAAGAAGGGGGTTGCCGCTAATGTGAGTGGCACTACAGCAGCCCAAACGCCGTAACTGGTGCCAACGAGAAATCGTGTAATCGGGATTAAAGCAACCATTAAAATCAGAAATGGAATTGATCGAGTAATATTCACCACCCATCCAATTGATTGATTAATGGATTTAGAAGGATAAATACCATGCTCTGAGGTACTTACAAGAACCACTGCCAAAGGTAATCCAATTAAAAATGCCACTAATGCAGATACACCGACCATGAGTAAGGTATCAATTGTACCGCTGATCAATAAATCAATGAGTTGATCGTGCATAACCGAGTACCTCTATATTGGCAATTTTATTTTTAAGCTTTTGATGTAGTTGTTCTAAATCAAGCTGACTATTTCGAACAGCAATAATGATTGAACCAATTAAATGACCTTGAATGGTATCGACGTGACTTTGATATAAATGAACAGGATCATCAAAAGCATCAAAGATCTCTTTTAAGTCAGGTGACTGATCAATCTTAGATTCATAACGTAATTTTAAAATCGTCTGATCATTTTCATGTAGGGGGTGATTGTTTAAAGCAAAAGGAAGTTCAAGCTGTTCTAAATTGAGGAGCTCTTGAGTGATTCGTTGTTGTGGGGATGAAAAGACAGACCATACTTGACCCGACTCTACAATTTCTCCCTGATCAATCACTACGACTTGATCACAAATCTCCCGAATGACTTGCATTTCATGAGTAATCAGAACAATTGTAATGCCCAGTTTCTGATTAATTTGTTTGAGTAGATTTAACACAACAGAGGTACTTTCTGGGTCTAATGCAGATGTTGCTTCATCACATAAGAGAATCTCAGGATGATGCACCAATGCACGAGCAATACCGACACGTTGCTTTTGTCCTCCTGAAAGCTGTGAAGGGTAGTATTCAGTTTTGTCTTCAAGACCAACTAAAGCTAGAACTTCTTTAACACGATCTTCAATGTCTGACTTTTTATATTGAGCAACTTTGAGAGGAAGAGCGACATTTTCATAAACTGTCTTTGCTGACATGAGATTGAAATGTTGAAAAATCATGCCGATTCGTTGGCGTAGAACAATAAATTCGCTGTGATTTAACTGCGATAGTTCCTGTTTATGAATTTGAATGTTGCCATCTGATGCTTTTTCTAAACCATTTAGCGTACGAATCAGGGAGGATTTTCCTGCGCCACTTTTACCAATAATGCCGAAAATTTTTCCTTCTGGAATATCTAAATTTATATTCTTTAAAGCATGAACTTGTTTTCCCTGTACATCATAATATTTATTTAAATTTCGAATGGTGATGTGCGGTACTGCAAATTGGACTGTTGAGCCGAAACTAACCATGAGCTGTTCTCCTTATTTCCAACCCTTAAACCATAGTTTTTCACCAATATCTGCATTCAACTCTTGTTTTACCTTTTCAGAATTTTGATAAATTTTAATAAATTTCTTCAAGTTTTCAGCTTTTTCAGGGTGGGTTTTTTCATAGTCATCACGGACCACAAATAAGATGGCATAACGAGTGTTATTGATTTGATCAAGGACTAAAGCAGCATTCGGGTCTATGGTTTTTGCTAAACGTAGATACATCGGGTAACTAAAGACCAAATCAGCCTCATCTACAGCACGAGCTGTCTGAGGACCTTCTACCTCAATAAATTTTAAATTCTTAGGGTTACTGGCAATATCTTGAAGGTTTGATAAATGATTGTTGGAATCTTTTAATGTAATCAATTTTGACTGTTGTAGAAGTAATAATGCACGGCCTTGATTCACTGGATCATTCGGGATTACAACGCGAGCGCCATCTGTAACGTCATTTATAGATTTATATTTTTTAGAATACAGCCCAACATGTGTACCTGAGCCGATGCCAAGTGCTTTTAGTTTGAAATCAGTTTCTTTTAAAGCATTGTCTAAAAACGGCTGATGTTGAAAATAGTTCGCATCAATATCGCCATGATTAAGGGTGATATTGGGTGTATTCCAATCTGAAAATTCAACTAATTTGACATTAATCCCTTCTTTTTTAGCCTCATCTACTGCAACTTGTAAAGGCTTCGCAAAGGGAGGGCTTATTCCAATGACGATTTCTTGTTGATCTTGTTTGCCTTTTTGAGACCAAATGACGAGTCCAATAATGATGGCAGCAATAACAACTGCGAGAATAGTGAGCTTCTTTTTAGCGGATTGATTTGTAGTTTGTGGCATAGTGCACCCCTAGTATTAATATTTTAAGCTGTTTGCTTGGTTTGATCTTCAGGTTCAATAGATGAGAGAGAGCTTTGACATCGAAACTGATCGGCGGGGTGCGTAGCAGGTAAATGATGACCTTTTTGAAAAATTTTATGTCTTAAACTGCCAGATTCATATTCAGTTTTATAACGACCGCGTTGTTGTAATTCAGGAATTACCAAGCGGATAAAATCATGGTGTGATTCTGGTGCAACCGTACGTGTGAGATTAAAGCCATCGAGACCTGTTGCATCAATAAGTTCAATGAGCTGTTCTGCAACAGTAGTACCTGAACCAACAAATAATGGATAACGTCCACCCAAAAGATGTTGAGCTTTTAAATCCCCCAACGTCACTTTTTGTTCTTTAAAGCGGTCATTGACTGAAACAATGCTATTGGTCTGTTGATATGGAATGACATCGTCATCAGCATATTGAGAAAAATCGATACCGACAGAACTTGAGAGATGTGCAAGTCCTGCTTCAGAACTTGCATATTTGACGTATTCTTTAAGCTTTTCTTGCGCCAATTCATCTGTTTCAGCGGTGACTACGGTAATTCCTGCAAAAAGCTTCAATGCTTGATCATCACGACCGTCTAATCGTGCTAATTCACGAATGCTATCGACTTGTTTTGTAAGTTTTTCGGTACTATCACCACCAATAAACATGGCTTCAGCATGCCGAGTAGCGAACTTTAAACCGCGTGGTGATGCACCTGCTTGAAACAGCATAGGTGTACGTTGAATCGAAGGCGAGACTTGGAATACACCTTCGCTTTTATAATATTTTCCATCATGCTGAATAGCATGGACTTTATTGGGTTGAGTAAAAATGCGTTGTTTTTTGTCGATGATCACTGCATCATTTCCCCAAGAGCCTTCCCAAAACTTATAACAAAGCTCTAAGAACTCTTCGGCTTGTTCATAACGCTGATCATGTTCTTTTAATCCTTTTTGACCAATTAAGCGTTCTGCGCTATCTAAGTATCCAGTCACGATATTCCAACCGATGCGCCCTTGAGTTAGGTGATCTAAGCTCGCAAAGCGCCGTGCAAATTGATAAGGAGATTCATAACTTAAGTTAACGGTAATCCCAAAACCTAAATGCTTGGTGAAGGCTGCCATAGCAGACACTAATGTACTAGGGTCGTGACTGGGTAATTGAATCGATTCTTTCAGTGTCAGGTCGATACCGTTTTGGTAGACATCATAGACACCTGTAATATCTGCGATGAATAGCCCATCAAATAAGCCTTTTTCTAATGTTTTCGCTAAGTCCGTCCAGTAACTGAGTTCATTAAATCGATAAGATTCATCCCGAGGATGAGTCCACAGCCCATGATTAATATGCCCAACGCAATTCATATCAAAAGCATTGAGTAGAATTTTTTTCTGACCGCTGTGTAGATTGTTCGTTGGCTTATTTTGTTGATGGTTTTGTATAAAATTTTCTGAACGATTTTGTAAATTGATTTGGCTCATTAGAGTGTCCCTCGACGTGGGGGAAGGACATGGTTAAGTACATAGTTTCCAATGAAATAATATTTCCACCTTGAAGCATCGTGCAGTGTATGAACACGTGCATTTCTCCAATGTAGATCTAAAGCATTCTGACTTTGGCTACCACGGCTGCCTGCTAGCTCAACCAACTTTGAGGCTGCTTTCAATGCTGTTTCAGTACTATGCGCACGGACTTTCGCAACATCGATAGAGGCTTGAGCAATATTTTTTTCATTCGGATGTGGTTTAGCTAGATCGATAGAGTGAGCAGCTTGTTTAAGTAAAAGTTCAGTGGCTTTGACATCGACACTAACACGACCGAGTTCAGATAATGTCAAAGGATCTTGAGTAGCAAAATCTACACCTGAATCAATCCACGGACGAGCTTGCCGAACACGAATGAGTGTTTCTTCAAATGCTGCACGAGCAATACCTGTCTCAATAGCTGCATGCATAAGCTGTGCGAAAGGTCCAACAAGAGTGGGTTGCTGAAATGCCTGATCAAATGGAATTACATCTTCAGCGAGAATTTTGACATGATTGAACTTTACAGTACCACTGCCAGTGGTACGCTGCCCAAAACCAGACCAGTCATCAATTAAGCTTAGACCTTCGCTTTGACGTGGAATAAAGGCTAAGTATTCACGGTGATCTTCATCTTTAACCAATGTGGGAATGCGATGCGAAAATAAGCTTCCTGTGCAATAAAACTTTTCTCCTGATACCTCGAAACCATCTGTGGTTTTACGAATAATGGTTTGTTTTTGAGCTGCATTTTTAGTTTTGAATTCTGCTAAAGCATTTCCAAAACGTGCGCCTTTGAGCACTTCCGCATAGAGTTTTTGTTTTTGTTGTTCAGTGCCTGTATTTCTCAAAACTTCTAAGGCATAAAAATGATTTTGAGGAATTTGACCAATTGAGCCATCAGCACCACTGATGAGGGCAATGATTTGAGCCACGGTGTAGCTTGAAACGTCTGCACCACCATATTCTTTGGGGACTGTAATCGCCCATAAGCCTGATTGGCTATATGCTTCGATTTCCTCAAATGGTAATTGTCTTTCAGCATCACGTTGAATTGCATTCTGTTTAAATTTTTCAGCGAGTAGTTTCGCAATATCTAAAGCTTCTTGATCAGATTTAATCATATGAGCTTGAGTAAGAGGCTGTGCTGTAAAAGGAAGAATAGATTGATATGAAGTCATGAATTTCTCCTTAAATCCAAGCATGACGAGCTGGAAGCTTGTTATTTAAGTAATAATCACCCAGTGCATGAAATTTCCAGCGGACAGGGTCGTGTAAAGTATGCACACGTGCATTGCGCCAGTGTTGATCGAGATTGTGTTCACTTAAACTTGATCGGCTCCCGCCTAATTCCAAAAGTTTTTCTGAGATGAGTAGGGCTGCGTCATTGGCGTAAATTTTAGCTTCAGCCACTTTGATAGAGGCTAAACCTGCTTGCTCAGCTGAAACTTCGCCCAAAGCATCAAGTTCATCGAGATAGTCGGCAGCTTCATCAAGTAATAAAATCGCGGCATCAAGTAAAATCTGAGATCGACCTACTTCTTGCAGGGTGTAGTGCTCAAAACTTGCTTTTTCTACATTGGCATCAATGATCGGGCGGGCTTTTGATACTGTAGAGAGTGTGTCTGCAAAGGCTGCTTCAGCAATGCCCACATCAATCGCAACTTGTAATAATTGTGAAAATGCACCGCGATAATTGGTTGCTTGCGCTAAAATTCGTTCATCAAAAATTAGGAAAGGATCAACTTCGACTTGATCTAGAATAATTGTGCCACTTGACGTTGTACGTTGACCAAAGCCATTCCAATCATTAATGACTTCGATCCCTTGACTATGGCTATTAATAATCGTCAGTACGACATGACCTTCAGGATGAACGGCTTTAATCGCTAACCAATCTGCAAAACTACTTCCTGTTGAATAGAATTTTTGACCTGTAATTAAATATTTGCCATTTTCAATGCGAAGCTGGGTATTTAAAGTTTTGGAGTCTTTGGTATTCCGTTCAGGTCCGCCATTGGCCAAGCGTTTACCATTTAAGATTTCAGTGAATATAAATTGTTTTTGTTGCTCAGTCCCCATGAGATTAATCATATTGAGTAGTGCAATTTGGTTTTGTGGAATTTGTCCTAAACTTGAGTCAGCTTTATTTATAATGCGAAATACATGAGCCAATGTTTTATTTGAAACTTCAGCTCCGCCGTATTTTTTAGGAATACGTAATCCACCTAAGCCTTTTTGACTGAATAAACTCACTTCTTCAAAAGGTAATTGTCTTGTTTGATCGCGAATATTACGACCTTCAAGTGCAAAATCTGCAACCTGATAAGCGGCATTTATAGCATCCTGATCATTTTCAAGAATATGAACGGTATTTGAAATTAAGCGTGACATGATGAGATCCTAAATATCTGTCTTTACGCTACGCTTCTAATTTTAAATTGGTAAATGTTGGATTTTGATGAGGTTATGAAGATAAATCTTAAATAGAAAAAATGCTAAAAATAGCTTTTTTTCATAGAATTTAAATATTTGATATATATAAATAAAGTTAAATTAGTATCTGTTGTGCTTTTCAATAAATTGTTGCTTATATTGAGATATAAGATAAGTAAGTGCATATTATTTATAAATTTAGACAATTATTTTATTGGAAATGTATTGTTTTCTATCGCTATTGATCAAATTTAAATGTCTAAAACTGGTTTAGATTTATAAGTAATCAATCATTCACAGATTGAAACTTGTAATTTGAATGTTGAGTGATAGAGTACTGTGCATAAATATTTCGAAAAAATATGTTACATTCTGAGTCATAGATTTCATTTTTATAAATTTTGCTACTTCCTTTTGGAGAACTTATGCGCACACTTTACCAGTTTCCACTATCTCATTTTTGTGAGAAAGCTCGCTGGTTACTTGATCACAAAGAGCTTAATTTTGTGGCGCATAATTTGATTCCAGGTGTGCATCGAGCTTTCACTCAGCTTAAAACAGGGCAAAATAAGCTCCCTATTTTAAAAGATGATGAAAAATGGGTGGCTGGTTCGACAGAAATAGCACTTTACTTAGATGATCATTATCCAGAGCATGCATTACTACGTTCTGATCCAAAACTCAGAGCACAAGCATTAGAAATTAATCAGATTTCAAATGAATTGGGTTTGTATGTTCGCCGTTGGGGTTTGGCACATGCATTATCTGAAAGTGATGAACCGCTTGAAATTATGATCGGTGAAAAAGGTTATTTAAGAAAATTCGAAAAATTTTCAAAACCCATTATTAAAAGTTTGGTATCTAAAGGCTATCAGCTTGATTCTGAAAAAGTAATCCATGCCAAAGTCAGTATGGATGAAATTATTATTGATTTAAATGCCCGATTGAATGCAAATCAAGGACGCTATTTGGTTGGTGATCGACTCGGTTTAGCGGATATTGCCGTGTGCTCCATGTTAGCACCTTTGCTTGAAATCGAAGGAACACCTTGGGAAAAGGAAATGAGTTCTGATATTTCTGAAGATTATCATAACTTTAAGCTTTACTTGTTAGATCAACCGATAGGTCAGTATGTAAAACGCATTTATGAAAATGAACGCTGTGCACGAGTGGATTGGCGTGGCATGTAATTCTAAGCTTTATTAGTATCCAATAAATTCTCACTTTAATCGAAGTGGGAATTTTTTTTAATATTAGACCAATTATTCTTATTAATTTTAAAAAAATAATCATATTTACTATTAATTTTCCGAAAATAAGCTTAGATTCGGTATTAAGTTGTTTTAATAATAAAAGGGGAGTAGCAATGGAATTAGATCGCTATGACAAGCAAATTTTAGAAATACTTACCCATGAAGATCTGAATCTCAATGAGCTTTCAGAGCGTATTAGTTTGTCAGTCAGTTCAGTGCATAGACGGATTAAGAACTTGATTGAAAATAATATCATGACCAATTTAAAGCGAGATATTAATTATCAAAAACTCGGTTTTAGCTTGCATGTGCTTTTACAAGTGTCGCTCAGTAAGCATGATACGGATACCTTTGCGAAGTTTCTTGAAGAATTAGAAAGTATTCCAGAAGTGATTAATGCATTCTTGGTAACAGGTCAATCTGCTGATTTCATTGTTGAAGTCGTTGCACGTGATATGGAAAATTATAGTGAAATTCTGCTGAAACGTATTGGTAAAATAGAGTTTGTTGTTGCACTACATTCAAGTTTCGTGATCAAAGAATATAAAGTATTTAACTGTAGTGGTCTTTTAAGTCGTGTATAGATATTGAATCCATCGCTTAATAAAAAACGCACCCAATAGTGCGTTTTTTATTTCAACTAATACTTATAGCGCTTCTAATTCAGCCATCACTTCATCAGTGAATTCTACGTTTGTATAAACGTTTTGAACGTCATCAAGATCTTCAAACATATCAATCATTTTGATGATTTTTTTCGCTTGTTCGATATCTGAAATTGAAGCTTTCGTTGATGGGTTCATGACTACTTCAGCGTTGTCAGATTTTAAACCTGCTGCTGTAAGTGCATCTTGAACATCACCAAAAGACTCAGGTGTTGTAATGACCAGAATCTCATCTTCAGAAACTTCGATGTCTTCCGCACCTGCTTCTAAAGCAACATCCATGATTTGATCTTCTAAAGATACATCTTCAAAAGTAATCTCACCACGTTTGGTAAACATGTAGGCAACAGAACCTGCTGTACCCAAGTTTCCATCAGTCTTAGAGAAGCAGTGACGAACGTCTGGTACTGTACGGTTTAAGTTATCTGTCATTGTTTCAACAATAACGGCAACACCACCTACACCATAACCTTCGTATGTAACTTCTTTTAAATCAGCATTATCTTCACCACCAACACCACGTTGAATTGCACGGTTAATGGTATCGCGTGTCATATTTGCGACGAGTGCTTTTTCAACGACAGCACGTAAACGGGGGTTAGATGCAACATCACCACCACCTAAACGAGCTGCTGTTACGATTTCACGAATAAACTTTGTGAATACTTTAGCGCGACTCGCATCTTGTTTTGCTTTGCGATGCTTTGTGTTAGCCCACTTGGAATGACCCGCCATGCGAAATATGCTCCTTGTAGATTGGCCTTATGCCTAATCGAATTGGAAAGAATTCTACCATAAGGCCTTTTTTCTAATAAAGCCTTTGAAAATAGGTTTTTTAAATTATTGTCACTTAATTTTTAGGTTCAGGAATCACAATGTCTAAGCCTGTATGCTCTTTATACATTGCTTTAATTTTCAAAAGATCTTGATCTAAATCAGTTGGGTAAATCTTACCGAAAATTCCACCTTTCTTTGTTTTTTGATTCACGAATAAAAAAACGATCGGAACATTAGCTGCTTTTGCGATATGCCAAAAACCTGTACGAATCGGTTTGCGTGCTTCACCATTCTTTGCACGAGTCGCTTCAGGAGCAATCACTAAATTGAATTGTTCGTTTTGTTCAAATTGTTGAACCATTTGAGCAACAATATCAAGATTAGATTTACGGTCAACAGGAATACCACCGACACCTTCTAATAGAGGTTTAAATGGACCTTTAAACAGTTCTTTTTTGATTAGTGTGTGAATTTTAATATCATGGATTTGAAATAGCGCAATTGAAAGAACAGCATCCATCATGGTGGTATGTTCAAATCCAATAATCACTTGCTTGTCTTCTAATAGCCCCGGTTCAACGTGGTATTTAACGCCAGCAAGTTTAAAAGCAAGTTCAGCAATTTGTTTTTTCATAACCAAGGTCTTATTCGTTAAGGCATTTATGTTGCGTAATTTTGAAATGAAGTTGTTTAAAAGACAATATGCAAAGCGTTAAAAGCGACAATTATGTACGTCTAAATTGAAAAACTCATACTCGTTTAAATCTCGAAATCTAAGTATTTATTCGGCTTTAAGTATATAAAAATCAAAACTGGCTATTATTTATACGTCCTTATTTCACAATCGTAAAATCCCTTGTATTTCATTTTTTTTTTCGATAGTATTCTCGGACGAAATACTTGATATATCAGTATTTATAGGGCCTATAGCTCAGTTGGTTAGAGCAGCGGACTCATAATCCGTTGGTCGACAGTTCAAGTCTGTCTGGGCCCACCAAATTTTATAATTATATACACTCATATGATATCTAAACCCTTAATTCTAATAGAGTTAAGGGTTTTTTAATGTATAAAATAAACTCATATACACACATATAGAAACCGCTCATTTGTATCCTTGCATGTATCCTTTAATAAAACTATAACTCAGGATACAGATTTAATATAAATGCCAGGTAAACAAATGGTTATGACTAGAAGTAAACCGTTAACAGATGTTGCATATGCTGCTTTTAAAGCCCAAGGTAGAGAGTGTCGAATTGCAGATATTTCTGGACTTTATATGAAAGTTCAAATTTCAGGTAAAAAGTCATGGCAGCTTCGTCTGAAGAATAATGAAGGTAAATGGACATGGGTAGGTTTAGGATCTTATCCAGAGGTCCCTGTTAAAGTTGCTCGTTCACAAGCATTAAAATATCAGTCGGGTGAACTTCAAATTGTTACTCGTACAGAACGGTTAAAACAATCTATACGAGAAGAAAATGAATTATTCGAGCATTTAATGCGTGATTGGATTGATATTAAGAAAAGTACATGGGATTCCCTAACATTCAAGAAGGAAGTTCAATCTATTGAGAAACACTTACTTCCTATTTTTGGTCAACGTAGATATAAGGATATAACTTCTAAAGAATGGCTTGAATTTTTTCAAACCAAACAACGTAAATTAAAGATTTTTAATCGAATCGAAAAATTAATTTCATATTGTCGTAATGCTTATGATCTAGCTGTTTTTAAAGATGAAATTAAGTATAACCCTCTACTTGGTATTCAGAAATTTTTAGATAAATCAAATCCAGGATGTATGAAACATATACACTTAAAAGATCTTCCTGAAATGGTTGAAAAAATAAGGGGATACCGTTCGGAAGAAATTAGCATTGGTTTAGAGTTATTGATTCATTTGTTTCCAAGACCTGGGGAGCTTAGGCAAGCGCAGTGGAACCAATTCGACTTTGAAGAACGTGTTTGGATCAGACCTGGTTCAATAATGAAAAGAGGGATTGAGCATGGAATCCCCTTATCTGATCAAACAGTTGCTCTATTAATAAGATTGAAATCAATTTCGAAACGTGAGAGTGAGTATTTATTTCCTGCTCGGGACAGTGTTAATAAGTCAATTTCAAATTTAACTTTCAATGCTGCACTAAATAGATTGGGATATTTTGGTAAGCAGAATCCACATGGCTTTCGCCATATTGCATCAACAAAATTAAATGATAAATTTAGTGACCGGGCACAGGTAATAGAATCAGCATTGGCTCACCTAAAATTAGGCGTTAAGGGTGCTTATGATAAAGGTGCACATTTGAGAGAGCGATATGAAGTAATGCAATATTGGTCTAATTATTTAGAAAATATTTGTGGAAAAAGAGAATTATAAAGACGTTAATTTATGCAAAAATAATCAAATATGATTATTTTTGCATTTTTTTAACCTACGACAGATGTTTTTTGAAAGTGGTGTTAAGTTTGTATTTAAATTAACAATTAAGGATGGTTTAATGCCACCGTTTGAATTACATCCAAACCTTAATCAAAATATGAATGTAGGATTTGTACCACTTCGACTAACAAAAAAGCAAGTCTGTAAGTTGTTAAGTGTTTCAATTAATCAACTTCGAAAAATCACATTGGCTGATCCAAATTTTCCGCAGGCAATCAAATCAGGTTCAAGTAGGCAATCGGGTGTCTATTACGATTATAGGGAGATTCATGGTTGGCATTTGAATCAGTTAAATAATCGAAGTTGATTGATTTTAGGCCCTACGGGGCCTTTTTATTGACCCTTTGGAGATAGACACGATTAACTCCGAAATTTTGAACCATATATTTTAAATCAAAGTGAAATTTTCGATAAATGTAAATTCTGCGTATTTAGATCCAAAATTTCTTTATCAGCCCAGTAAGCTGTTGTCTTTGTTTAGCTATTCTACTCATGAAGTGCTTCAACCAAGCATAGTACCCATTATGCTGAACAGCCAAGGTTGAATCTGAATGACGAACAAGTTTGAATAGCCATCAATATTCTAGATCATTTTGAAGAATCTTTTGGGACAGAAAAATCGCCTCCTTTTTTCATTAGATCTTAGGTGGGATAAGATCATCAGGCTGTACAAAAAGTATTCTCTATGTATTTTCAAGGATCAACGTATAACGAAAAACAGATTCGCTTTGTGGAAATGATGATTAAGCATTTGACACAAAATGGTGTACTAGAGGTAGCACAGTTATATGAATCACCTTTTAACCAGATCCACTAAACTAAGAAGGAATTGATGGTGTGTTTAATGATCGGGATGCTGACAGCATCTTTGGGGTAGTTGAGGCATTTAATGAAGCGGTGGCTTAATAACATCAAGCAATTTAGTTGAAATATTCAAAGAAAGTCACAGAGTGTCGCCTATATACATTTATACATAGTGACTTAAAACTGTCTTTGATATAATTAAATACAGATCAAATAATCACTACAAAGAATAATATGGCTATAAATATTTATGATGCCCTTGAGCAACTTGGACTAACTGCACAAAAACGTGCAATTCATGTTCAATTTTCAAATGGTGCGCTAAATAATAAAGTCTATTTACAGCGCATTGATGGAACTCATCTGCTGAATGATGGTGTTCATTTACAACTGATTTGCCTTGCAACAGACGCCACTATTCCTTTAAAAAATTTCATTGGGTCGCAAGTTGCCGTTGATATCGTCACAGATCAATCACAACTAACACGTACCACAGGCATTGTCACCAAAGCTGACGTTGGAGCAAGCGATGGTTCACTCACCATCTATCGTTTAACGGTAGAAGACCCAACTACACTGTTTAAGCACCGCCGCAACAGCCGTGTATTTATGAACAAAACGGTGATTGATGTCGTAGATATCCTGTTTAAAGAATGGCAATCTAAAAGTCCATTACTTGCTTCTAGCCTAACTCTAGATAAAAGTGGGCTAACTAAAACCTATGATGTACGTCCTTTCATTATGCAAAGTAATGAAACTGACTTTGATTTCATGCAACGCCTTTTAGCCTCTGAAGGCGTTAACACACTGATTGATGAATCACAGCACAAGGTGTTCAGTGTCTCTGAAAAAATTCAACCCCAGAAACTTCGACTCATTGACAATAATGCGCCATTTCAAAAATTAGACCGACGAAGTATTCGTTTTCATCGTAGCAGTGCTACAGAACGACAAGACAGCATCACAGCTTTTACAGCCTTACGTTCCTTACAGCCGACAGCTGTGCATGTTCAAAGATGGCAAGCAGATGCTTTAGAGCAACATGAAGGCGCAGGTTCAGTACTCACTAAACATCAGCATTCAAATAATCAGGATGTTGCGAGTCTGGGTTTAGAACAAGCTTTTCATGTCAGTCCTGCATGGGTACAAGACCTCAAAGGTGAAGATGGCGCAACAAAATCAAGCAATAGCCAGATTGAAAAGCTCAATGAAAATCTGAAGAAATATTACGATTCTCAAGCCAAGCAATTTCAAGTGACCTCAACGGTACGAGATGCCTATGTTGGTTATTGGTTTGAACTCAATGAACATCCAGAAATTGATCAACATTCTGGTTCAGATAAAGAATTTTTAATCACCTCAAAAACTTTTTATAACCTAAATAACTTACCGAAAGATTTGACGGATCAGGTCACGGCTTTGCTTAAACAAAGCAATTGGCAGTTGAATCTCATCACCACGAATAACACAGACGAACGACAAGCCAATCAACTCATTTTACAGCGTCGCAACATTGAGATCGTGCCGTCTTATCATCCCTTAGAAGACAGACCGACGACTCATCCTCAACGTGCCAAAGTGGTTGGTATTGATGGCGAAGAAATCCATGTCGATGAATGGGGACGCATCAAAGTTCGGTTCCTCTTCACACGCAATGAAGACCATAGCCATGATGGTGGTTCAGGTTCTAATAACAATGATACCGACTCAGCGTGGGTCGATGTACTCACCCCTTGGGCTGGTGAAGGTTATGGCGCACGCTTCTTACCACGTATAGGTGAGATCGTCGTAATTAACTTTTTTGATGGCAATATTGACCGACCATATATTGTAGGTCGCATTCATGAAGCACATCGTAGCCCTACTAAGTTTGATCAAAAAGGACAACTGCCTTATACCAAGAAACTTTCAGGAATTCGTTCCAAAGAAATCCAAGGCGAAGGTTTTGGGCAACTCCGCTTTGATGATACTACTGGACAAATCTCAACCCAACTTCAAAGCAGTCATGGTTCATCACAACTCAATCTAGGTAATCTTAGTCATCCTAAAGAAACAGACACAAGTGATGGTCGTGGAGAAGGTTTTGAACTACGAACAGATCAATGGGGAGCATTAAGAGCTAAAGAAGGGTTATTGCTTTCAACCTATAAACAAGACGATGCATTGGGCAACCATTCAGATGCAGCTGAAACCAAATCACAGCTTGAATCTAGCCTCAATAATTCAAAAGCGCTTAGTGAAGTAGCGAAGAACCAACAGACTGATCCTCTAGAAGTACTAGATAACCTGAAGCAATTCATTGATCAGATTGAGCAAACCAGTGAAACCAAAGCAAAAGCTTTTAAACAAGCGATTATGGTTTTGGCATCACCAAATTCGATTGCACTTACGACTAATGAAGATGTACATCTATCCGCAGATGGTCAAATCAGCCATAGTGCTGGTGATAGCATTAACTTGAGTACGCAAAAGAGTCTTCTTGCGCATGCTCAAAGTAAAATCAGTTTATTTGCAGCACAAGAAGGTGCAAGGCTGTTTGCTGGTAAAGGTAAGATCGAAATACAGGCTCAAGGTGATGGTGCTGATTTAATCGCTCGTAAAGCGATTCAGATCATTTCGACGGAAGATACTGTTTATATCACCAGTCCGAAAGAAATTGTACTCACTGGTGGTGGATCACAAATCAAGATCAATGGATCTGGTGTTTTCCCAACCACGGGTGGGAAGTTTGAGGTGAAAGCTGGACAGCATTTGTTTGTGGGGGGAAGTAAAGTATCTTCAACTTTACCTGCACTGTCAGCTATAAATTTATTGCCAAAAGAGTTGAAATTAAAATATGTTTATGATGACTTAAAGCCTGTTGCACAAGCCCCATTTAAACTGATTTTTGCTGATGGTTCTTCTCAAGAAGGTGTATTAGATGCTGGCGGTTATGCCAAAGTCACTATTCCTAGTGATAAAAAAAGACCTCAAGTCTACTATGGCTTTAGTGGTGTTGAGGCGAAACCAGATAAAGAAAAAATTGATAATCCTTTCAAAGATCAAAAAGTAATGAGTGTTACTGAAGCTGAACAACTTATTGAGCAATACAACCAACAAGAATTAGATGCATTATTAGATGAATATTTCCCTGATGAAATTGAAGACATGCTCACGTCAAATAATATCGAATACGATGATCATGTAAGCGATTATGAAGAACAATTAATACCACAACAAAATGATGTAGATGATGCAATAGCAGATGATTTAGAAGAAATTTTACTTACAGATGATTCTACTTCTAGATTAGACCTAGGAGATAAACAATGAATACTGCCGTAGCGAAGGGTTCAACGCAAGCTGTGAGAGTAACAGCTAAAGGGGAAGAATCGGCGGCTCAATGGATTAAAGGTGTACTTGATGGTAGTGGCTCCAGTCCTGCTCAAATTATTGTTGCAGTTGTGATAGGTTGTATACCCTTTGTTGGTCAAGGCGTTGATGTCGGGAATGTGATTGTCTCAGTCGTTAAAATATCTGAAAAGCCAGATAATAAAGAGAATTGGTTTGATTTGGTATTTAATCTTGTTGCATTTGTTCCAATTGCTGGTGATGGATTAAAAATTGTCTTTAAACAATTGCGTTCAGGTAAAGCTATGGGGGCGATTTTGGACGCAATACCAAGCAAGACATTACGTGGCGATGTGGATAAATGGTTTAGAAATTTAAATTGGAATACTTACACTAAAGAGTTACAAACGACCAGTAATAAAATAATTGATGGATTAATTGATGTTTTTGATAGTTGGATGACAAGAGCAGTTCTTGGTAATGCTAAGTTAAAAACATTAGTGACCCAACTTAAGCAAATGAAAAAAGTTGTCAATCAAAAAATTGATATGGTTATGAAAGAAATGCAAGCTGCACATAAAAAAGCACTTGCAACACCGTATCCAAATACAACTGCTAAAGCGCCTATTACGACTCGAACACCGACAACAACCAGTAGACCAAATAATAATCCAGCCCCACGAACTCAGCAAAATGGCAATGTTCCAAGAAATACTGGTGGTAATAATGCAAGTCCAGGGCGTCAAAATACGTCAACTAAACGACAACAATTAAAACGTAAGCGAAGATCGAATCAAGAACTTGGTTCAGGTGGTGAGCACATTACGGATTATTACTATGTAAAACGCATGAAAAGTCGCTCTAAAATTAATAATAATGGCGTGCTGTACGAATATCACGATACGGGTCATAACGGACTTGATCATGTATGGCATAGTGCTCGACTAGCGCATAAGTATCGTATTACAGACAGTAAAGCGACCAATGCTCTGAGTCATCGAACACTCATGACGCCCAAAGCAGCCATGATGGCATTGAAAATGGGTCTCGATGTTTATATGGCATCAGACCAAGATGATAAGGTTAAGCGTTCAGTGGGGACGACTGTGAGTGATGGTGTGCAGATGTCGCATTTATGGATTGCTAGTAAAATAGATTCAGCCAAAATAGTATCAAAACATGACAATTTATTGGATAAAATAGAAGATTGGCGACGAGTTAAATTCAAACCATCCACAGAAAGAAAACTAGGTAAAACCATCGCAATTCGATGCCCATATGATCGAAGTTTGGTCACTATTACTGGTGATAAATTCGATCATCATGAAAAATGTAAAGGCTTAAATAAACCTAAGTGTACACGGACAGTAACTGCACACGGTATTAAATTAGAATTTGTTTTACCAAACGAGATGTTGGAGAGATGAAAGTATGTCAATACAAGTAAATGATCAAGAAATAGATTGGCAAAAATGGTTGAGTTTAGAAGTAAAAGATACAAGTTTATTTAGAGATAAGTTGCTTGAGCAAGAAATGTATCACAAGAGATTTGATACGTTTGTTAATGGTATATATACAGTTGTTGATGGATTTAGCCATTATAAAAATGATTCTAAATTTGGTGGATATATAGCATCTGGTCATCAAAGATTAAAAGATGTTCTGAACTTGATATCTTTACAATATTCAGCAGGCGGGGATTTAAATTCTATAAAAGAACTTTATCCATATCTTCTTCATTGGACAGAAGAATATGCTGAAACGAGTCATCTTTATAATTTAAGCCCTGATGCAGGTGGCCGTTATGTCTGGCATATTTCTTTAGGAACTGAAGATTATTGGTATATTGCTTTACGATTGATATGCTTTGGTTTACTGACAGGCTATGCAGATCAAATGAATCGGATTATGCCGATTATCGACTACAAAGAAGCAACGCCTGAAGGACAAGAAAAAGATGGCTTAATCGAGCGATTGGTTGCTCCATTTGTAACAGATCGAGGCATACCACCAAATGAAGCACGTCGTCATTTACCTTATCGTAAGCTCATTAAAGTTTTTGATACTGCACCTGAAAAACGTCCAGCTATGATGTTGCAATACTTAGAAGATTGGTATGAAGCCAGTCGGCGTGAACCATACTTTGAACAGCACCCAGAAACCGACTTAAGATCTGGTAGGAGTTATTATGGTTATTGGTCATGGGAAGCAGCAGCAGTGACATGGCTATTAGATATTGATGACACCATTTATCGAGAGCATCAATTTTATCCAAAAGATTTAGTCGATTTTGCTAAAGCACAATCAGAAAAAGTACAAACACAAGATTCAGTAGAAAAAATTAAAATCAAAGGTGGGGATAAATGTCCAAAAACAGGTTATTGGACGACTCCAGCCCAACCAAATGAACGTCAATATTTTGATAGAGGTGACATTTTACCAATGCTTTCAGAACAAGACTGGGGTGAAGTATATTGGTATTTTGATGGTGAAAAATAAACTTAGAATATCGCAAGATTTAGCCATCCTTATAGGGTGGCTTATTTTTTTATGATAAAGCCTAGTCATAATTACAGGCGATAAATTTGATCATCATGAAAAATGTAAAAGGTTTAAATAAACCCAAATGCACACGAACAGTGACTGCACATGGAATAAAATTAGAATTTGTTTTACCCAATAACATGTTGGAGAGATAGTACAATGTCGTTACAAGTCAATGATCAAGAAATAGATTGGGAAAAATGGCAATTTCTAGAGATTAATGATGAAACAAAATTTAGAGATAATTTTTTAAATGCCCAAGATTATCATGAAAATTTTGAAGAACTTATAAATGGACTATATACCGTTGTAGATGGTTTCAGTCATTATAAAAATGATTCTAAGTTTGGTGGATATATAGCATCTGGTCACCAAAGAATGAGAGATGCATTAGATTTGATGTCATTACAATATTCAGCAGGTGGTGATTTAAATTTCATAAAAGAACTTTACCCGTATCTTCTTCATTGGACAGAAGAATATGCTGAAACGAGTCATCTTTATAATTTAAGCCCTGATGCAGGTGGACGTTATGTCTGGCATATTTCCTTGGGAACAGAAGATTATTGGTATATTGCTTTACGTTTAATTTGCTTCGGCTTACTTGCAGGATATGCAGATCAAATGAAGCGAATTATGCCAATTATCGATTATGTGGAAGCAACTCCTGAGGGGCAGGAAAAAGATGGCTTAATCGAGCGATTGATTGCTCCATTTGTAACAGATCGAGGGACGCCACCTAAAGATGCACGTCGTCATCTGCCTTATCGTAAGCTTATTAAAGTTTTTGATGCTGATGCTGAAAAGCGTCCAGCAATGATGTTGCAATATTTAGAAGATTGGTATGAAGCTAGTCGTCGTGAACCTTATCATGATCAGCATCCTCAACCTGATATTAGATCAGGTATCAGTTATTTTGGTTATTGGTCATGGGAAGCAGCAGCAGTGACATGGCTACTAGATATTGACGATTTAACTTATCGAGACCATCAATTTTATCCAAAAGATTTAGTAGATTTTGCTAGATCGCAAGCTGAATCAGTTTCAGCAGAAACCACTATAGAAAAAATTAAAATCAAAGGTGGTGAAAAATGTCCCAAAATGGGTTATTGGACGACACCTGCTAAGCCAAATCAGCGTCAGTACTTTAATAAAGATGATATTTTACCAACCCTATCAGAGACCGATTGGGGGGAAGTATATTGGTATTTTGATGGTGAGGACTAATTTTAATATGCCCTTCGGGCCAATATTTTATATGAATAATATTCTTAGTCGATAGCTTATTAATAGCTTTAATTTTGAATTCTTTAGTGTCTCTTTTAGTTCTCATAAGTTCCTCGCTAATTCACTTTTTATCTAATTAGAAGGTATGTATTAAATCGGTGGATATTCATTACATTATTTAAAAATACCAAAAATATTTTTCAATAAAATCAATTGATTTTGGCTGTTTAGATCTTAGGATTAGCGTCAATAAAAAGGATTTTTATACCTACATTTGTTAAATCATCTTTAGCAGATGATAAAGCATCCTCTAATGCTTTATGCAGGTCTGAGATAATCTAAAGATAATTTATCATTTGTGGAGTAAAGTAATTTACTATTGCATCTAGCATTAAATATAAGACTATCTATATCTTTGATTACATCATTAGTCTTTTTAATAAAAAAGTAAATTTGAAATTATCCATAGATTTTAGTCAATTTATTTAGCGATTTTTAGATTTGATTTTAAACAACACAAAGGATATGTGAGGAACCATCTCAATAGTTAATCATAGAGTCGGGTAAATGTTGAAATAATTTTTCTTTAGTTTTATTTAAATCCAAGGGGATTTCATTTTCCCCATATTCCTTCTGAAGCCAAATTAATAATGCATCATGATTTTTATAGCAGTGATTAACAGATAAATAACCACTTAAATCAGAGCCGTTGTGAAGGTTTAAATCTCTAATAAGTTGGTATCCAATTTCTTTAATATGTTTGCTGATATAAAGTTCATAATTCATTTTAATATTTCCAAAACATTGAAATATAAAAATAACTTTATATTTATTATTTTGCAGCACATGAACAGTACAAGAGTCTAGAAAAAATACGAAAGACAAATTATTTTCACAGTTTTTGAGAGCAGGAGTTAATTTCACCGGTTGCTTAAAAATTATGCAAGACTACTGTTACTCACCTAAAAAATTTCAATGAAAAATTTTGTTACGTCATAAACGGGGCTCTTTTTGAGCTTTGTTACGTCATAACCAGCATGTTTTTTAATCTTTGTTACGTCATAAAGTGTATAAATCTTGATCTTTGTTACGTCATAAATCACTAAGATTGAGCATATTCTTTGTAATATATTTGCTGATTTTTATATATTTTTTTACTATGTATAAGTCATCACTGTCCTACAAATAAATTATAAAAGATAATACCAAAGTCCGTCTATTTCGATTTTATGATCAATTTTAATTTCGAAATATTTACTATGGATCATGTTTTTTTCATCACGCTCTGTATATTTAAAATGTGCTCCTTGAAGGGCATCACAGTGAAAGCATCCACCTGACAAATATGATTCTTTTCTAGTGTAACTAAATCTTTTAACAATATAACCATATTGATATTTTTGTAATAATTTTGGATTGTTTAAAATTTCACAATGAGTACTAGAAATGTTCTCAATGCCTAATCGACCTATTTTTATTACTTTATCTTGGTAGTGAATAAAATAGTTAACATCCATAATCGTGTTGGTATTAATACCACATTTCCAGCAAGTCACTGTATTCATCGTAAGTTGCATGAATCTTGTGGATTCAGGTTTTAATGAGTACTGAATTGCACCTTGCATGAGTGATTCAAAAAATTGAATAAACTCAATTTCAACTAAATCAAATTCATCCCAATTGTTAAATGCACCACTTGCCATCAATTGGTGATTTTTTTTATCTAGCCAAATGGAAAATATAGGAAGTTCATAGCTTTGATAGTCTAAAACATCCCATTTATTTTTCTGGGTCGTTCGCATAAACCAAACTGCTCGAATACCTGACGCAATATATTTATCTTGACGACGTTTGGTCTCTTCAATACTTTGAGGCGACCATTGAATTTCAATAATTAGTTTAGTTTTATTTTTCTCTGCATAAATATCTGCGATCCAAATTTCACCTGATGGCGTTTGACCACGGAACTCAGGTGTGACAGTCCATCCATTCTCATACAAGTATTTTAAGATGAGATATTTACAGAACTGATGCTCACGACTTTCTCCTGAATGTACACTGCAATGGCTGGAGGGAAGGTGGGCAAAATATTGTGTACCAAGTTTACTCTTTTTAGGAATAGCACGAGTTTGACAACAGGGCATATGCATATTGAGCTTTTTATATTGTTCTTTTAGGCGATCCCATTGTTCATTATTCAGCATGAAGCTGTAAATTTCTTTGTTTTCAATAATACTGAGAAAGCCCATTATTCTACTAATTAAACGTCTTTTGTCTCATTCTAAAGCTAGTAAAACCCATTGTAAATCAGGCACAATCACTCCTAGAATTTTCAAGTTTTACAGCGACTTCGCTGGCGGTGTTTATAATGACAAATAATAACTTTTCACAAGTAGCAACTTACATCTGGTCAATAGCTGATTTACTTCGTGGTGACTTTAAACAATCCCAATACGGACGTGTCATTTTACCATTTACCTTATTACGCCGCTTAGAGTGTGTTCTTGCACCCAGTAAAGATGAAGTATTGAAAGCCAGTAAAACAATAAACCCCATACTGCCTAAAGAAGCTCAGGAAGAATTTATTTTAAAAGCTACTAGAGGACTATTCTTCTATAACACTTCTGAATTTAGCCTCTCAAACTTAAGTCGATATCACACTCGTGATAATCTATATATGTATCTTGCTAGTTTTTCAGAGAATGTTCGTGAAATTTTTGAACACTTTAATTTTTATGAATTCATCCGTTTATTAGATAGTACCAATCTATTGTTTAGTGTAGTAGATAAAATGAATTCTATTGATCTTAGTGATCAAGTTATATCGAATGCTGAAATGGGGGAAGTATTTGAAGAGCTTATACGACGTTTTGCTGAAGGCTCAAATGAAACTGCGGGTGAGCATTTTACCCCACGTGATATTGTACGTTTAACTACAGGCTTAGTGTTCGGTAAAAATGATGGAGCTTTATCAAAAAAAGGCATTATCCGCACGGTATATGACCCAACGGCAGGTACGGGCGGGTTTTTATCATCAGGTGCAGAATATGTGCGTGAGCATAACCTTGATGCAGTGATCCGTGTCTATGGTCAGGAGTTAAACCCTGAGTCTTATGCGATCTGTAAAGCAGATATGCTGATCAAAGGTCAGGATGTACGTAACATCAAATTAGGTAATACGCTTTCAAATGACCAATTGGCAAATGAAAAGTTTGATTACATGCTATCGAATCCGCCATTTGGGGTAGATTGGAAAAAGATTGAAGATGACATTAAATCTGAGCATGAGCAAAAAGGCTTTGATGGTCGCTTTGGTGCAGGCTTGCCACGTGTGTCGGATGGTTCGTTATTATTCTTAATGCACTTGATTAGCAAGATGCGTCAGCCAGATGCCGAGCAAGAGCAAGGTAGCCGTATTGGGATTATCCTCAATGGTTCGCCACTCTTTACAGGCAGTGCAGGCAGTGGCGAGAGTGAAATACGCCGTTATATCTTAGAAGCTGACTTGTTAGAGGCAATTATCGCCTTACCAACGGATATGTTCTATAACACAGGCATTGCGACTTATGTTTGGGTGCTCAGTAATAAAAAAGATGCCGAGCGCAAAGGCAAAGTACAACTGATTGATGGTACTAATCTATATAGCAAAATGCGCAAATCGCTTGGCTCTAAACGTAACGAGATGAGCGAAGATGATATTACGCTGATTACACGTACCTATGGCAATTTTGAAGTGATGGATGCCCGTGAGCTAGATAAACCTGCCGATGTAAAATCGAATCGTGGTCGTCAATCTGCTACGCCTAAAAATGAATCTGCAAAAACCTTCGCAAGCAAGATTTTTAATAGTTACGAGTTTGGCTACCGCCGTGTGACTATTGAGCGTCCTTTACGCTTATCGGCTCAGGTGAGTGATGAGCGTATTACCACTTTACGATTTGCACCTAAGCCGTTTAATGCCGTGATGCAAAAGCTGTATGATGATTATGGCAATAGTTGGACAGCAGATAATTATGGCGATTTAAATGAATATGAAGCTGAAATCCGTGCGCTGATTAAAGCCGAATTTAGCGAACTGAAAGAAAAAGACATTAAGACTGTACTTGAGCCAAAGCTATGGTTAGAACAACGCACTTTATTAAGCAAAGCCCAAGCCTTACAAGCTAAAATAGGTACAGCGCAGTTTGATGACTTTAATGCCTTTGATGATGTGTTCAAGCAAGCGTTAAAAGCTGCCAATATCAAGCTTGAAACTAAAGAGAAAAAGCAATTTATTGATGCCATTACATGGAAAAATGCCGATGCTGAACCTGTTGTAAACAAAGTCATTAAAGGTGCTGAAAATCCGCTGTATGGTCAGTTTAGCTATAAGGGTAAAGTGGTTGAATTTGTACAAGATGGCGATTTACGTGATGCCGAGAACATTGCTTTAAACCCAAATGTCAGCACTACCGATTTAATTGAGTCTTACTTTAAGCGTGAAGTTCAACCGCATGTGCCTGATGCGTGGATTAATGCCGATAAGCGTGATAATAAAGATGCTGAAATTGGAACTGTAGGATATTCAATAGATTTTCATCTTAAATTTATCAAAGATGAGGAGTTTATAATTGGAGATAGAAATATATTTCGGATTAAAAATTTAATTAATACAGATAAAAATGGGGAATTTGTATTAAATAGGTATTCTGGGGAAATAATACTTTTTTCTGATATTCAAGATAAAAGCTACAGTTTAAATTTAACTAAATTTAATGTAGATAGTAGTGTATTAAACTATCAGTATTATAATATTTTTTTGTCCTTACCAGAAGGAAAGGATTGGTTGGAAAGCTCAGTGAATACAGTTTCTGCAATAAGGAGTATAAATTTTAATAATTGGATAAATCTTAAAATTAATATTCCAGAAATAAAGAAGCAATTAGAGATTGTTGATTTTTTAAAAGAGTGTGAAGTTGTACTTGAAAAAATAAACTTATTAAAAAATTCCACTTTAAATAGTTTTGAGGAAAATAAATATCAAATCAGACCATACTTAGAGGCTGCTGAAAGATATGAAAATGAGTTTTCATCGATGCTTCCCACGCCTTTGGCTATTCTGTGGGAATTGGCTGAGTCAAGATTTAATGGTCGAGATAAGTGTGAAGCATACACAAAATTCTATGAATTTTTGGGAGTTTACTTGATAGCTATTGTATTTGGTAAACATGCACCAAAAGTAGATGTTTTTTATGATAAAACAAATGACTCAATGAAGTCTTTATCTATGGGTTTTAGTCATTATCAAATGAATAAATTGATTCAGGCAAACCCAGAATTCTCACAACAGGAAATCTTATCGTATTTTTTAAATAAAGAAGTAATTCAATTGCTTAAGGATACTACTTTTTTGAGAAATGACATAGCCCATAGGGGACTTCCTTCTGCTTTTGCTGTAAGTAGTACTTTAAATTCTATCAATGTATTTAATGAAAAAGCACAAAATATCCTGCGAAGCTTTTTTTCTTACACAACCTTAATAAGCCCTATTCAATGTAAATTTGATGGAAAAGTATTTACATATGAAGTTGAAGTGTTAAAGGGATTAGGTATTAATCCTTGTAAATCAAAAGAAATAAAGACTTTAAATCCTCTAATTTCCAATAAATTATATTTAATAACAGGTGATTTGGAGAGTAGTGAACCTATTTCAGTTGTAGAGCTTTTTCCACTTCTTATATTGGAGGAATCAATGGTACAGAGTGAAATAAAAGCTTTCTATTTTTATAGTGACTCTATTATTGATAATGATGAAAAAAAATTAAGATACGTATGTCCTTATCCAAATGTAGTAACAGATAAATTTTTAGAGTTAGATATTATTAAAGCTAAATGTAGTGAAAATCCATCTTAATTGATGGATTTAATTAAGTTATTTAAGGCACAATCACTCCTAGAATTTTCAAGTTTCACAGCCATTAGGCAAGCGGTTTTTTAATGACAAATAATAACTTTTCACAGGTTGCTGCATTCATCTGGTCAGTAGCTGATTTACTTCGTGGTGACTTCAAACAATCCCAATATGGGCGTGTCATTTTACCGTTTACGCTATTACGCCGTTTAGAGTGCGTACTTGCACCGAGTAAAGCAGATGTGCTTAAAGCCTATGAAAATGTCAAACAAATGCCACTGCCTGAAGAAGCCAAAGAGAAAATGCTTCTTAAAGTGACTAAAGGTTTAAGTTTTTGTAATACTTCAGAATTAAATTTAGGAAGTTTGGGTCAAAAAGATATCCGTTCTAACCTAAACACATATATTCAAAGCTTTTCAGCCGATGCACGTGAAATCTTTGAACACTTTAAATTTGAAGAATTTTTAGGGCTCTTAGATGATGCCAACTTGCTCTATAAAGTGGTACAGAAATTTGCCAACACAGATTTAAGTCCAAGTGCGGTATCGAATCATGAAATGGGCTTGGTCTTTGAAGAACTGATCCGCCGTTTTGCTGAAGGTTCAAATGAAACAGCAGGGGAACACTTTACCCCACGTGACATTGTGCGTTTAACCACAGGCTTGGTGTTTGGTAAAGATGATGATGCCTTAACCAAAGATGGCATTATTCGTACTGTATATGACCCAACGGCAGGTACAGGCGGCTTCCTATCATCGGGTTCAGAATATGTACGTGAGCATAATCCTGATGCTGTGATGCGTGTCTTTGGTCAAGAGTTAAACCCTGAGTCATACGCCATTTGTAAAGCAGATATGCTGATTAAAGGTCAGGATGTACGCAACATCAAATTAGGCAATACGCTCTCCAATGACCAACTTGCCTATGAGAAATTTGACTACATGCTATCGAATCCACCCTTTGGTGTGGATTGGAAGAAGATTGAGTCTGATATTAAAGATGAGCATGAACAAAAAGGCTTTGAAGGTCGTTTTGGTGCAGGTTTACCACGTGTCTCTGATGGTTCGTTATTGTTCCTAATGCACCTCATTAGCAAGATGCGTGATACAGATAATCATGATCAAGGTAGTCGTATTGGTATCATCCTCAATGGTTCACCGTTGTTTACTGGTAGTGCTGGTAGTGGCGAAAGTGAAATCCGCCGTTATATCTTAGAAGCTGACTTGTTAGAAGCCATTATCGCGCTACCCACCGATATGTTCTATAACACGGGTATTGCGACTTATGTTTGGGTACTCAGTAATAAAAAAGATGCTGAGCGTAAGGGCAAAGTCCAACTGATTGATGGTACTCACCTGTATAGCAAAATGCGTAAGTCTCTTGGCTCTAAACGTAATGAAATGAGCGAAGACGATATTGCGATGATTACGCGCTGTTATGGCAATTTTGAGGTCATGGATGCCCGTGAGCTGGATAAACCTGCCGATGTAAAATCCAATCGTGGTCGCCAATCGGCAAGTCCTAAAACTGAGACGGCGAAGACTTTCTCAAGCAAAATTTTTAATAGTTACGAGTTTGGCTACCGCCGTGTGACCATTGAGCGTCCGCTACGTTTATCGGCACAGGTGAGTGATGAGCGTCTTGCAACTTTACGTTTTGCACCGAAGCCATTTAATGCCGTCATGCAAAAGCTCTATGACGATTATGGCAGTACATGGACAGCAGACAGCTATGACAATTTAGCTGAATATGAAGCCGAGATTCGTGCGCTGATTAAAGCTGAATTTAGCGAACTCAAAGAGAAAGACATTAAGACCGTACTTGAGCCAAAACTATGGTTAGAGCAACGCACTTTATTGAATAAAGCCCAAGCCCTACAAGCGAAAATTGGCACGGCGCAATGTGATGACTTTAATGCCTTTGATGAGGTACTCAAGCAAGCTTTAAAAGATGCCAATGTCAAACTTGAAACCAAAGAGAAAAAGCAATTTATTGATGCCATTACATGGAAAAATGCCGATGCTGAACCTGTCATCAATAAAGTGGTGAAAGGTGCTGAAAATCCGCTTTATGGTCAGTTTAACTATAACGGCAAAGTGGTTGAATTTGTGCAAGATGGTGATTTACGTGATGCGGAAAACATTGCCTTAAATCCTAATATCAGCACCACTGATTTAATTGAGTCTTACTTTAAGCGTGAGGTACAACCGCATGTGCCTGATGCATGGATCAATGCCGATAAGCGTGATGCGCAAGATAGCGAAATTGGCATTGTGGGTTATGAGATTCCGTTTAACCGTCATTTTTATGTGTATGAACCGCCACGTGATTTAAGCGAGATTGATGCGGATTTAGATGCGGTAAGCCGTGAAATTATGGCACTTCTGCAAGAGGTGCATTCTTAATGGCTAAATATGAGAAATATGCTGAATATCAAAATTCAGGTGTTGAATTTTTAGGTCAAGTACCTGCACATTGGGAGATAGCATCAGTTCGAAGATATCTAATAGACCACCGTCAAGGGTATTACACTACGGAGGCTTATGTAGATAAGGGGCTTAAACTGTTACGTATTACTGATTTACGTGATTTGGGCGAAATTGAGACTCAAAATTGCCCTATGGTAAATGAAACTGAATCTACGGATTTGTTTAAACTAAAAAAAGGTGATGTTGTATTTGCAAGAACAGGCGGGGCAGGATCTTTTGGGGTCATAACTGAAAACTATGATGACCTAATTTATGCTTCATACTTAATTAGATTTAGATTCATGAGTAAAAAACTCGAACCTGATTATTTAAGATATTTATGTTTGTCAGACTCATTTCAACTTTCGGTAAAGCAGAATATACATGGTGGAGTAAACCAAAATATTCATGCTGAAGATATTAAAGATACAATTATTACTGTTCCTGACCTCTTAGAGCAAAATCAAATATCTAATTTTCTTGATTGTGAAGTGGCAAAAATCAATACTTTAATTGCCAAACAAGAAAAGCTGATTGAACTGCTTAAAGAAAAACGTCAAGCGGTGATTAGCCATGCCGTGACCAAAGGTTTAAATCCTGATGTAACAATGAAGGATTCAGGGGTGGAATGGTTAGGGCAAGTGCCTGAGCATTGGGGAGTTATTAAATTTGGTATTACTAATCGACAAGCTGTATTAGGTGGCAATTATCTTGCAGGAGAAGAAGAGGATGGTATCCCTGTAATAAAAATGGGGAATCTGGGGCGTGGAAAAATTAATCTATCAAAAGTGGAAAGGCTAAATATTAATGAAAATTACGAAGAGGAGCATTTCCTAAAGAAGGGAGATTTTTTATTTAATACAAGAAATAGTCTAGATTTAGTCGGCAAAGTTTCCATTTGGCGAGAAGAGTTAAATAAAGCATTGTATAACTCTAATATTTTACGAGTCAGTTTTTATGAAAACCGCTATTTATCTGAGTATGTAAATTATCTTTTTAATTCGGATTTAGGGTTAAGCCAGTTAAGGCTTATAGCTAAAGGTACTACTAGCGTTGCAGCTATTTACTATAAAGATTTAAGAGGATTAATTTTTGCTTTTCCGCTCGTGGAAGAGCAATTACAGATTGTTAAATATTTAGATAATAAAATTAATGAACTAAACACTTTGATTGGTAAAGCTGAATCCGCTATTCAACTGATGCAAGAACGCCGTACAGCGCTTATTTCCTCTGCGGTCACAGGGAAAATTGACGTACGCAATTGGCAGAATCCAAATAAAAATAATGAGGCTAAAACGGAGTTTGGCGCATGAGAACGGATGCAACTTTAGAGACCATTTTTCAACAAGACATCATTGCCCAAATGCAAGCAAACGGTTGGATTGTAGGTTCAGGCACAGGCTACAACCGTGAAAAAGCCCTCTATACGCAAGACATTCTAGACTTTGTGCAAAAGACCCAAGACAAGGAATGGCAAAAGTTTAAAAGCATTTTCCCCAATGACACCGAACGCCATTTTTTAGAAACGGTCGAGGCACAACTGAAAAAAGCCAATATCAACGCCACCGATGTTGAATCTCGTAGCTATGGCACATTGGGCGTGTTGCGTCATGGTATCCGTACACGTGGGGTACGTTTTTCATTTTGTCAGTTTAAACCCGAACATGGCTTAAACCCTGAACTGAATGAACGCTATAAACAAAACATCTGCCGTGTTGTACCTGAATTGGTCTATAGCCCATACGCCAACAAAGCAGAGTTCGAGGCAACAGGTAAACAAGCCAAAAAATGGCGCATTGACCTTGTACTGTTTATCAGTGGCTTTCCTGTGGCAACCATGGAGCTCAAGTCAGAGTTTAAACAAGCTGTGCAAAATGCGATGACACAGTATCGCAAAACGCGCTTGCCCAAAGACCCTGAAACCAATAAGCCTGAACCACTCTTAATGTTTAAACGTGGCGCATTGGTGCATTTTGCCGTAAGTCAGTATGACGTTTATATGGCGACACATCTCAATGGTGATAGCACTTACTTCTTACCATTTAACAAAGGCACGAAGGATCAAGGTGCAGGCAATGACGTTCCTGAAAATCCAAATGAATATGCAACTGGCTATTTATGGAATGAAGTTTTAACACCTGATAGCTTACTGAATATTGTCGGTAACTTTATCCACCTGCAAATTGAAGAAAAAGAAGATTGGGAAGGGCGTAAATACAAAAAAGAAAGTCTGATTTTCCCACGTTATCATCAGTGGAAAGTGGTCAATAACTTAGTACAGGATTCATTGGCTGAAGGCACAGGGCAAAAATACCTGATTCAGCACAGTGCAGGTTCAGGTAAATCCAACTCGATTGCATGGACGGCGCATCAGCTTTCTAGCCTCTACGATGCTAATAATAAAAAGATGTTCGATTCAGTGATTGTGGTCACTGACCGCACCATCTTAGATGCACAGCTACAAGATACCATCTATCAATTTGAACATGCCGATGGCGTGGTGGGACGCATTAACAATAAAGAAGGTGACGGCTCAAAATCGGAGAAATTGGCTAAAGCTTTGGAAATGGCACAGCCGATTATCATTGTGACTATTCAGACTTTCCCATTTGTACTGCGTGCGATTGAAAACAGCACCAGTCTCAAAGAGCGTAAATACGCCGTGATTGCCGATGAAGCCCATTCATCACAAAGTGGTTCTACGGCGCGTCAGCTTAAAGAAACCTTGATGATTGAAGAACGTGAAGAAGATGAGCAGCTGTCTTCTGAAGATGTACTTGATGCAGTCATGGCTTCACGTAAGGGCAGTACCAACTTAAGCTTCTATGCTTTTACTGCAACACCTAAAGATAAAACTCTACAGCTTTTTGGTCGCTTGCCTGATCCAAGTATGCCGCCGTCAAAAACCAATATTCCTGTGGCATACCATGTTTACTCAATGCGTCAGGCGATTGAAGAAGGCTTTATTTTAGATGTATTGAAAAACTACACTAACTATAAAGTCATCTATAAGCTCAAACAGAAAATCGAAGAAAAAGATGCAACGGTTGATGCCAAGAAAGCCAAGACCAAGCTGAACCAGTGGGTACGCTTACACGATCATAATATCTCGCAAAAAGTGCATATCATTATTGAGCATTTTAAAAAGAATGTGATGGGCTTACTCAACAATCAAGCCAAAGCCATGGTGGTGACCAGTTCACGTAAAGAAGCGGTACGTTATAAGCAAGCCTTTGATAAATACATTGCTGAACAGAACTATGCCAACATCCAAGCGATGGTGGCGTTCTCAGGTGATGTTGAATTTAATCAGAATGATGCAGACAGTAGCCATTTATTAGGTCAAAAGTTTACTGAAGCAAATATGAATCCAAACTTGAAAGGTCGTGAAATGCGTAAGGCATTCGATAGCGATGACTTTCAGGTGATGATTGTGGCGAACAAATTCCAAACTGGTTTTGACCAACCCAAACTCTGTGCCATGTACGTGGATAAAAAATTGGGTGGTGTCGAATGCGTACAGACTCTATCTCGCTTGAACCGTACTTATCCTGCTAAAGCTGAATCAGGTACTTTTGTACTGGATTTCTTTAATGAGCCACAAGACATTCTTGATGCATTTCAACCGTATTATCAGACGGCGGAGCTGGCAGATGTGTCTAATCCAGATCAAATATATGATTTGTGTACCAAGCTCAAAGCCTCAGGTATTTTCCTCTGGACGGAAGTAGAACAGTTTGTTGATGCCTTCTATAGCAAAAATAAATCCAGTGCAGCTCTCTCAAACATTTGTAAGCCTGCATTGCAACGCTGGCAACAGCGATATAAAGAAGCAGTGAATGATTACGATGTCACAAAAAACCGTTTAGACATTACCAAGCGAACGGGTGAGCCTGTACTCATTGCCAATGCTGAAAATGAATTTACAGAAGCGAAGAAAGCGCGTGATGCTTTGGAAATTTTCAAGAAAGACTTAGGGAGCTTTACGCGTTTCTATGAGTTCATGTCTCAAATTGTTGAGTATGACGATAAAGACCTAGAGAAACTTAGTCTGTTTGCTCGAAACTTACGTCCAATGCTTCGTGAGCAAGTGGCGGATGAGGACGAGATTGATCTCAGTAATGTTGCAATGAGTCATTACCGCTTGTCGAAGCTACGTCAACAAGATATTCAGCTTAAAGCCAATAGCACTGAGCATAAGTTGGATCCTGCCAATGATGTCGGGACAGCGAAAGCTAAGGATAAGAAAGAAGACTTTTTGTCCGTGATTTTAAGCCGTGTGAATGAGCTGTTTGTGACAGATAAGCTAACTGATCAAGATATGATTAATTATGTGCATACCGTGGCAGATAAAATGTCTGAAAACTCACGCATGATGAAGCAGATTCATAATAATACACGTGAACAAGCGATGTTAGGTGAGTTTGATACGGCGCTTGATGATGCCGTGTTAGAGAGTAATGAAGCTCATATAGAGCAAATGACGCAGTTGATGAGCGATCCTGCGAAGATGAAGCAGTTTGCGCATATTATTTATGATGTGTTGGTGAGGAGAGATAGTCAGGGTTACTGACAACGTATTTTTTAAAATATTGAATGAAATATAAAGAGGGTGATGTGAATAAGGTTTCTAAAATTAATTATGCTGATCAAAAAGATATCGGTGTGTTGAATGCTCAATTGGTTGATATAAAAAATAAACTATCTGCTTATGATGCTATAGATGAATAGAATTGGTTTACTTTTAAGAATAAACCACAAGTTCTATTTGATTGTAAAACAGGATTTTTATATCTGAACCGTACGGAAAATTGCTATTGGCTCCAATAAATTACTGAGTCGCTCCTAGTCCATGTCTCGTAATCTATAGCTAGATTACGTCTTATGGTTATAATATATGGTAATTATATGTTTATAAATCAATATCTTAAACATGTAATAATGTGGCTTAAAACTTAGAGTTAACTATACTTACACAGAATTACTTTTGATAAGACGGTTTACTTGAAACCACCAAGCAGAAACCAACTTAATAGAATTAACTTAAAAAAAGGGATCATTGTGGGTGAAGCAAAAAGACGCGGTACACGTGCAGAGCGTGTTGAACAGGCTCTGCAGATTAAAGTTTTGAAAATAGATCCATTAGGTCCAGTAACCGACGCGTTATCACAAAAAGACTATGTGATGTATTTTGATGAAACCAATAATTTCAGAAAGCTGTATCTGGCAAGTGAGTACAGTCATACGGCGTATCTCAATAGTGAGTCAAATCCATTTGTTTTAGGTGGCATGGCTTTCGACCCGAAAATACATAATATTGAAAATATTAAAGCAGAGATTGATGTACTGCTAAGACGGATGAATAAGCAGCCGACCCAGACTGAATTTAAGTTTAAGCATGTAGCTACAGGCAAACTTCCAGATGTTTTAAAATCCGCAAAATTAAAGAGTTTCTTCAAGTGGATGATTGAAAATAAAGTATTTATGCACACCAAAGTACTTGATGTGATCTACTTTTCTATCGTGGACATTCTTGAAAGCGAAACGGCATTTAAAATCTATTACTCAAGATTCGAGCCAAGGAGTGAAGATCAATGTCACTCAATGCCCCTAATTAAAGTGGCATTGTCCGAAATGATTCGTTTGTATCGAAAAGAATTTTTCGAAATGGCATTCCGAATTGGATACCCAGATATTAACAGTGGCAATAAACAAGAATTTATCAATGAGCTCATTCAACTGTGCGAAAGATATATAGGAGATGCATGCATTGATAGGCTACAAATTCAAGTAGATCTGACAAACATGCTGATAGATGTTTTTAAGGCCTTCAGGTCTGAATCCAGTGATGGCTTCGTATTTTTGGAAGGAGAGTCTAAAAGTCAGCTAATTGATCAAATGAATCAGTACTACAAAATCAGAATTGATACTTTTCCAAAAGCGCAACAGTACTACGATAATGAGGAAGAAGTTGCAGCAGTAATCAATAAGCATTGGAAAATGCGGCCAAACAAAAACTATGAGTTTTTGGATTCAGATAGTGACATAATGGTCCAGCTTTCAGACGTATTGATCGGCTTTGTTCGAGTATTCCATGAGTTCCTACTCGAAACACCGTTCAATCAGATCGAAAACATCATCAATGACATGACAGCTCATCAAAAGGAATGTTTAGGGTATTACTTTGATATTGAAAATTACAGTAATCAAGAGTGCATGTATTTCTTAAATTACATAGGTCCAATATCAACTAACGATAAAGTATTGAAGATTAAAAGCTTACTTTAATTATATATTCTAGCGAGGACAGAACCTTGCTTGAATCTCCTAGTACCAGACAGTTATTTTTGATTCATTGCTATATCTATAATGTGAGCCAAAGCTTCGACCATTTCTTCAGGATATTCAGTTTCAATATTACTGAAAATATCATAAAACCCACCACGCTGATTAAGTCAGTAATCACGCTGTAAGTGGACAACCGTTCTGGCGTTAATGGGACAGGCATGTCCATTATTTTTGCTAGGATCACATAGCGCGGTGTACCTGTTAATAAAGTGGTTAAGAGATATATTGATTTATATTTTGAGATGTATTACTGACAGGAGCCTTTCTTCAGAGAAGCTCCTTAATAAATTAGCTTAAAAGAGCCTTACATTTTTCAGCTTCGTATTCACTAATAATGTTTTGGCAGGAGATTAGTCGTCCATCACGTGGGTCTACATAGGTTTTATTTAAGTCACCATGACAATGATCCAACATATAGCGGGCAATTTCATATTCATTACTTTCAACTGCTAGCATCAAAGGTGTATAACCTAATATAGGACGCTTAGCAGTTTGGTTTACATCAGCTCCAGCTTTCAAAAGAATATCAATAATCTTTCTTAATTCTAGCTCAGATATTTTTGGTTGCATAAGCTCATAAACTTCTTTAAAAAGTTGGCGTCCATGCGGTGTATGAATATTTTGCCATGCTTCATCCAAGTTAAATTGGCCACCTGAATGACGATATAAACTGTATTCAGTCTGTTGTCTTTGCATAGGTGTTGCATTCATAAATTGGAATACATATTGTTCAAAGCTAATTGGTCTTTGTACTTGATGTAATAGTTTTAATGCTAGGTGTAAAGGTGCATGTTGATCAATATCAGCAATAATATTTACATTACAACCACGACTAATTAGCTCTTCAACAAGTTTACTGTTACCAAGTGCTATAGCAAGGTGCAAAGTGCTTAAACATTTTTTCTTGGTTACTGTATTTAATACTTCTTTGGTGAAATTATGCTGAAGTAATAAATCTAGAATTTGATTTTGTGTTTCATCTAATTCCATGATATTGTCATTTAGACATAACGTAAGAACAGAATCACCTTTGTCGGTTAATATATTCACATTTGCAGATGCTTCTAGAAGTGCTTTAACAGCATCAACATCACGTTTTAAAATACAATAATGCAATGAAGGCATTTTAAAAATTTTCTCAACACTGACATTTATTTTTTTGTTCGGATATTTAAGGTCAATCTGAACATTATTTTCCAAGATAATAAGGCTACTTTGGGGAATATTATTAAGGTAGCTGCAAGTTTCTTTTACAAACAAATCTTCTTTAAATACATCGTACACTTTAGATTTGAGGGCAACTAGCTCCCAGTCTTCGAAAACATTCTCTAATTTGAATCTTTTTGGTAGGTCATCAAAATTGATATCAATTTTAGGCATGAGTAAACCATAACGAATAGCTATATTTACTATTTTTCTTAAGAAGTCATTATTCACTTTCTTTTGCAGAGAGCATACGACTAATATTTCATAAACAATGTCTTTCAAATAACTAGCATCATATTTGATGCAGTCTTCAACGCATGCAAAATAGCTATCTAATGATTGTTCAATGTTACCTGTATAAAGATGATAGCGAGACTGTGCCCATAAGCCAGCCCATAGTAAGTGAGAGAATTCTTTATGAAGTTCAATTGTTTCTAGGAATAGATTAATCATCGTAGAAGCGTATTGAAGAGCCGATTCTAGAGTCGTTAGCTTTGAATACATACGTCTCAAAGCTTCATTATTAGCTGATTTATATTCTGGTAAGACAATATCTTCTTTTGGTATACATAAAATAGAGGAATAACATAGATCATGAACTGACATACACATATACGATTGTGCATTGTTTTCATTTAGTTCATGTCGAATATACTTATCAAATACGGCAGGTGTGAATTTTTGCTCAATAATTCCTGCTTTATTGCAACTATCTATCATTCTGGCAAGTATGAGACTCGAAAGAATAGTATCGTATTTTTTAAAGTCACAGATTTTTACATATTCAATAAGTTTATGTATATCAGGCAATTCTTGGTTATTACTCCATACACGTATACGATCTTGCATTTCCTTATTAATTTTTTGGGTAGGCTTGTATGCAGTAAACACAGCTTCAAGATATCTTGATTTAGTGTTCTTTGGAATTAAACCTAAATTTGTAAGCCTGTTCTTGATAAACGGCAATATTTTTACAGAGATCATTGCATCAATGAAATCTGTTTCATCGATTGAATTGTTTTGACCACAAAAAGAAAATGTGCGCTGAAAACCATAGTATTCTTTAATACTCGTTTTAGTATCATGAACTAAAAATTGAGCCAGTTGTGCTGAAAAAAATGGTTTTGTAAAAAGTGCTTTTAAAAACTTATCTTCAAAGTAATGAGGGTAGTGTGGGTTTGAGATATGCTCATCAATTTCATCGGATAGTTTTGTATATGCTTTAAGCCCCAAATGATTACTGATTTCTCTAAGGAAAACGAGAGCAGTGGGATAAGTGTTCATAGTATTTTGCATTTAATGACCTAAATATTTATTAACATCGTGTGTGAATTGTTGGAAACTTCGGAAATCACTTGGAGTACTTGGAATACATAATTTTTTATTATTTTTTTCTAAAAAATTATGTTTTTTACCTCTCCTGATTTTAAATGATTTATCACGTAATAGTCGCCGTAAATAATTTTGTATGTCTTTGTTGTTAGATAATTTCATTTTAATCATCGTCATAGTAGTCTTCATCTTCGTTATCTTGGCATGAAGAACACAGCTCTCCATTGACTACATAGCTATAGCTTTCACCCTCTCGTAGAGGGTCTCCATAAAGTGTGGTGTAACAATTTGCACACTGATATAAGTACGGCATAATTTTGCTCCTGATTTAACATAGAGCGATTATGGAAGAAATAGAGAGTAAAATAAGCAAAGCAAAAGCCGGTTTAATTTTAATTAGTGGGCTCCGTAATGCTGACCATGATTCAATGCATCACAGGTAAAAGCTTTTCATCTATATATGTTATAGGTGACTTACACGGCTCTTATAGCTTGCTCATGCAAGAACTGAAAACTATCAATTTTGACTTTCACAATGATTTGCTGATCTGTACAGGTGATCTTGTAGATCGAGGTGAGGAAAATTTAGAATGTATTTCCTTATTAGATCAGTCATGGTTTCGCAGTGTAAGAGGAAATCATGAAGAAATGTGCATAAGGTCGCCTGACGATCCTAAAATAAAAGATATGCATGCACGTAATGGAGGGGAGTGGTTTTATAAATTGAGTGCGAGAAAACAGTTTGAAATTATCGAACTCTTTAAACAGCTCCCTTTGGTTATTGAAGTCCAACTTGAAAGTAAAAAAATCGGTATTATGCATGCAGATATAGACATCCATGATTGGAATCTCTTCAAGCAAGATATTGGTAAAGGTGACTATAAAATTTCAGGTCTAATATCGGCTTATGTGAATGCGCTGTGGGGAAGAGGGCGCATTCGCCAGCAATCAGCTCATTACGATATTGTTGATGGTATTGATGAAATTTATCTAGGACACACCATTGTAAAAGAGCATACTAAAATCGATAATTGTCATTATATTGATGTCGGCTCTTCTTTCACCAAGAAGCTTTGTATTTTAAAAATCCAATGAACTTGGTGATGTGGGAGGGGAGTTTGGTGGTGAAAAAAGTTCAGTTGATCAAAAAAACAACACTTAAATCATGTATCCTAGTTTGTATCCTGTATTTTTTTAAAGGTAATTAGTGCAATAAAAACAATAGGGTAGGTGATGGTTTTCGTCCGTCTGGGCCCACCAAATAAAACAACCGCTTAGGTGCATTAATCCTAAGCGGTTTTTTAATGCCTAAAATAATGTAAGCACTATGTAAATTATGAGAATAAAAAATTATTCATATAAACCATGAAAAAAAACTTTGAGAAGATGAGTTAAGCCAAAAAGCAAAGACTAAGGTTTAGCATTTAAATGCTCATGCAAAATTCGTCTTAACTCTAAAATAGTTTCAGGTTTAGCATGAATAGAATGGCCACCTTTAAAAACTTTTTCTGACTGTGCTTGATCTAAATGCGAGCTAGTATATGGCACAATACCATCAGACATTTCTGAACGAACTTGAGTATTCTTGGCATTTCCCACAATCGAATGATAAGGAAAATCAGCTTTAGGCAAGACTTGGTTGGTCAATTGCATGAAACGTGAGCTTGGACTTAAATCATCAGGGCCATTTTGGACTAAACCTTCCGTACTTTTGCTTCCAGTAAGTTGAATATTGACCTGATCAAAAAAAGAAGTTGGTAGTTTGACGAGTTTTTTTGCCCATTCGACATACCAACGATCAGTTAAATCACTACCACGGTGTGGTGCTGCGACAAAAACAGCGCGGCTAAAAGGTAAATCAGATTTAAATTGAAAACGCCCACCAATAATAGGATTCTGTTGTAAACGACTAAATTGCTCGTAATTCATCAAAGGAATTGCTTGTTTCGAAATATCCTGATCACTCACCAATAAACGGCTAATAATACCACCCATGCTATGTCCAATCAGTACTGCATCTTGACTTGAAGCAGATAAAGGCTGAGTTTGTGCAAAAGCTTGTTTTAGTAAGGCATGTATCTGAAAGCGACTTTCAACAATGGGCATATTGGTTGAATACGATACCATCCATACTTGATAGTTGTCCCTCAAAGTCACATCACCCAAAATATTATTGGTCAGATTCATCCATGTTTCAGGGCTACTCGCTAAACCATGCACCAATACAACGATTTTTTTATTCGGTTGATATGGCTCAAGCATATATAAATGAGGCATTCGTAAAGATTCGACACGATCAAGTAAACTTAAAAATGCCGATTTCCCCAATTGATTTTGCGCTAACCAATAGGCAAAAGGGGCAGTGTAGTTAGCAGTCAGGTTATATTCTTGACCATCTAGAGTCGCAGTTGAGTGTTGATAAGGGTTATATAAATGAATATTAAATGGGATTTGACCTGAAATGATCTCATCGGCTGTAGCCGCTTGTTGTTCTGGCTGAACTGTAGCTGTCACAGATAAATAATGAGGGTGATGAATTCGCGGATTAGGCTGATCAGCATAGTGCGTAATAGGATCTAAAATAAACTCATTTGGAATTTTAGCTTCATTTTGTCTAGCAACAATAAATTCAGCGCCTAAACCATCTTGGCGATTCACCTTATCAAAACCAGAAAAGTTCAGAACATAGCTTGACTGAAGACTTTGAATATTGAGTTTTTGTAATTCCGGATAATGAGTTGAATCAATACGATATTTTTGTTTGCCTACAGAAAAATCATGAAGTGCATGTTGTGTCGGATTATTTTGGAACTGTAAGCGCATTAAACGTGATAATGCATAATTATAAAAAGTTCTGACCTGCATTTGACGTAAATCAAAAGTTTGCTGATTTGGGTTTGAGCCAGACTTAAACAAATAAGCATAGCTATATTTTAGGCTGAGATCATAAGCGCTTGCGGCTTTTTCAATTTGTTGCTGTGAAGCTTTGTTATCTAAATTTAATGCTTGTGCTAGATATAGTTCACTCAATGCACTATAGCGTTCGCTAGGACTAATGACGTTTTGTGCTGAGATGTGTTTAGTACAAGTATCAAATTGCGCTAAACAGGTATTGGTCGTATAAGATAAAATTTTAAGTAAACTTGTGGTATCAATACTAAATTTGTGACTGTTGACTATATGTTGAGAGCGTACTTTTATCGTGTCATCAATTTTATGTTCTTGAATTTGAACCAATTGACAGCCGCTTAAACTGAGCAACATGACTGCCAAGCTCACGGATCTGGTATTGATTTTATATCGAGAGAAAAATTGATTGATCATTCGGGCTGACTACAAAAATGAATGCATCTATTTTAACTATTTGTGAGCTTGTTGGCATAGTTTTATTTACTGGAGTGATTCATTTTGTAAAAAGTATTTAAATGATCGATCTTTTTATTATTTTCCTTATATTTTTAATAAAAGCATAATTTGAGGGTTTATGATTTGTTTGAGATTGAATAGATATTCTTCAATCTTCTATACAGCACGATCTAACTCTATTTGATTCAAATCCGTTGAGACTATGTTTTAGCTCAGAATCACTTAAATGGTTCTGTGGAGTGTTCGCAAATATTCTGAATTAAAAAACAATAATCAAATTTATAGATAAGTTTATTCGATCTTAAGAATTCTAAAATTATGCTAAACAATCATCATTAAGTTATTTTTAATCATAAAAAGATGTCTCTAAGATTTGTATAAATACAAAATTAGACAAATCCTAAAATGAGTAATACTTCCAGAACTTTAGCTATTACAGCAATTGTGATCATTGCAATTGTGGTGTTTATATTTTATCAAAATAAAACAGCATCAAAATCAAATGAAAATATTACTTCAAATGCACAGTCTTCTGAAGCCGTCGTTATCGCTTATCAGACTGGGGTTGATCCAACCAAAGTCGCTCAAGCAGATGGTGAATATGAGAAAAATAGTGGGCAAAGGATCGAATGGAAAAAGTTTGATACAGGTGCGGATGTAGTAAATGCGTTGGCTTCAGGCGATGTCGATATTGGAAATATCGGTACAAGTCCATTGGCTGCCGCAGCAAGTCGTAATTTGCCCATTGAAGTGTTTTTTATAACTGCAAAATTAGGCAGTTCGGAAGCATTGGTGGTCAGTCAAAAATCAGGGATTGCTGTACCTCAAGATCTAAAAGGTAAAACGATAGCCGTACCATTTGTATCTACAGCACATTACAGTTTGTTGTCAGCATTGAAACATTGGAACATTAGTGAAAATGAAGTCAAAGTGATTAACTTGAGACCACCAGAAATTTCTGCAGCTTGGGAGCGTGGTGACATCGATGCCACTTATGTATGGGAACCTGCATTGAGTAAAGCTTCAACAACAGGGAAAATTCTCACTGATTCAAAACAGGTCAGTGAATGGGGGGCTCCAACCTTTGATGTGTGGGTGGTTCGCAAAGACTTTGCAGCGAAAAATCCAGAATTTCTTAAATCATTTACTCAAACCTCATTGGCTAAAATTGATCAATATAATCAAGATTCTAAAGCATTTGAAACCAACGCAGAGTATTTGAATAAGATTGCAACCTTAACGGGTTCGTCATCTCAAGATATTCCATTATTGCTTTCAGGGAATGTTTATCTGAATCAACAGCAGCAAATTGAAAGTCTTAATCAAGAATTTCCGAACGTTATTTTGAATACGGCAACATTTTTAAAATCTCAAGGCAAAGTCGATCAAGTCAAAGCAGATTATAAAGAAAATGCGACTTCAGCATTCTTAAAATAAAACCCGAGAACTTGAAATGCGAGGCGTAGCAAAATGAGTATTCTAAAAGCTGAAAATATTAGCCTAAGTTATCCAAATCAAAGCACAGCGATACTTGAGAATATTAATCTCAATATTGAACAGTCCAAGTTGACTGTAGTTTTGGGCGAGTCTGGTTGTGGCAAGACCACGCTTTTAAATATTCTAGCTGGATTTCAACATGCCAGTTCAGGGCTGATTAAAATTGATCATGAGGTTTTGAACAAACCTGATGCACGACGTGCTGTCGTCTTTCAAGATCACGCTTTATTACCGTGGTTAACGGTATCAGAAAATATTGGATTTTCTTTAAAGCTGAAAGGGTTAGAAAAAAAACAGATTGAGTCAGAAGTCCATCGTATTTTGGAAACGGTTGGACTATTACACGTTGCGCAGTCAAATATCTGGGAATTATCAGGTGGCATGAAACAAAGAGTAGGCATAGCACGTGCTTTGATTAGTCATGCACCCTTTATTTTACTAGATGAACCTTTTGCTGCATTAGATGCTTTTACTCGTGAAACCATGCAAGAGTTCGTACTTAATCTTTGGATCAATGAAAACAAAGGTTTTTTCTTAATTACCCATGATATTGAAGAGGCACTTTTATTGAGCCATCAATTGGTTTTGATGACAGCTCGTCCTGGGAAAATCGAAGAAATTCTACAGTTAGATTTTGCGCAACGATATCGTGATGGTGAGTCAATCCGATCTATTAAGTCAGATCCGAATTTCATTCAATTGCGTGAGCAATTATTCGAACGATTACGTGATCAAAAAGCACAAGCCTTGGAGGTTTAAAATGAGTTTTCAAGCAGACAAAGCGATTTATAAACCATTAAACAATATTCATGTAACTGATAAAAAGGATGTGGCTTCAAAAGAGATTTCAACAAAAAAAATAATTGAGAATAAAAAGTCGTCTTCATTTTCCAATTTTTTAAAATCAAATTTAAGTCTTCTGATTAGTATTTTTAGTGTAGTCACACTGTTGTTGATTTGGTTTTTAGTTTCAGCATTGCATCTGATTCCAGAATTATTTTTACCCAGTCCAGCTGCAGTATGGCATAAATTTCTTCAAGTCAGCCAACAAGGTTTCATGAAGGCGACCTTGTGGCAACATCTTGCCCAAAGTATTGGACGTGTATTTAGTGCACTGATTTTTGCCATTATCATTGGTGTGCCATTGGGTTTATGGATGGGTTTAAATCGATGGACGAGAGCTGTACTTGATCCGTTGGTGGAGTTACTGCGTCCGATTCCACCTTTGGCTTATTTGCCTTTGTTGGTTATTTGGTTTGGTATTGGTGAAACGACAAAAATTTTATTGATATTTCTCTCGATTATTACACCTATCATCATCAGTACCACGCATGGCGTATTGAGCCATCAACTGAACCGTGAGCGTGCCGCACTTTCTTTAGGAGCATCACGCTTACAAGTCATTCAGCATGTAATTTTACCCACCGCATTACCTCATATTTTAACGGGCATAAGAATTGGACTTGGTGTGGGTTGGTCGACACTTGTTGCAGCAGAGTTGGTCGCAGCAGATCGTGGGATTGGGTTTATGGTGCAATCGGCGGCTCAATTCTTAATTACGGATACAGTTGTATTGGGAATTATCGTGATCGCAATTGTTGCGGTGAGTTTTGAACTCTTTTTAAGATGGTTGCAAAAGCAACTTGCGCCTTGGTATGGGCAACAGATTTAAGTCGCCGCTTTGAGCTTAATAGATAGAAGATGAGACATGTCATTACACATTGAAAAAATTAATCCAAATATTGGTGCCATTATTCACGCTTTAGATTTGAATCATTTGGATGAAAATAAAATATCTTTAATTCATCAAGCTTTAATTGATTATCAGGTAATTTTCTTTAGACAACAACAATTGAATGCTCAATCACAAGTAAGTTTGGCGAAATCCTTTGGTGATCTGCACATTCATCCTATTTATCCCGCTTTGCCAGATGCCCCTGAAGTGATTGTCTTGGATAGCCTACGACAAGATTTGCGTGATAATGATCTTTGGCATACCGATGTGACTTTTAGTCAAACACCACCTTTAGGTTGTGTTTTACAAGCGATTAAAATTCCTGAGTTTGGAGGAGATACTTTTTGGGCAAGTGGCATTGCGGCTTTTAAAGCGTTATCTGCTGATATCCAAGAGCAACTACGCGGATTAACTGCTACGCATGATATTCGTAAATCGTTCCCGCTTGAACGATATGCGACGACGCTAGAAGATCGTCAGCGATTGGAACAATCTTTTATCAAAAATCCACCAGTCATTCATCCTGTTGTAAGAACTCATCCTGAAACAGGAGAAGAGATTCTATTTGTGAATGAAGGTTTTACAACACATATTAATGAGTTAAATGAAAATGAGAGTAGTGAGATTTTAGAATATTTATTTGAGTATGCAGTCAAACCTGAGTTTCACATCAGATGGCAGTGGCAAGAAGGGGATGTTGCGATTTGGGATAATCGTTGTACTCAGCATAAAGCACTTTTTGATTATGGAGATGCACATCGAGTAATGCACCGTGCAACAATCAATGGTTCACGTCCATATTATCAAAAGAAGGATTCAATCCACGTTTGATATATACATTGGTTTATGCTTTTAATCTGAGTTATATAAAATAAAAGCCCTAGATGTTAGGGCTTTTATTATTTACATTTATTTAGTTTTACAATAAATACCAATAATAAAATGATTTGAATAAAAGCTATTTAATTCATTCGATACTTAATTCAAATCGTATAGTTGAATTTATATTGAATAATTTGGAATGATACTTGAAGTTGTAAACCGTTAAATTACACAGCAGTCCATTCACTTTTAACTTCTTCGGAGTCTTTATTCAGAACAACCTGATTATCATTGATTTGACTTACCCAAGACGTTGGAATTAAATGATGATGACCATCGCCGTGTTTGGTCAGTTTAATTTGATTACTACCTTCTAGATGATCTACTTCACCGACTTTTGTACCGCAAGCTGCAATAACAGTTGCATGCTGTTTAATATCATTCACATTAATCGTAGACATTTAATCTCTCACTTACTGCGTTAATATTGAATAGCTACCCTAACGCACATCCTTGGCAAATGTTGCAAATCGAGCATTTCTGATACAAACGCTTAAATTAAGTTACGTTGAGGTATTTCTGTAAAACTTAGATTTTTAAAATTTTATGAAGGGGCTTGAAAATATAAACACAGTTCATCCTATTTAAAATAAAATGGGTCATGTAATAAATCACTGATAGCGATGATGTAAACGATGAAGAACTTTAATTCAGATACCTATGTTGTCGATGAAATAATGGCGGATACTTTACAGTGGTTGTTACTGCATCAAGATTGTTATGATCGATTTGAATATGATGCGTTAACCAAAGAGCTGTTTGTACATAATGCCAATGGAATAGATCGTATTAAAAAAGGGGATTACCTGAACGCATCTTATGGAATTTTGATTACTTCGCTTTAAGATGAGCTAAAGTAAGTACGTGCTATTTATATTAACTGAAATCTAAATGTCATTTCCATCAATAATAAAATCCAATATTAGATTGGGTTTTATTATTATAGGTAAGACATAGTTCAGTTTTATTTCAGAGATAAAAATGAACTCAAACCAAACTAACTTGCCATTGCATCAATGGTCAGTTCAGCAACACTCGGTTTTGCTTTTTCAGCTTTTAAGCCCAATTTGTTAAACAGCTGTCTATCACGACCTTCACCCGCATTCGGCGTAGTTAATAATTTTTCACCAGAAAAGAGTGAGTTTGCACCTGCCATAAATGCCAATGCTTGATCTGAATCAGAAAGTGACTCACGCCCTGCAGATAAACGAATATAACTTTTAGGCATAATGATTCGAGCAACAGCAATGGTACGAATCCATTCGGTAACATCTAACTTTTCAACTTCAGCTAAAGGTGTTCCTTCAATCGGAACAAGCATGTTAATTGGTACAGATTCAGGGTGAATTGCTAAGGTTGCGAGTTCATGCAGTAAACCGATACGATCTTTACTGTTTTCACCTAAGCCGACGATTCCACCACTACATACTTTCATTCCTGCTTGGCGTACGTGATCTAAAGTGTTTAAGCGATCATCATAAGAGCGAGTGGTAATCACATTTGGATAATATTCACGAGAGGTGTCTAAGTTGTGATTGTAATAATCTAATCCCGCATCTTTTAAACGCTCTGCTTGAGATTGATTGAGCATGCCTAAAGTCATACAGGTTTCTAGACCTAAGGCTTTTACTTCTTTCACCATTTCTAGGACATAGGGCATATCGCGTTCATGTGGATTGCGCCATGCAGCGCCCATACAAAATCGAGATGAACCAGATGCCAAGGCTTCTTTGGCTTCACTAATCACTTTCTCAACTTCGATGCGTTTTTCAGCTTCCAATTTAGAGTCATAACGTGCCGATTGAGAGCAGTATTTACAGTCCTCAGGACATTTTCCTGTTTTAATCGAAAGCAAAGTACTCACCTGAATGCTGTTTGCATCAAAATGTTGACGATGAATACGTTGAGCCTCAAAAACCAAATCTAAAAAAGGTTGTTCATACATTTTTTGAATTTCATCACGCGTCCAATCATTGCGTACATTCATATTTTGTCCATTTCATTAAATTCACTGATTTGATCATACTGCTTTTTTTGAGAAGACAAAGTGTAAAAAATGACAATATTGTTGAGAAAAAATCATCATTTTTGCCATGTTGATTGAAAATTAAAATTGTTGATTTAGTTACAAACTTACTTATATTTCTTATTAAATGTTCGCAAAGTTTTTTTTGAAATTAATTTGTCATGAACTGGTCGCTAACGTGCATTTAAAATTGTAAAACATGTTCAGTTTTCAAGTTTGGCTGATGAAAATATTTTAAAACACCAATAAAATATTTACCGTTTACGTTGCTGTTGTGCGATTGCCCAGTCAATATGGACTTGCACAATCTCATCATAATCAATTCGCGTGCGGGTTAAAGTTTCGATAATTTTTTCAGAATATGGTGCATTACCGAGTCCAATCGCGATATTACGCATAAAGCTTTGATAGCCTGTGCGACGCAATGGACTACCTTCTGTTTTGGCGAGGAAGGTGGTTTCATCCCAATCCCAGAGTTCCAGCAGATCAACTTGATCAAGATTGTGTCTAGGGTGGAAATCCTCAATGGTTGTGGTTTTGGCAAAGCTATTCCACGGGCAAATCAGCTGGCAGTCATCACAACCAAAGACACGATTACCTATACCTTGTCGCAATTCTTCAGGAATAATGCCTTGATATTCAATAGTTAAATAAGCAATACACTTTCGAGCATCAAGCATGTAGGGTTCGACAATAGCTTGTGTGGGGCAAATATCAATGCAGGCGGTGCATGATCCGCAATGTTTCGTTGCGGGTAAGTCAAAAGGGAGTTCAAGTGAGCTAAACAGTTCACCCAATACAAAAAAAGAGCCTGCTTTTTTATGGATGAGTAGGGTATGTTTGCCTGTCCAGCCCATGCCTGCATTTTCAGCGAGAGATTTTTCAAAGATTGGAGCTGAATCCGCAAAAGGTCGAGATTCAAAATCCCCCACTTTTTCGCGGATTTTCGTCGCTAATATTTTGAGACGACCACGCATGGTTTTATGGTAATCACGACCACGTGCATATCTTGCAATAATGGCAGAGTTGGGCTCATTTGGAACATATCGTGGCTTTGGTGTTTCAACCAAATAATCCATGCGCACACAGATCACGCTTTTTGTTCCTGGAACCAATAAAGTTGGATCGGCACGTTTTTCTAAATTTTCCTCTAAGAACTTCATATCGCCATGATAACCACGATCTAAATATTCTTGAAAACGTGCTAATTCTGCTTGAGCATCTGGTTTGGCGATGACACAATCAGAAAAACCCAAGTCCAATGCTTGTGCTTTAATCCATGCTTTCAATGCAATAGGATCTTGCTGATCTACAGGGATTTTTTCTAAAGAAGTGGATTGAGCCATAACCAAATAATAGGGAACAATAATGCGTCAGTCAGTTTATCACAGCCAAGATATACAAGCATGGGAACAGCGTTGGTTTAGTCAACAAAACAGCGCGTATGGGCTGATGCAGCAAGCTGCTTGGACAATCACTCGACGATTAATAAATTCTTTTACTGTGATAAAGAATCCAGTCAAAAGTATTGCGGTCTGTTGTGGAACGGGTAACAACGCAGGGGATGGTTATTTGGTAGCGAAGTATTTGGCTGAAGAAGGCTTTAAGATAGATATTTATGCTGCTGATCGAGGAACATCTGAATCTTTAACTTTGGCTTATCAAGAAGCACGTGAGATCGAACAAAAATTAGATTCTCAACTGAAAATCTATTCAGGTTTTGATTTTCAACAAAACTATGATGTGTATATTGACGCTTTATTTGGCATTGGACTTAATCGTGATTTAAATAAATATTGGCAAGAAATTATTCAATCTATCAATGCACAATCAGGTTTCAAGATCTCTATTGATATTCCGAGTGGGCTACATGCAAATACAGGTCAACCACTGCCTTGTGCCATTAAAGCAGATGCCACTTACAGTATATTGGCTTTGAAAGCAGGGTTATTTACAGGGCAAGGCAAAGAATACGCAGGAAAGATTGAAACGGTTTCACTCATTCCAATAGATCACGAACTAAAACCTATTGCTCAACTTTCATCAAGTCAAATCAAACTCCCTCAACGTCAAGCTTTTGGGCATAAAGGGAGTTATGGGCACGTCTTGATAGTTGGTGGTCATGCCGATATGGGGGGAGCTGTGATCATGGCTGCTGAGGCCGCTTTTTATGCAGGTGCGGGTAAAGTCAGTATTGTTTGTGATGCAAAACATCATGCTTCGATTTTGGCGCGTTCACCAAACATTATGGTCAGAGATATTAATGGCTTTGCTCGAGATGATATTAAAGCTTTAATCGCGCAAGTCGATACGGTCAGTTTTGGCATGGGCTTAGGTAGAGATGAATGGGCAGAAGGTATTTATCAGGATTGGATAGGCGCTTTGGTTGATTCTAAAATTAAACTGGTGCTTGATGCTGATGCTTTATGGTTTTTGGCATTGCATCCTCAAAAAGTGCATGGACAGTGCTTTCTCACACCGCATCCAGGGGAAGCTGCAAAGTTGTTAAATACGACTGTGAAAGAGGTTGAATCTGATCGACTTTTGGCAATTCAAGTATTACAAGAAAAATATGAGGGACAATGGGTACTGAAGGGTGCAGGAAGTTTAACTCTACAGACTTTAAAAAATGAATTTAAGTCGAATAACCCAGAATCAGTCCCTTGGATTTGTACTGCAGGCAATGCAGGAATGGGAACAGGAGGTATGGGTGACGTACTTGCAGGAATGATCGCAAGTTTGAAAGCTCAATTTGATGAAATTGAATTACATCAAATTGTGACTTTACATGCTTTGGCAGGAGATTATTTGGCTCAACAGGGTATGCGTGGATTGCAGGCACATCATATGAATCAAGCCATTTATCATGTTGTGAATCATTCATTAGAAATGAAATAAAGCATTTACGAATAAAACCTGATTACTTCAACAATATTACTTTTAATAATCATTAAAAAATAGGGGGGGAAATGGAAAAGTATTTGATCGTTACCATTGTTCTAGTGATCTGTATTGGAATAGTGGCGTATACGCAAATGACGAGTGGCACAAAGCTTGAGAGTCAATCACTGAAACAAGCTGTTCAGAAAGCTTTTCCAAAATATAAAGTGATTGAAAAGCAAGGCACAATTATGATTTGCGAAATCAATCATCGAAATGAACCTGATGAATTGGTTATCATTCGGATTGATCCTAATCAGAAGAAGAATATTCGTAATTTTGGTCGTAGAGCGACGATTACCTATTCTCAAAAGCCTTCAATGAAAGAAATAAAAAAAGATGTTATTCCTTATTTGGATTAACATCTTTTTTAACATTAAGTTTTAGCTTATTAAAAGCTAAAGTTTAACGTCTACGTGAGCTACCTCGGGTACGACCACGAGCCATACCACCTAAGGCATTCAATACCGCTAATTTTGTCATACTACCTGATGCATGCGCATGACAAATTGCTGTTGCGAGCGCATCTGCTGCATCCTGTTGTGGTTTGATGCTGAGATTTAGAATACGCATTACCATCATTTGGACTTGTTCTTTATCTGCTGCGCCGTAACCGACTACAGATTGTTTGATTTGACGTGCAGTATATTCTGCAACTTGTAAGTCTAAATTGACCAAAGCAGCAATGGCAGCACCGCGAGCTTGTCCGAGTTTTAGGGCAGAATCAGGATTGACAGACATGAACACTTGTTCGACAGCAGCCTCAGTCGGACCATGAAATTTCACAATACGTTCTATACCCGCAAAAATTCTTTTCAATCGTTCTGGCATTTCAGGTGTTTCAGTTCGAATTGTTCCAGCATCGACAAATATTAGCTTTTGACCTTCTTTTTGAATGATTCCGTAGCCAGTTAAGCGTGAACCTGGATCAATTCCAATAATTAGTGACATTAAAAGACTTTAAAAATAATATAATGCCCATATTGTTACATAAGTGTATGAAAAAAGCTTGATACAGATTAAGCATATGATTACCGCAATTTATTCATTCTGTTGAGATTAGATTACTTTCCATGAAATTAGCTCTTATTGTTTTAGTTGGTATCGTCCTTGAAATATTCGTATGGATCGGGGTAGGTGATCTCGTCGGAAGTATGTGGTACGTATTCTTCTGGTTCATTGCAGCATTTTTTATTGGTATGAATATGATTCGTACACATGCTGCGGGTCTAATGCCACAGATGCAACAAATGCAACAAGGTCAAATGAGTGCAGATCCGAATTTAACCAATAATTTACCCAAAATTATCGCGGGTTTATTTTTGATGATTCCGGGTTTGATGACTGATTTAATTGCTTTGTTAATTTTAATCCCACCTGTACAACGTGCGTTTAAAGCGATCATGATGAAAACCATGATGAATCGTCAACAAGCCATGATGGAAAAAATGATGGGTGGTATGATGGGCGATATGAATGGTATGGGCGGCAATGCTCAAGGTCAAAACCCATTTGCAGATTTAATGCGCCAGATGCAAGAAGCACAAAATCAACAAGGTCGTGGTGGTCGTGATTCAACTATTATTGATGGCGAAGCGCGCGAAGTTACGCCAGATGCAAAGCAAATTCAAATGAAAGATGTGAATCCTAAATAAACATGCTGGATCATTTTCTTTTTTATAAAAGCCAAATCATTTGATTTGGCTTTTTTATGTTCTCATTGGAATGGATGAGCATAAAAATTGCAATTTAGCTAGAGAGATTGCGCAAGACGAAATCTAGAATTGTTATAATTCACGCATTATTTTATGTTTAAGCCAATTTATGTCCTTGCTCCTGACGATCTGTATTTTGCATTTTGTGGCTCAGTTTACCCCCGGTCCTGATGTGTTACTGATTGCAAAAAGCTCAGCTTCTAACACTCGAATGAATACACTTAAAATTATTTTGGGTATTTCAGTTGGGATTTTGGTCTGGGTCGTTCTAACTCTACTCGGCTTCACTGTACTAATCACGCAGTTTCCTTGGATTCAACAGGTGTTGATGCTGATCGGCGGATTATTTCTCGCCAAAATGGGTTGGGCAATGTTAAAGGGCGGTTTGGCTACATTAAACCAGAGCTTTGAAATCGACACCTCTCAAGCAAATCAAGAAAGTAAATCTCAGAACTATTTTTTATTGGGTCTGTTCACTAACTTATCTAATCCAAAAACGTTGATTTATTTTAGTAGTGTTTTTTCGTTGGCATTGAGTTCATCCGCTTCAAGTGACCTAAAAACACAATTGGCTGTGATCATCCCGATTCAAACTTTTTTGGTCTTTGCGCTCTTTATGTTAATCATGTCTATGCCAAAAATTAAAGCTGCTTACCAAAGATCAGGGAGTTATATTGATGTTCTATCGGGCGCGCTCTTTTTAATTTTCGCCATTATTTTATGGTCGGATGCTATTTCTTTAATGCTCTAAGTGATTACCCAGAATCTACTACATATAACCTAATATCAAGCTTAAACTGAATCAGGTTTGGATGGATCAACCGATTTTACTGTGATTAATTCTGCGTCATTCATTGCTTTGTCGTGAACTGAGTCTTGTTTCTTAGGATCGTGATATGAATTTGGGCGAAGGGTAGTTTCTGTATTTTCAGAGCCTTGATAAGTTCGGCTACGATTCGCTCGTTCACGCAAACCACCTTTTTTAATCAATTGAACCATTTCGAACTCCAAATTGCTCTGTAAAAGGACATTCTATAATAATTTACTATTTGAGAGTTGGTGATTTATTATTTCTCAACATGAACGATCTGAAATTAGACTTTTATTCTTTTACTTTAATTAAATTATTTAATTAGAAATAATAATGAGTGAATTTTTTGTTACGTTTGTAAGATTTTTTAAATTTAACTGATATATTTTTATCTATCTGAAATTTATCATTTAAATATTATTGATATGATCGCGATGATTATTGATTAAAATATATGTTGATAATGTAAATCATGTCTCATAATATAATTAAAGCGTTAAAATAATATAGCTAAAATAAAAATAACGACCAAGCTGGGAGTAAAAAATGATGCATTATCAGTATCACTGCGCATGTTGCGAAAAGACTGTACAGTCTTCCGAGAAAGTTTGTCAGAGCTGCGGATCACAGAATATTCGAACACCTTATGGATTTTGGATGTTTTGCATTTTTGCATGTCTGATGGTAGCGATTGTCTTTAAGGTAGGACATGTTTATTTACAAGACCACCAAAGTGTACCGATACAACAAGGTTTTTTAAACTCCTTAGAGCAGGGCAATCAAAAACAGAATTAAAGATTTTTGAGTTTATCATTTTCGAAAACTGAATGCTCAGGTCATAAAATCGCATATCAATACAAAAAAATAGATATAAAAAAAGCTCACAAATTTGTGAGCTTTTTTTATGCTAAATACTAAATGAAAATTACAGACCAGCAGAAGCACGTAATGCTTCAACTTTATCCGTTTTTTCCCAAGTAAATGCAGTATCAGAACCTTCGCGACCAAAGTGACCATAAGCAGCAGTCTGTTGGTACATTGGCTGGATTAGGTCAAGCATACGTGTAATGCCGTATGGACGTAAGTCAAAATGCTCACGAACAAGTGCAATAATTAATTCTTCAGACACTTTTGCTGTGTTGAATGTATTAATCGAAATCGAAGTTGGTTCTGCAACACCAATTGCGTACGACACTTGGATTTCACATTTGTCTGCAAGACCCGCTGCTACAATATTTTTTGCAACATAACGACCCGCATAAGCAGCAGAGCGGTCAACTTTTGATGGATCTTTACCAGAGAATGCACCACCACCATGACGTGCCATACCACCGTATGTATCAACGATGATTTTACGACCTGTTAAACCACAGTCACCCACTGGACCACCAATCACAAACATACCCGTTGGGTTGATGTGGAATTTAGTGTCTGCATGGAACATTTCAGCAGGAATAACTTTTTTAACAATCTCTTCAATCACCGCTTCTTTAAGATCAGCTTGTGAAATTTCTGGATTGTGTTGTGTAGATAAAACCACTGCATCTAAACGAACAGGCAAACCATTTTCATAAGAAAAAGTAACTTGGCTTTTCGCATCTGGACGTAACCAAGCCAATTGACCTGATTTACGAAGTTCAGCCTGCTTTTCCATTAAGCGATGCGCATAAGAAATAGGTGCAGGCATTAGCACATCAGTTTCACGGCTTGCATAACCAAACATTAAACCTTGGTCACCTGCGCCTTGATCTTCAGGCTTTTGACGGTCAACACCCTGAGCAATTTCAGGAGATTGTTTACCAATCATATTTAATACAGCACAAGTCGAACCATCAAAACCGAGTTCAGAATGGTTATAACCAATGTTATTTACCGTTTGACGAACGATTGCTTCGAAGTCAACGTTTGCAGTTGTTGTGATTTCACCTGCAAGAACTACAGCACCTGTTTTTACAAGCGTTTCACAAGCAACCCGCGCATATGGGTCTTCTTTTAAGATTGCATCCAAGATAGCATCACTGATTTGATCAGCCATTTTATCTGGATGGCCTTCGCTTACAGATTCTGAAGTAAATACAGCGTACTCGCGCATAAGTCCTATCACAGTTAAATTTAAAAGACGCAATATGGTACATCGAGTTAGACTTTTGGACTAGCTCAACCTGACTAAAAAGCATGAAATTATGTCAATTTAATGCCTTTTTAATTGATATGTACATCTATCAAACTGATAAAGCTGTCAAATGATGTTGATTTCAGTTTGAAATAGATAAATGCTCAAGCACATTAAGAGAGATCTTATTCTTCATTATGTCACTTCTAAAAATAATTGAGCAAAAAAATAAGCTATATTCGAGGTTGAGGCAAATCGTTGGATTTTTTCACGAGATTTATAAATAAAAACCAAGCCTTAGCTTAAAAAATAAAATAAGTATTTGTTTGTTTTTTTGTATCAAATTGAATGAATTTTTGCAGATTAGTTTTATATTAAGCAGATTGTTAAACAATACTAATAAATATGACTAAGAAGTAGGTCGTAAAGAGTCAAATATAAAATGTCGAAATCGTTATTAGGCTATGTACGCTGGTTTGTATTTGATTCAAAAATTTTAAATTGGAGTCAGGTCAATAAGTGTATTTTAGTCCTCGTTTTTTATCTTTTTATACGTGCGCTATGGATCAGTTGGAAGGGATTTACATTACTCACGCCTGAAGTACAACAATTTGTTAATTTGGAAACCTTATATTTCCATCTGAATATCGAGATCGTTGAGTTTTTCTTTACATTGGTTGTTATCTTTATTTTATTGATCAATCGTGAAAAGGAGTGGGCGCAACATTTTTTCCCGTATTTTTGTGCTGTATTGCTCATTAGCTCGATGGTCTTCGATTGGTACTCGTCGGGCTTACTTGAAGCTGGCATCGTCATTAATGCAATGAGTTTTATTTACTTACTGATCGTATTGTTTGATCGTAAGATGCTCATTTTTACACTGACGTATGGGATTGCTGTATTTATCTATTTTTTATCGAGTGGTCTTGTTAACGGTCAAGTCCAATTTAAACCGTTGTTTGACATCGATCAGATTGGTTATCCGAATTTTAAAAATTCATTTTGGTTAGGCAGTACCATTTATTTTAGTGCACCACCTTTCTTGCTTGGTGTTTTTATTCTCAACACGATTTTAAAACAGTGGTCTGCACGTGAGTCTTATGTCACGCAACTAAGTCGTAAAGATGGTCTAACGTCTATCTATAACCGCCGTATGTTGAATGAGTTTTTATTGCAACTGGATGAGACCGATACCTCAAATTATCCATATGCGATTTTATTGATTGATTTAGATCATTTTAAATCGGTAAATGACACCTATGGACATTTGATGGGCGATCAGATTTTAGTCAGTTCGGCCAATACATTAAAACAAATCATTAGAAGAAGTGATGTATTGGGACGATATGGTGGAGAAGAGTTTCTCATTATTATCGAAAATACCCATCCTTATGAAGTGCAGCGTTTAGCTGAACGTTGTCGCTCTGCCTTGGCAAGCCATCGCCATGCTGTAGATCCAATGAAATCAATATTTGTGACATGTAGTATAGGGGTTGCATTTTCACATGCCAGTCAAAGTTCTTTGCAAGTCGTGAATGAAGCCGATCAAGCACTATATGAGGCGAAAACACGAGGACGTAATCAGGTCAGTATTGCTTAAATTCATCAGAAATGCATATTCAAGATGTAGTATAATTTTCACTAATCTTGTTTTTGCTATTATTTACCTCAATATAGGTTAAATATACGTTTCTAGTCTTTACGCTGTATCGTTTTTTTAAGACAATACGCGCAGTTTTGAATTTAATTCAACTTTCCACATTTTTAAATATATCGGACTCTGATCTATGACAACCCCGCTGAATGAACGTCGTGTTGCAAACGCAATTCGTGTACTGGCAATGGATGCTGTGCAAAAAGCAAACTCTGGACATCCAGGTGCACCAATGGGGATGGCTGATATTGCTGATGTTGTATGGCGCGAATTTCTAAGTCACAACCCAACAAATCCACAATGGGCAAACCGTGACCGTTTCGTGTTGTCTAATGGTCATGGTTCAATGCTTCATTATGCATTGTTACATTTGACTGGTTATGATCTTTCGATCGAAGATTTAAAGTCTTTCCGTCAATTGCACTCTAAAACACCTGGTCACCCTGAATTAGGTTATGCGCCAGGTATTGAAACGACAACTGGTCCATTGGGTCAGGGTATTGCCAATGCAGTTGGTTTTGCACTTGCTGAAAAAACTTTAGCAGCGCAATTCAACAAAGCTGATATTTCTGTAGTTGATCACTTCACTTACTGTTTCTTGGGTGATGGTTGCTTAATGGAAGGTGTTTCTCACGAAGCATGTTCATTGGCGGGTACTTTAGGTCTAGGTAAACTTGTAGCTTACTATGATGACAATGGTATTTCGATTGATGGTGAAGTCGAAGGTTGGTTCTCTGATGATACAGAACAACGTTTCTTAGCTTACGGTTGGCAAGTACTTAAAGTTGATGGTCATGATGCAGATGCATTACGTGCTGCAACTTTAGAAGCAAAAGCTGAAACGGCTAAACCGACATTAATCATCTGTAAAACGATTATTGGTTTGGGTTCACCAAATAAACAAGGTAAAGAAGATTGCCACGGTGCTCCACTCGGTAATGATGAAATCGCATTAACACGTGCAGCTTTAGGTTGGACTGAAGGTCCATTCGAAATTCCTACAGATGTATATGCTGCTTGGAATGCAAAAGAGAAAGGTTTACAGGCTGAAGCAGCTTGGAATGAAACGTTTGCTGCTTATGCTGCAAAATATCCAACTGAAGCGGCTGATCTAAAACGTCGTATGTCAGGTGAATTACCAAGTGACTTCGTTGCTAAAGCGGATGCCTACATTGCAGAAGTGAATGCAAAAGCTGAAACTGTTGCAACGCGTAAAGCAAGTCAAAATGCGATTCAAGCATTTGCGCCATTATTGTCTGAAATTTTAGGTGGTTCTGCGGATCTTGCAGGTTCTAACCTAACCCTTTGGAAAGGTGCTAAAGGCGTTCAAGATGACGCTGCTGGTAATTATGTACATTACGGCGTACGTGAATTCGGTATGACTGCAATTGCCAATGGTGTTGCACTTCATGGTGGTTTCATCCCTTACGTAGCAACATTCCTGATGTTTATGGAATATGCACGTAATGCAGTACGTATGTCTGCATTGATGAAGCAACGCGTGATTCATGTGTATACGCATGACTCAATTGGCCTTGGTGAAGATGGTCCTACACATCAACCTGTAGAACAAATTGCATCTTTACGTGGTACGCCTAACTTAAACACTTGGCGCCCATGTGACACTGTTGAAGCTGCAATTTCTTGGAAATCTGCTCTTGTACGTGCTGAAGGCCCAACAGCGTTAATTTTCTCTCGTCAAAACTTACCATTCCAAACGCGTACTGATGCTCAAATTGCAGATGTTGCTAAAGGTGGTTATGTATTGGCTAAGGAAAAAGGCGAATTAAAAGCAATCATCATTGCGACTGGTTCTGAAGTATCACTTGCAATGGAAGCTTATGCTCAACTAGATGGCGTGCGTGTTGTTTCTATGCCATGTGCTGAAGAGTTTGTTAAGCAAGATGCTGCTTACCGTGAAGCAGTTCTTCCATCTAACATCCGTGCACGTGTAGCTGTAGAAGCTGCTCATGTAGACTACTGGTGGAAGTTTGTAGGTCTAGATGGCAAAGTGATTGGTATGACGACTTATGGTGAATCTGCACCTGCAAAAGACTTATATCAATTCTTTGGTATTACGACTGAAGCAGTTGTTGCTGCTGTAAAAGAGTTAACTGCTTAATCGTTAAGATTTAGCCAGTGGAAAAGCGCTCCATACGGAGCGTTTTTTTTTAAGAGGATTTAAGCAGAATATTGTAGGTCACGATCAAGACAGGAATAATCTGCTTAATTTTATGATTCAGGCGTATAATATGCACGCCGAATCATTCGGAATACATTTTAGTGTGATTTTAAAGATCACAAGTGAGGAAATATGAGCCTGTATAACCAGATTAGTGATGAAATTACCTTAATGGATGCGGGTGAAGAGAAGTGGATTGGTCAGGATCTGCCTTTAGAGAGCATGGTTGCGGTGGTTTTACTTCTTAAAGATATGGAAGAAGATAAAATTATTAAAGTTCGCCGTCAAAACCGTGAAACGACGTCTGGTCGTAAGCAAGTAGATCGCGTTTTGGTGAAAAAACTTTAAGATTGCTTCAATATTAAATCAAGGTCATATTTGAGTCAGGATATGACCTTTTTTTATGTCCTTAATTAAATAAGAATTTAAATAGAATACGTTTTAAAAATAGTCGCTTTTGTTTGAATTTTCATTTATAAAAATAAGAACATATAAATTGAATTACATATTTGATGAAACAGAATCATATTCAAATTAAACCACTTAGGTCAGAACAATTGAATGAGTGGATGGCTCTATGGAAAGGCTATCAGTCATTTTATCAAGCAGATATTCCTGATCATGTCACTGCAACGACATGGCAAAAGCTGACAGATCCTGATCAACAGCATATGTATGGTTTTGCTGCGCTGGTAGATAAGCAAGTGGTCGGTATTGTGCATATTATTGAGCATGAAAGTTGTTGGACGATTCAGCCGTATGCCTATTTGCAAGATTTGTATGTCAATGAGCAATTTAGAAATCAAGGTATCGCGAGAAAGTTAATCGAATATGTTCAGCAAGTGGCAAATGAGAGAAATTGTGACCGATTATATTGGTTAACGCACGAGTCGAATCAATCAGCGCAGATTTTGTATGATCGTATCGCACGAAAAACAGGGTTTATTCAGTATCGTTGTCCTTAGACTCATCATATTTATAATATAAAAAATTACATTTTTATCGTTCTAAGCATGCAACAAAACGTTTTATGTTTAAGGGTGTAATCGTGGGAAAATCCTATAGACTAAAATGAATCATTAAAGCGAGAAAAATCATGAATTTTAAAACATTAGCATTGGGTTTGACGGTAGCCTCAGTTGCAACTTTTTCTGTAGCAAAACCAGTCGACTATAAAATTGATCCAACACATACTGCAACAGTATTTACTTGGGATCATTTCGGTTTTTCTACACCATCTGCGAATTTTAGTGACATTCAAGGGACTATTTCTGTAGATAACGCAAAGCCTGCAAATTCTTCTGTAAATGTAACGATTCCGTTAACTAGCTTGAATACCAATGTTAAAGCGCTGGATGAGCATTTATTAAAAGCTGATTTTTTTGATGCTGAAAAATATCCAAATATCACTTTTAAAAGTACAAAAGTTCAAGCGGTGAGTAAAACTAAATACAAAATCACAGGTGATTTAACGATTAAGAATGTCACTAAACCTGTGGTATTGGATGCTGTTTTAAATAAACAAGCTGTCCATCCAATGAGTAAAGCAGAAACAATCGGTTTTAATGCGACAACAAGTTTTGATCGTTCAGCATTTGGTGTAGGTGCTTATGTGCCGAACGTGGGCGATAAAATCACAGTAAATATTACAACTGAAGCATCTGTACCGACTGAGAAAAAATAATTGAATTGGTGATTGATTCATCGTTGTATCAATCCAATAAAAAAGCACCTAAGGGTGCTTTTTTATTGGAATATCATTCCATTTTTAATGTAGATAATATCAATAAAAATGTTAGTCTCGATTTAAAATGAGTAAACAACCAAAACTGATAAAAATGCCACCTGTAACAGCATCAATCTTTTTACTGAATTTTTGGTAATAGGCATTTACTTTACTTGCTGAGAATAAATAAGCGACTAAAGCAAACCAGATCAAGCTTTCAATAAAGACCAGTGCCAATAATGAACTCTGTTGAAACAGGCTTGCATCGGTATTGATAGCAATTGCAAAGACACTACTAAAATAAACCAATGCTTTGGGATTGGCCATATTGGTTAGAAAGCCTTGAATCAAAAGTTTTGCATAAGATTTTTCAGTATGTGGTTTATCTTCTACGACAACTGCATCGGATTTTTTGCACGCTGATTTTAACAATTGAATACCAAGATAAAATAAATAAAGACCACCACAGATCATCAGAACTTGTTGAAGCCATGCCATTTTTTGAAATAAATAGTGGAGACCACTCATCGCACACAAAGCCCAAACCAAAATGCTCAGCGAAATACCTAAAGCTGCAAAAAGTGCATGGGTACGAGATTGGCGGACAGCACTTTGTGTTACATAAAAGAAATCAGGGCCAGGACTAATCAATGCAAAAAGATGAATAATGGCAATACTAATGAGAGGCGTCATATCAAAATCATCTTAAAATTTAAACTTATATTAGGAGAATGTTTAAGCGAGTAAAAGGCGACTTTAGAATAGTTAAAATCTAAAAGTTCTTTATAGATTGAATTTTAACGCTTAAATTCAAAAGCAATCTTTTCGTTTGCTCAATTCAGCAAACCTATTAAGAAAGTTTTAGTTGTTGCATAAAATTACGAATAATTAAATCAGCTACGTCTTCAAGCTGTTGAGCATAATGTTGATTGTCGCGACGTAATTGTGGGATATCAATTTTCGCATGGCGCAATTCAGTGGTGTGACCAATGAGCCATTTTTCCAAACTTTCAGAAGCGACTTCGATATGAAATTGCAATGCAAGAATATTGCTTCCGACTTGAAAGGCTTGATTGCTATAAACTTTAGAGCTTGCTAATAAAGTCGCTTGTTCAGGTAAGTCGAAAGTATCGCCATGCCAATGCAGTACAGGGGTATCAGCCAAAGGCTTGAGAATATTATTGGTTGCGAAGCGGATCTCTAAGGGACTCCATCCAATTTCTTTTTCATGTCCTGAGTAAACACGTGCTCCGAGTGCATGTGCAATCAATTGAGCACCTAAACAGATACCTAAAGTTGGGAGATTTTTTTCTAAACGAACTTTGAGTAAGTCTATTTCTTGTTGTAAGAATGGGTAGTCATCTGTTTCATAAACACCTATCGGACCACCTAAAATGATGGTTAAACCTTTATAATCTAGGGCTTTGGTTAAATCATCAATGCCTGCTTCAAAATAACGCACCCGAAATCCGAGTTGATAAAAGACATCTTCAAGTGAGCCAAGGTCTTCAAAAGCAAGATGTTGAATGGCATAGATGGTTTTAGGTAAGTGTTCAAAAGCAGTCATTGTGAAATTTTAAATCGTTCGAAATATACAACTCACTTTAAGCGCAATTGGAATAAAAAAGAATGATTATTTTGTGAAATAAGTCGTAATTTTTGATGCTCATTGCACATTTTTAATGTGAATCATCAGGTTGATGAATGTCTTTGACGGATTGATTTTTAGCACATAAGATCGAAGTGAATCACAATAATAAAGCGTAGAAAGGACATGCCACACATAGAGATGGAATCAGATTTAATAAATTGCAGTTTAGATAAAGTTGCATTGGTGATTGGAGCTGGTGATGCCACAGGTGGAGAGATTGCTATACGATTTGCTCGTGGTGGCTATATCGCCTGTATGACGCGTCGTAATGCAGATAAATTACAGCCTTTGATTGAATCCATTGAACAAGAAGGCGGACGAGCATTTGGTTTTGCATCGGATGCTCGTAAAGAAGAGCAAGTCATTCAGTTGATTGAACAGATTGAATCCGAAATTGGTCCTATTGAAGTCATGGTTTTTAATATTGGTGCGAATGTTCCTTGTAGTATTTTAGAAGAAACCGCACGGAAATATTTTAAAATTTGGGAAATGGCGTGTTTTGGGGCTTTTCTCACAGGTCGTGAAACAGCGAAACGTATGGTACAACGTGAACGTGGCACAATCATCTTTACAGGTGCGACGGCAGGTATTCGGGGTTCAGCATATTTTGCAGCTTTTGCAGGGGCGAAACATGCGCTACGTGCATTGGCACAAAGCATGGCAAGGGAATTAGGACCACGAAATATTCATGTTGCGCACGTGGTCATAGATGGTGCAATAGATACTGATTTTATCAAAGATAGTTTTCCTGCTATCTATGAAAGAAAAGCTGAGGATGGCATATTAAATCCAAAACATATTGCTGAAAATTATTGGAATATTGCACATCAACCCCGGGATGCTTGGACGCATGAATTAGATTTAAGACCTTGGAATGAAAAATGGTGAGGTTTTTGGTGTTTTGAATAAAGCCTAAAACTTTTTGAATTACATTGCTTAGTGTTTAAGTGAAGTAATCCCAATATAAAAAGTGTTGGTCAAAGAAATTTAAATATCAGGTATTGAGTGAATTTTAATGTAGGAATAACTGATAAACAGAATGTAAGAATAAATCTAAAAAGGGAAATATAAGTGGCTGTTGATTTTGCAATTACACATAGATATTTATACGAAGAAATCGTCAAGGAATGAATAGAATGAACATTGTTGAGTTTTATTTTGATTTGGGTAGTCCATTTAGTTATTTAGGATTTCATCAATTACAAAAAATCGTTGAAAAGCAGCAGGCTGAAATCATCTATAAACCGATGCTGTTGGGAGCTGTGTTAAAAGCAACAGGGAATAGCAGTCCGATTATGGTAACTGCCAAGGCACAATATTCGATGATTGATTTAAGACGTTGGTCAAAATTATGGGATATTCCATTTAGAATGAATCCTAATTTCCCGATTAATACATTGCCTGTAATGCGTTTGGTGACAGCAGTTCAATTATTTGCTCCTGAACAGTTCCATCAAGTATTAACTGGATTTTTTGATGCGATGTTTGCACATCCTCGAAATTTAAATGATCGGGATGAATTGATCGATGTGGCTAAAGCCAATGGTTTAGATGAAGCAAAAGTTAAATTATGGCTTGATGATGAAAAAGTAAAGAGTGAGCTTAAATTTATTACCGATGAAGCCATTGAGCGAGGGCTGTTTGGTGCACCAAGCTTTATTGTGAAAGATGAGTTGTATTGGGGTATTGATCATCTACATTTTGTTGAAAGTGCATTAAGTCATATTCAGACGTAGATCGAATTCGATATTTCAGCATCTCTTTTTTATGTCTTTTATGTAGATAAAAGCTGAATATGCACTGAATAGATAGGGTTTAAATAGTTTGAAAAATGATTTATCGCTAAGTTATAGCGCTTAAGCCAATATATTGATGAAAGATCAGCAATAAAGGAAGCAAAAAATGACACAACACGTTTTAGCCTATGCTGCACTCGATGCACAAAGCCCATTGGTTCCTTTTAAATTTGAACAACGTCAATCGCGTCCTGATGATGTGATTATTGATGTTGAATATTGTGGTGTGTGTCATTCAGATTTACACCAAGCACGCAATGACTGGGGCTTTAGTCGATATCCGATTGTTCCCGGTCATGAAGTGATTGGTCGAGTGAAAAGTATTGGCAATGCAGTGACTAAATTTAGAGTTGGTGATTTGGTCGGTATCGGCTGTATGGTGGATTCGTGTCGCACATGTTCAGCCTGCAATCAAAGCTTAGAACAATATTGTGAACAGGGCAATACAGGTACCTATGGGAGTCTAGATCGTCATGATCAGACTGTGACTTATGGTGGTTACTCGCAAACCATCATTTGCAGTCAAGATTTTGTGCTTAAAGTCCCTGAAAATTTGGACACTAAAGCGGTAGCTCCAATTTTATGTGCTGGGATCACCACGTGGTCGCCGTTATGTCATTGGAACATTGGTCCAAAATCAAAAGTTGCTGTGGTTGGTTTGGGCGGTTTAGGCCATATGGCGATTAAACTTGCGCATGCCTTAGGCGCAGAGGTAACACTTTTCACGCGTTCACCTGATAAAGAACAAGATGCTAGAGATTTAGGTGCAGATCATGTGGTGTTATCGACGGATAAAAACCAAATGAAAGCGGTCAAAAATCAATATGACCTCATCATAGACACTGTGCCTTATGATCATGATTTAAAGCCGTATATTCCGACGCTGGCGTTAAGTGGAACTTTGGTGCTTGTAGGTTATCTCGGTGAGTTCTCAACCAATTCTGTGCCGATGATTATGGGGCGTAAATCAATTGCAGGCTCGGTGATTGGGGGCATTCAGGAAACGCAAGAGTTGTTGGATTTTTGTGGTGAACACAATATCGTATCTGATGTAGAAATGATTAATATGCAAAATATCAATCAAGCTTATGAGCGTATGCTGAAAAGTGATGTGAAATATCGTTTTGTGATTGATTTAAAATCATTAAAAGATTGATACACGCTTTATAAAAAATCCCTGCTCCTGAGCAGGGATTTTTTATTTCATGGTAGGGGCGTTATAGGCTATATTTTATGGACGGTATTGAGCTGTGATGATTGAAAATAATGAAGCTTAAGCATTTTAAAATAGTCTTTTCTGCTCAGTGGATACATCTAAAACTTCAATTTCATGATCATCTTTAAGCTTTACACCAGAATAGCCTAAGCTTTTTGATTTCCTCATCAAGTTCATCAGTCGTTGAGTCGCAACTGGAATGCTTAAGCCTGCGGGTCGAACGTTGGAAATACAATTTCGTTTCGAGTCTAAATCTCCTGATTTTGCTTCAAAAGTATAATAAATGCCTAAACTATCAGGTGAGCTTAAACCGGGGCGTTCTCCAATGAGCATAATCAGCATTTGGGCATTTAAAATTTCACAGACTTGATCACCCAATGCGACACGACTTCCTGTAGCAATCACGATTGGAGCAATCGTCCAGTTTTCCTGTTGTATCTCAGGTTGTAATGATTGAATGAGCTTAAATGCATTTTCTTCAATCGCAAGAGCTGATAAACCATCACCCACCACGATACAGACATCAAATTTTGCTGACTGTTGAGAATGTTTTTTTAAAGCTTCAACTGAATCTTGATCCAATAATCGTCCTAAATCTGGACGTTTTAAATAATCTTGTTTGTCCTCAGCTTGGCTTTTGACGGTGATGGTTTCTAATCCTAAGCTTTGAATTTTGTCTGCAAGAGTTGTTACATCAAGCACTTGGTACACGGCATCTTGAGCTTGAGCATGCGCCAATTGAAATTCGAGCATGGGGCGAGTAGGAATGCTAGAGCCTGCACGTCCAATGGCGATGCGCGCATCGGTAAATTGTTTAAGTTTTTCCCATTCATCTTGGTGAGATGATGGATTAAAAGAATCATTTGGAATAAGGTTCATTTTTTCCTCCTATGCCAAAAGTCTTGAAAATTGCGAAGGCATTTTCTCTGCCCATTCAATTCGTTGATTTTGTTGTTTGAAAATGCCTTGCTGTGCAAGCCATATATCAAACTCAGGCGCGGGTTTGAGTCCTAAAAGCTGACGTAGGTATAGTGCATCATGAAATGAAGTGGTTTGATAATTCAGCATGACATCATCCGAACCTGGGATCCCCATGATGAAGTTCAAGCCTGCTGTACCAAACAGCGTTAACAGGACATCCATATCATTTTGATCGGCATCGGCATGGTTGGTATAACAAATATCACAGCCCATCGGTAAGCCAAGCAATTTGCCACAAAAGTGATCTTCTAGTCCTGCACGGATGATTTGCTTGCCGTTATATAAATATTCAGGGCCAATGAAGCCGACCACTGTGTTTACTAGTAAAGGATTGAATTTACGTGCGACAGCATAGGCTCTTGCTTCAATGGTCTGTTGATCGACACTATGATGCGCATTGCTTGAAAGTGCACTGCCTTGACCTGTTTCAAAGTACATCACATTTTGCCCGACAGTACCTCGTTTCAAAGCAAGCGTTGCTTCATAGCCTTCTTGTAATAGGTTGAGATTGATCCCAAATCCATTGTTGGCAAGCTGTGTTCCTGCAATGGATTGAAACATCAGATCGATCGGAACATTTTTTTCAGCCAATTGAATCCCAGAACTGATATGGGTTAAAACACAAGATTGGGTTGGAATTTGATACTCTTGAATCACATAATCCATGAGCTTTAGTAGTTCAGATAAATTCTGTAAATTATCTGTAGCAGGGTTGATTCCAATGACCGCATCACCATTGCCATACATTAAACCATCTAAAATACTGGCTGAAATACCCAACAGATCATCAGTTGGATGATTCGGTTGTAAGCGCGTGGAAAGATGTCCTTTTAAACCAATGGTATTACGAAATTGAGTAATCACTTCACATTTGCTCGCAACCAAGATCAGGTCTTGATTGCGCATAATTTTACTGACCGCAGCAACCATTTCAGGGGTTAAACCCATTGAGAGCTTTTGTAGTTTTTCAGTGGTGGCATCATCACTTAATAGCCAATTACGAAAATCACCCACGGTAAAATGTGAAATCGGTGCAAATAAATCTGCACGATGATCATCAATAATTAATCGTGTGATTTCATCTTGCTCGTATGGGATTAATGACTCATTCAGAAATGTTTTGAGTGGTACATCTGCTAAAGCCATTTGAGCTGCAACACGTTCTGTCGCATTTTCTGCTGCAACCCCTGCAAGTTCATCACCTGAACGCAGAGGTGTTGCTTTGGCCATCAGCATTTTTAGATCTGAAAATACATAATGCTGATGACCAATTAAGGTTTTATACGTCATAAAACGATCCTCTTAAAGCGATTCTGTTAAAGCTCTTGTTCCGCTTTACGAATATTTTCAAATTCTTGTTCTGGTGTGCCAGAGACCAAGTGATGGCGACTATAAAAAATAAAATAAGCAATAAACAAAGCATAGATCCCTGCGGCCATGAACCAAACTTTAGGATTGACTAAGAAGCCTGCAATCACTGCAATTGCTGCTAAAACTAGTGCAATACTTGAAGTGATGATGCCACCGGGCGTTTTATAGGGGCGATGCATATCAGGACGACTCATTCGTAATTTGATATGCGATAGCATCATCAGGACATAAGAAATGGTTGCACCAAAAACGGCCATTAAAATGAGTAAATCACCTTCACCTGTGAGTGATAAGCCAAAACCAATGATGCCTGGAATGATAATGGCAAGGTAGGGTGCTTTATTTTTATTGGTCAAGGAAAGCGAGGTTGGTAGATAACCCGCACGAGACAAGGCAAAGATCTGACGTGAATAGGCATAAATGATCGAGAAGAAACTCGCAACGAGACCTGCAAGTCCGACAAAATTCACAAAACTGGCTAACCATGTATTTTGCCCATAGACCGCAACTAAAGCATCAACCAGTGGTGCACCTGAGTCTTTCAATAAATTTGCACCTGCTGCACCGACACCTAAGACTAAAATTAAGATCGCAAAAGTGGCAAGAATCAACATAGAGCCAATGAGTCCACGCGGTAATGATTTTGTTGGGTCTTTGGCTTCTTCCGCTGCGAGCGGTACACCTTCTACGGCTAAGAAGAACCAGATGGCATACGGCACAGCTGCCCAAATGCCCATATATCCAAGAGGAAGAAATGCACTTGCACCTGCTTTTTCACTGGATACCGCAATATCAAATAAATTGGTGCTATTAAAATGTGGAATCATCGCAATAATGAAAACAAATAAGGCAACAGCAGCAATCGCTGTAATCACAAACATGATTTTTAAAGCTTCACCTGCACCTTTTAAATGGATTGCCATAAAGATAATGTAACAAGCGAGATAAACTTTCCAACCACCGATACCAAATAAGCTTTCACAATATGCACCGATAAAGCAGGCAATCGCCGCAGGCGCAATCGCATATTCAATCAGAATCGCTGTCCCTGTTAGATAACCACCAAAAGGGCCAAATGCGGTACGTGCAAAACTATATCCACCGCCAGCCGTAGGTAGCATAGTCGACATTTCTGACATAGACAGACACATACAGAGATACATGATGGCAACGACGACTGTGGCGATAAACATTCCACCCCAACCACCTTGGGCTAGGCCGAAGTTCCAACCTGCAAAATCACCTGAGATAACATAAGCCACGCCGAGTCCGACCAATAAAAGCCAGCCTACAGCACCTTGTTTGAGTTGTCTTTTTTCAAAATATTCGTGTTGGGAGTCTGTGGGAGTAGGAGATTGTATTCCATTATTATTGAGTTCACTCATGTTGAGCTCCTAGATATTGTTATGTTTCGATCCGCTAAGGAATGCAAATTCAATACCAAAGACAGATCACACATCCGTGTTATGCATGGGGGAAATTCCCCTCGGTTTTTTATTATTCGTTTTAAGACTGCTGATGTTTGTTGCTGAGTTGTTGAGTTGTTGAGTTGATTATTTAAGAGATTAAAGAAAAGGGTTAGCACTTTATCAGTACTAACCCTTGGTTGTTTTTAGAAGAAGCCCATCGCTTTAGTAGAGTAGCTGACTAATAAGTTTTTGGTTTGTTGGTAATGATCAAGCATCATTCTGTGGTTCTCACGACCGATCCCTGATTTTTTATAACCGCCAAAGGCAGCATGTGCAGGGTAGATGTGATAACAGTTTGTCCATACTCGACCAGCCTGAATTGCGCGACCTGCTCTATAAGACGTATGTGCTGAACGTGACCAAACTCCAGCACCTAGACCATAAATGGTGTCATTGGCAATTTTAATAGCATCATCAAAGTCTTTAAATGTTGCAACAGCAAGTACAGGTCCAAAAATTTCTTCTTGGAAAGTTTTCATGTCATTGGTGCCTTTGAAAATAGTCGGTTCAATATAGAAACCACCATTGACATCATGACGTTCTTCACCGCCAGTTAAGATTTTTGCACCTTCTTGACGACCTGTCGCGATACAACCCAAGATTTTATCTTGTTGCTCTTGAGATGCTTGAGCACCAATCATGGTTTCGGTATCTAGTGGATGACCCGTTTTGATGCGTTTAACACGTTCAACAGCCATTTCTAAGAATTTATCTGCAATACTTTCTTGTACAAGCGCACGTGAAGGACAAGTACAAATTTCACCTTGGTTCAATGCAAACATGGCAAAGCCTTCTAAAGCTTTATCCAAGTATTCATCGTCTTTGTCCATGATGTCTTCAAAGAAGATGTTTGGAGATTTACCACCAAGCTCTAGTGTTACTGGAATGATGTTTTCAGTCGCATATTGCATAATCATTTGACCAACAGCTGTTGATCCAGTGAAGGCAATTTTTGAGATGCGTGGATTGGTTGCAAGTGGGCGACCTACTTCCACACCATAACCATTCACAATATTTAATACGCCAGGCGGTAGAATGTCTTGAATAAGTTCAGCAAGGACTAAAATGCTGACTGGTGTCTGTTCAGCCGGTTTAAGCACGATACAGTTACCCGCTGCCAACGCAGGAGCAAGTTTCCACGCAGCCATCAGAATTGGGAAATTCCATGGAATGATTTGACCAACAACCCCTAAAGGCTCATGGAAATGGTAAGCAATTGTGTCGTCATCAATCTCAGAAATACCGCCTTCTTGAGCACGAATACACCCTGCAAAATATCTGAAATGATCAATCGTCAGTGGAATATCTGCTGCTAAAGTTTCACGAACAGGTTTACCGTTATCCCAAGTTTCAGCTACAGCCAATAATTCTAAATTTTCTTCTAAACGGTCAGCAATTTTTAATAAAATATTTGAGCGAGCGGTGGTTGAAGTCTTGCCCCAAGCGTCTTTGGCTTGATGTGCTGCATCTAGTGCGAGTTCGATATCTTCAACTGAAGAACGTGGAACTTTAGTGAAAACTTGACCATCGACAGGTGAAATATTCTCAAAATATTCACCTTTTACAGGAGCAACCCATTTGCCACCAATAAAGTTGTCATACTGTGCTTTAAATTGGACTTTTGAACCGGGTTGATTTGGATCTACATAGCGCATGTGAATTCTTCCTTTGCTTATTGAATTTATTAAGTGCATCTACAGCTTTGGTATAAGGTACATCTGTCTTATATTTGATTAGGATAACCAATATAAGGTTGGAAAAAGGTTGGAATGATGAAGGTTTACAAGCATTCAACAATTGTTTACAACCAAGTTCAATACAGTGGATGTATGTCAGGAATTGTTAAAAGAATAAGGAATGATAATAATGCAACATTTATTGCTGAAAAGACAACAAATAGAAAGTTTTAAAGAAAAAATCGGTGGCTCTGCAGCGCAAGCAAAACAACTTGGACAAAGTATTTTAAGCTCTTGGAAGCGTTCAACTTTAGCCGCTATTCCAAAAGATCGTTCAGCTGCTCCGATTATTGATCAATCTATTTCTAAAGGAACAGCATTAGAGCATGCGTTAAAATCCTGTTCAGAAGAGTTAAAGCATATTGCACAGCAATCTTCGATGGTGGTTGCTGTGGGTGATATTGGTAGTACGATTATTTGGAGTGCATCTAGCCGACAAATGCGTAAGGCTGCGGAAAGTGTGCATTTTATAGAGGGTGGGCAATGGCGTGAAGAATTGGTTGGAACCAATGCCTTGGCACTGTCTTTAAAAACACAACAGTCGAGCTGTGTTTTTTCCAATGAACACTATATGAGTTCAGTGCATGACTGGGTTTGTTATGCAGCCCCCATTATTGATCCGTATTCGAAACATGTCTTGGGTGTGATTGATTTATCCACCACTTGGAAGAATCATAATAGCCTTGGATTATTGGCCGCTGAACGCTGTGCTTCTATTATTCAAACAGCATTAACCGAATATCAAAGCCAACAACTGTATATTCGTACTTTTGGTATGCCTCAAGTCTTGTTTAACGGTAAGGTTTTGGTGTTAACGCCACGTCAAATTGAAATTTTGACGATTTTGGCACTGTGTCCTCAAGGTTTAACCTTAGATACCTTGCACCAAGCTTTATATGGCGAGCGAAAAGTCAGCATGGGGACATTGAAGGCGGAAATGTCTCAGTTAAGGGATTTACTCGGTGGCATGCTTGGATCTAGACCGTATCGAATTTTGGCACATGTAGAGGCGGACTTTTTACAAGCAGAGCAAGCATTGGATGCTGCATATATTCAGACTGCTTTAAAACTATGTAGCGGTGTAATGCTTGCAAAGACAGAAAGCCCATTTTTGTGTTCATGGCGTGACTGTATGGAATCACGGCTGAGTGATGCTATTTTCAAAGCCAATGATACTGATGTGCTATTGAAGCATATCGCACGATACCCAGATGCAATTGACGCCGTTGAGCGCTTGGTTGAGCTGACACCATTAGAACATCCTGCACATCAGCTATTGATGAAATATAAAAGTGAGTCTGACTAAGATCTATTCATTTTGATTGTTCAAGAAATTAGTGATTTATGTAATAAATGATCCATGAAATAAATAACATTACGATTGGATTCACGTATTAAAGGTCTTAGATTTTTGTTCTAACCATTCAAATAAGGTGTGATAAACCTGAGCTCTAACAGGTTGAGCAGAGAGTATCAAATCATGTAATCCATCTTGAATTGAAATGATTTTTACATCACCTTGGATTTTTTTAGCATATTTAGAGATGTGTTTAACATTTAAAATAACGTCACTCGATTGAGCATCACGATTAAATTTTCGAGGGCAGGTGGTTCGAGCTGAATGCATCACCAAAACGGGAATATTTAACTGAAGACCGTGGTGAATCTCCTTTTGTGCCTCAAATATTGCATGTACAAAACTTAAATACACCATTGGATATTGCATCGGTTTCCAATCCAAATTGAAATCCCATTCACCCTTTAAGCTTCTATGCAGGCTGGTGACATAAAATTTATTTAATTCACTTAGAAATTTAAGTTTTGGAAATCGTTTCCCGATTTTGCTGAGTTGTGGTAATGCCAATTTTTTCTTAAAAATATTCATATTAAAATCATAGAAAGGACTGTTCACCCACAATGCTTTAATGAATTTATTTTCAGGATGGTGTGCGGCGTATAACGTCGTAATTAAACCACCAGTTGAGTGTCCACTTAATACAATGGCATCATGATTTTCCTGCACAATAATATTTAAAGCTTCGGAAATTTCAGCATCGTATTCATTTAAATTTTGCACATAGAACATATCTTGATGAGCTAGATAAGAACGTCCGTATTTTCTTAAATCTAAAGCGTAAAAATCGTAACCCTGTTGATTAAATTGTTCAGCCATCTCTTTTTGGAAAAAGTAATCAATAAAACCATGAATATATAAAACTGCTTTGGATGTGCTTTTTTCAGCTTTTTTACGAACCAATGTGGCAATCACTTGGCCTTGTTGATCATGAGGAAAATGTAGTTTTAATTGTTCATAACCATCACCTAATACATCAGCAACGTAATCAGATGAAGGAATGGGTTCAGCATTTTGTGAGGGTGATTGATGAGACGTGTCAGTATTTGGAGAGCATGGCGAGTTAGAATCAATTTGAGACATGAGCTGAGACTCTCTTTTTATCATATTTTAGATGTCGATATTATCCTTGATGATATGGAGCGAATTGTCAATTTAAAATAGGGTTAAACATATTTCTAAAACAATAAATAAAAAAATCCAGTGCAGAGAAATCTATTTTCACAATTGATTGATGAGAATAGGATTTGAAATTTCTCTTACACTGGATTTGATTAAATCAGCTTAAAAAATTACATTGCTGCTTTAAATATTTCAACCACTTGAGCATGATTTGCTTTACGTGGATTGGTGAGCATACATGCATCATTTTGCGCATTTTCAGCCATGATGGTTAAGTCAGACTCTTTTACATTCAGTTCTGTAAGTCCTGACGGAATGCCCACTGCTTTTGATAACTCACGAATCGCATCAATGGCAGCATATGCAGCTTCATTAACTGTTAAATGTTGAATATCTACACCCATTAGTTCTGCAATTTTTGCATAACGATCTGGACAAGCGATCAGGTTGAACTCGCATACATGCGGTAGCAAGATCGCGTTACATACGCCATGTGGAAGGTTGTAAAAACCACCCAATTGATGCGCCATTGCATGAACGTATCCTAGTGATGCATTGTTAAATGCCATACCCGCAAGATATTGTGCGTAACTCATTGCATCGCGTGCTTCGATATTTTCACCATTCGCAACAGCAGGGCTAAGCCATTGGCTGATCATAGTGATGGCTTTTTCAGCACATGCATCTGTAATCGGATTTGCTGCAGTCGAAACATAAGCTTCAACTGCATGTGTGAGTGCATCCATACCTGTAGCTGCAGTCAGTCCAGCTGGCTTGGCAACCATGAGTTTAGGATCATCAATCGCCATGAGTGGAGTACAACGCCAATCGACAATCGCCATTTTTACATGCGTATCGGTATTGGTAATAATACAGAAACGTGTCATTTCGGAAGCTGTACCTGCTGTGGTGTTAATTGCAATCAGCGGTGTCATAGGCACAGTACTTTTATCAATCCCTTCATAATCACGGATATTCCCGCCACCCGCAGTGACTAAACCAATACCTTTTGCACAGTCATGTGATGATCCACCGCCTAGAGAAATAATGAAATCACATTGATTGTCATTATAAGCTTGGACACCTTTTAGAACGTTGATGTCGGTTGGGTTTGGCTCTGCACCTGGGAAAATATGGTAGTCCACATTGGCTGCGTTAAGGTAGCTTGCAATCGTGTCTGCAACACCAAATTTAAATAAGCCTTCATCGGTTACGATCAGTACTTTTTTAGCACCTAAGTTATGCGCTCTTTCACCGACTTCTTTTGAACAACCCGGTCCAAAAAGTGAAACACATGGGATGTAAAAGCCATTAGTTTGATCTGAAATATTCTTAAAAGCCATGGTGCGATTCCTTATGCCATTATTGTATTGTTATCGGTGATTTCTATACCGTGTCTTGAGTATTCAATAAGGGGATTCAGAAGTGTACCTACCTAATACCTACCAAAGACATATAAACATAATGGGATTACAAGGCTAAGATTTTAAAGGAATATTTAGAACCAAAAAATTTTAGAAGGGCAGTGAATTTAGTCATTATGGATTCAAAATTAAGTCTAAATATGAAATTGGATGAAAAAAATAAAGTAATTATTGAATCCAAATCTAAACTTTGGTTTTTGGATGTTTGAATAAATACAAAGGATTTAGAGACAAAAGAATATTAAAATATAACAACGATAATTGGCTTTAAATCTCATTAAATATTTTAAAACGTAATTCTTATGTCATTACAATGAAATGATATTGAATGTGTTTCTTCCAAATTATATACAATACAACCTAAATGCTGGATGAGTTTGCAGAAACTGAATAGACAGGATTACGTTGTATTAATTGGATTTAAAGCGTGTTTGATGAATTAGAGCCTTGCTGAGTGCTAAGTTGCAACTAAGTTTTTTACTTTGATTATTCTTAGCACTCTTAAACATTTAAAAGTATTTTAAAGATAGTTTTTAACTAAACCTAAAGTTTGATCATAGAGCTGATGTGCAAGTTTTAAATCTTTAGCTTTAGATGAACGAATGGCAGGTGTTTGCAGACTGACATATTGACCTGTGCGTTTTGCCCATGACGGATCTAAGGCAATTTTTTTAATCAGTTCTGCTGGTTTATTGGGTTGAATTAAAAATAATTTAATCACCATATATTGATACTTAGGCAACTCACGATAAATTTCAGAATCTACGCCACCCGGATGTAATGCATTAGAAGTGATACTGGTATTTTTAAGTTTATCTGCTAAAGCATTACTAAAGAGTAGATTGGCTAATTTGCTGTTGCCATAACGAAGTACACCATTATAGTTTTTCACTTCCTCAGCTTTAAATTGATCAAATTTGATTGAACCCATGAAATGCATCATAGAAGCAAGATTAACCACTCGACCCGCTTCTGATTTTTTTAATAAAGGTAGAAGTTTTAAGGTCCATAAAAAATGTCCAATATAATTCACGCCAATTTGTTTTTCATAACCATCTTTGGTTGATTCTAAAGTCGGTGACATGATGCCTGCGTTATTGACCAAAACATCAATTTTATCGAGTCTCGCAAGGAGTTCATTCGCAGTTTGGTTGACCTGATCTAAACTATCCAGATCGAGTGCAAGTAATTCAACTTTACCTGTGCCTAGGCTTTCTAATTGTTGCTTTGCATGTTCAGCTTTTTGAGGATTTCGGCAGGCTAAAAATACATGGTGACCATCTTGAATGAAGCTTTTGGCTGTCGCAAATCCAATACCAGTGTTTGCACCAGTAATAATGATTGTTTTCATTTCTTATGACATCCTTTTTGTTGTTTCGTTATTTTAAGACTGGTTTATAAATAGCGTTCAGCATCATTGTTTAGTTTTATTATAGGCATTTCTTATTGTCAATTTAGCTTGTTAGACAGTTAAGACGGAATATCATGCTTTCCGACCAAGTTCAATCACTCAATATTTAATCTTTACAGAATATGAACTGTACCATTCTCTAAATTCATAATAATGTTAAGATTCATCTCTTTCGACTATCTGCCTGTATTGGGTGCTGTCATGAGTCAAAACATGCTTAAAACACCGAATCAGAACCACCAACAAACGGCACAAAGCCTATTGGATCATTCAGCGACGTTGAAGCAGCTGTTTCAAGACCAATGGTTTTATTTGTGGACTTTAACACCCCAAAATTTATGGGTGATTGATACTAAAAATAAGCAGCTTCTGATTGCAGATGGATTGGTTAAAGTTAAATTTTCTGAAAATATTAAATCTTTGGTGCAAATTTCGAGTACTCATAAGAATATCAATATTGAAAATATTATCGATTTTATTTTCAACCAAATGACTTTCCTGATTCGTGATTTTAAAGCGCAACATTCATTGTTTTTACAAACTAAAGTTCAGCTATTTAGACAACTTTTGGTGGAAGAAGCTTTTAAATGGGTGGATGGTGAAAATCGGGTAGAGCATTTTTTATACAACTTGAGTGTGGCAGAAGCTGAAATCATTGATGGGATCATGCTAGATGCGGGTTACTACGAAGAAGCACATCTGACAGATTTTGCAAAATTCGGCAAAGAAATTCCCTTACATGTTGAACTGAACTTTAAGCATCTCAGCTTAGTCAATTCAGTTTTAGGTGCAAACTTTTTACCTGTTCAACAACTGATTCCTCACTATGATCAGCTGTGTTTTTCAGCGGATCAGTTCATGCCGAAACCGCTGTATCGTATTGTAGAATCGGCTTTTGAAGATCAATTTACTTTATCGCAGGTCATTGAACATCAAAATGATTTTCAATTGTTATTGGGGCATGCCAAAGAACAGCCGCATTTGTTGGGCTTTACTCAATGGATGAAACGCGGTTATTGGCAATATAGCGATATTTTAAGTAAGAAAAATTTCACCACCACAGATTCAGTCTATTGGGACGAGCGAATTTCAAATCAGTTTCCCTTGTTTTATTACAAACGAACGGTCAATTGGTTATTTAAACAAGATAAACAGGTGATCGATTGGGTCGCTCAAAACTTAGATAACTTAAATGTTCGAATTGCTGTAACTGCAATTAGTTTTATGGACAGTAGTCAAATCCATCCACAGGTGATCTTACACAGCTTAAAATATTTTGAATCGGTGACCACGCATTGGTTTGTTGCTGAGATGAGTCATTTTGCTATACAACAGCATTGGATTAATGATTCTAATCAGGTTGAACATCATTTTTATGCGATGCATTCATATATTCTAAAAACAGCGAATCAACCAAACCCTCAAATAAAAAATAAGATTTACATTAGTGATTCAGTTCTCTATGTAGAAGAATGGTTGAATTTACTGTTTTTAATGACCAAGGATGATCAACGTATTGCCAAGCACGCTTATAGCGCTCTATCTCGGGTGATTCATGCTTATATGGTCTTTTTACAACGCGCTATACATGATTTACCTGAAGAGTTGATTCAGTTTATGCATCCGCAAATGCAGCAAGATCCGCACTTTCAACATTTGCTCAAAAAGAATCAAATCGATGTACAACAATTTAGGAAACATTTTAAACATCCATCGACACGTATTGATCATCAAATCAGTATTTTTGATTCGTATGTTGCCGATTATTTGAATGATTTATTTTTGAATCATACCAATTTTCCTAAAAACCTAACATGGGGCGGATTGTTTCAACAAGCGGTTCGTTGGCATCAGCAAGCCTATTTTGATGCAACGTTGAATCATTTACGCAAACGTATTTCGATTACTTCATGGAAAAGAGTCAGTCCACAACAGATCATGTTTACTGAGCATTGGAAATTTGAAGAACTTAATGATTTAGATATGATTATTCATGAATCTATTCGGTTCAAACATTGCTTGGCACTGTCTTATACAGAGCGAATTGCAGCAGGTGAATATGTGGCATTTCACATGACCCATTTAGAAGATGAAAATATTCATCTGACTTTGGGGTGTTTCTTTAAATTTGATCAATTGCATTTTGATCAGTTGCGTTTACCGAATAATGAAATTGCAGATAAGAAAACCGAACGAGAAGCCCAAGCTTTTATTGATAAGGTCAATCAGCATTTAATTTGGGATTTTAAAGAGCAGAAAGTTCAATAAATGTTAAATTTGCGAAGCTACTTAAAACATGAGTCATTTTAAAATCTAGAAACGTCCTGTAGTTAGGATTGCCTAAACATTTATCGTAATCATGCACACTTATCGAAAGCCGATTTTCAATATTGAAAGTGTGTAAATAGCATCAAGACGAATGCAGAATCTTAATTTGAACTTAACTTTTAATGCAAAAATCGTTAGTCTATGACGGTCTGATAAGGTTAAGGTTGTTATGAAGCAAGAAACTGCACTAAAACTCATGAAAGCAGGTGAAAGTGTCTTTTTGACAGGTTCCGCCGGTGCAGGAAAGACCTATACCTTAAATCAATATATTAATTATTTGAAAGCTCGCAAAGTGCCGGTCGCGATTACCGCGTCAACAGGTATCGCAGCAACCCATATGAATGGAATGACCATTCATACTTGGGCAGGCATTGGTATTAAAGACTTTTTGTCAGATGATGACTTAAAGCGTATGAAAGAACGTAAATATTTAAAAGAGCATTTAGAAAATGCCCAAGTACTGATTATTGATGAAATATCCATGTTGCATGCTAAGCAACTCAATTTGGTAAACCAAGTTCTAAAGTACTTTAAAGAATCAGATGATGCATTTGGCGGTATCCAAGTCATTGTAGCAGGAGATTTTTTTCAGTTACCGCCTGTGGGTCGTAACGATGAAAAGAACCGTGATAAATTTTGTTTTATGTCGCAGGCTTGGGTTGAGGCAAAATTCCGCGTTTGTTATTTGACTGAGCAACATCGCCAAGATGATTCAGCACTGAATGACATTTTAAATGCAATCCGTTCACAGAGTATTAATCAACAGCACATTCAAGCATTACAACAGACGCGCCAGCAAGATATTGGCGATACTTTTACGCGCCTTTATACCCATAATATGGATGTCGATAGCATTAACTATCGTCATTTAAATGAAATTGATGGCGATGGGCATCAGTTTTGTGCACAAATGGATGGTAATGAAAAACTGATTGAAACCTTAAAATCTTCAGTTCGTGCACCAGAAGAACTGACCTTAAAAAAACATGCCAAAGTGATGTTTGTCAAAAACAACTTTGACATGGGTTATATCAACGGAAGTTTAGGTGAAGTCATTGGTTTTGAAGAAGTCGATGATTACGGTATTTTACCTAAAGTGAAATTAACCGATGGAACGGTACTATTGGTCGAACCAGAAACGTGGTCGGTGGATAATGATTCTGGTAAAACCATCGCGAGTTTTTCTCAAATCCCACTTCGTTTGGCATGGGCAATCACCATTCATAAATCACAAGGGATGACCTTAGCAGCAGCTGAAATTAACCTATCCAACACCTTTGAGAAAGGGCAAGGTTATGTCGCGATTTCACGTCTAAAATCTATTGATGGACTCAGACTACTTGGTTTTAATGAGCAAGCCTTAGAGCTAGATAGTCTTGCGATTAAAGCGGATCGTCGCTTTCAAGAGTTGTCGGAAGAGGCTGAAACGCATTATGCAGATGTAAATCTAGAACCTCAGCATAAGGCTTTCATTCGTCATTGTGGCGGAACGCTGAATGAAACTGAGATTACGCGTAATGAGAAGAAAATTGCGAAAAATGCAGGCAAGCAGAATTACGCAACCGCCACTTTAGATGAAACCAAAGAACTGTTTATTGGTGGTTATGAAATTCAAGATATTGCCGTTGAACGCGGTTTGACCCCTGCAACCATTATTAATCATTTGGCGAAACTACATCGTGAGCAAGGCTTGGATATTTCTGTTGCACATCCAGGTGATGAAGTGGTGGAACAAGTCCGTAAGATTTATAAGAAATTGATGAAACGCCAAAGCCCAGAGCATTTAAACGAAGACGGTAGTATTAAATTACGTCCAATTGTTGAAGCCACTGCACCGCGCATGGGCTATGACCAAGTTCGTTTGGCGCTGTTATTTGTAGAGTAAGCGGTTAAATAGATGAGTCATGTAGATTTATTCTGTCAGTAGATATTTAGATTTACAGATATGGTCAATTTGTAGTGTTAATAAAGCAGTTAATAGATTCATATTAGTCATACTCTGCTGATTTAATCGATGTTAATGCATTAAAAATTAAGGAAAATTAGTCATGCCACAAATGTTTGTAGATTATTCTGATAATATTCAAAATGTAGATAAGCCAAAACTTTTGTTAGGCTTAAATAAAGCATTATTTGATACAGGATTAGTGGGACATGAATTTGATATTAAATCTCGCATTCATGCAGTTTCAGACTATTTAATTGGTTTCGGAGAAAACAACCAAGCCTTCATTTTTGTACGTTTACAAGGTTTAAGTGGTCGTACTGATGAGCAGAAAAATTTAATGACTGACCATTTGTCTAAATTTTTACAGACTTTTAAAGGCTATACTGCTGACGGGTTAGAAGTACAACTCTGTGTTGAATTCGCTGAAATGCCAAAAGAGATTTATCGTAAAATTAAAGTGCAAAAATAATCAGTTTTATATGGATTGAAAAAGGGTTGATGTTGAATACATTAACCCTTTTTATTGCATTGAATTTAGAATCGGGACAATCAGCCCCTAAAATTTTAGTTCAGTACTTGAATGTCTGCATATTGCTGAAACATTTCAGTATTCATTCCATGTAGATAATCGATAAATGCCACATTAAAACTACCGACATTTTCAGTCTTTTCAAAAGCCAATTTTCCTGCAATTGCAAAATGTACATGTGCTGAAATTGCAGCAATTGTAGGCGTACTCACCGCAGTATAAGCCGCAATTAAGGCACCTAATGCACAGCCTGTTGCAGTCACTTTGGGCTGTAAATAAGAGCCGCCGTTGATTTGAATGACCGCGTTGTATTCTTTTGAAATGATAAAGTCTGATTCACCTGAAATCGCAATACATTCGGCATGTGCAAGCAATGATTTTGCATGCTCATAGACTTCAGCACTATTTAAGGTGCTATCCACACCTTTAGATTGAACCTGATTACCTGCTAAAGTACTTATTTCAGAAGCATTCCCACGAATAATAGTAGGCTTGAACGACAATAATTCATCTACTTTTTCTGAGCGCCATTTTAGAATAGGACCATAACCGACAGGATCAAGCACCCACGGCACTTGATGCTGTTGCGCTGTTTGCGCTGAAATGGTCATGGCTTGCATTTGCTCAGTGGTCGGCGTGCCTAGATTGATGCTCACAGCACCACTAATTTTGGCAAAGGCTTCAGCTTCAAACGGATTGTCAATCATTGCCGGTGAAGCACCCGATGCCAAAAGGATATTAGCAACATAATTCGCAGCAACTGTATTGGTAATACATTGCACTAATGGTTGCTGAGTCTGTAAGGCTTTCCATGCTTCAATCACCATTTGCAAAATCGTTTGAGTATCCAATTGCAATTTATGGCTAGATGATGCTGAGAGTTGTTCAGGATGATTCATCATAATCCCTTATCGGGTAAAAATAGTTTAACGTGTGAAATAGTGGTCTTGATGTTTACAGCTTCGGCAGAATAAAGAAACATAATCATTGGCATCGTATTCAACCGTCAGTTCATTTGAACCGCAGTGCATACAGCGTTTTTGAGAATAAAAGTTTAATCGAGGTTCGATCTTTTTCCAAGAACGCCAAATCGGTTGGAAAAAGATATTTTCGTCATAGCCTAGAAATTGATAAAACAAGATTTCACTCATACGACTCAGTGGAATATTGCTAGGACGTGGCAGGGTATAGGTTTCCCATTTTTCATTCAATGAACGTTCACGATACTGTTCTAAGGTCTTTTTTAACAAATTGGTATTGATGAAATTTTCATTACGCGTTTTCAGTGCATTTTGTTTATACAAATATTCTAAAGCATTTTGAATCATGTAATAAATTTGCCCGACAGCAAGTGAATCCATGAGCCGGAAACAAAACACTTGGAAACTATTATTTCCAGCGATTTGAATGCCCCAAGTACGACAGTAATGCTGTGCGAACTGAATAATTTCTTGGTATAGCAACATATACAGAGCATTTTTAACTTCATCCGCATCTTTAAATGGGATACCCATTGTCAAATTATGGAAAAATAAATGCCGTAAATGCTGAGTTAAACTAAATAAGCTGGGTTCAGAATAACCATCTAAACGTACATTCAAATAGTACTGATTAACTTCATCTGAAAAAACTTTAGGGACTAAAATTTGGTCTTTTAATAGGTTTTTAATCAGACCATTTTGAAAGAGATAATTGGGACTAATTGGATGGTATTTAATAACAGTCCAATCGATATATTCGTTATATAAACTGCCTTCACGAACTTGTTGATTCAAGATGCTGAGCAAAAATAGCTTATTGATGAAGCTTAATTGATCAAGTTCGTATTCATAATTTTCTTTGGTTTTTTTACTGTACTTCCGCTGTTCTTGGACACGTGTTTCCGCGAGGAGTTTCTTTCTTTTCGCTAAACAAGTATCACAGTGGCAGTTGCCTTTATTATCTTGATAAACACGGTGTTGGCAATGTGAACATTCGTGAAATTGAATTGGTTGATCATATTGTTCTGCATCAATCCACAGCATCGCAGCCTGACAGAGCGGGCAACGGGTACTTTCATCAAGCTGTTTTTGCAGAATTTGAAGCATAAATCAATCAATAAATTAAACAGTGTTTTTGATTATACACATTTAAAGCCAATGATTTGAAACTGGCGAGATGTTGCGGTTTTTAATTTTTGATGAGCTTATTTACATTTTAGTTTGAACATTCGATATAGAAGTATTTTGAAACAATTAGATGAGTTTTAGCGATGAATAAAAAAAACACAAACGTCGACTAAATACTGAAAATCTATTGAAAAAATCAGTTCGAGTTCCCATATCAGACCATAAAGCAATAGCACAGACAGATTGTAAATCTTGGCGTATGATCAAATGCTTGATAAAAATCCTTGTGTGTTAAAAATCAACGTGTGTTAAAAGTCATCGTAAAGAATTTCTCTGCTTAGACAACAGCATCAGGACATTATATGAATATCGCGGCAAATCCAGTGATTGAGGCAGATCAAACTGTTTATTTAAAAGACTATCAAAAACCTTCTTTTCTTGTAGAGTCCATTCATTTAGATATTCAAGTTTTTGCAGATCATACCATTGTAAATTCAACGCTAGTAATGAAGCGCCATACAGTAGGTGATTTGGTCCTACTGGGACGTGATTTAGAGTTGAAATCATTACAATTAAACGGTGAATTACTGAATGCATCACAATACCGTTTGGATGCAGAGCAATTGGTGATTGAAAATGCACCTGATGATGTGATTCTAGCGACCTCAGTGGTGATTTATCCTGAAAGCAATACTCAGCTCGAAGGTTTATATCTTGCAGGTGAAGGCTTGTTTGTAACTCAAAATGAGCCTGAAGGTTTCCGTAAAATCACCTTCTATCCTGATCGCCCAGATGTATTGTCAGTATTTACCACACGTGTGGAAGCGGATAAGAAATTCCCAGTTTTACTTGCCAATGGTAACTTGTTGGAAAAAGGTGAAGCAGGTGAAGATCGCCATTATGCAATTTGGGAAGATCCAACCCATAAACCTTCATATTTATTTGCCTGTGTCATTGGTGATTTGGCTGTATTAAAAGACCACTATGTTACTTCCGAAGGTCGTAATGTTGCTTTAGAAATTTATGCAGAAGAAAAAGATATTCCAAAATGCCATATCGCAATGGAAGCGCTAAAGCATTCTATGCGTTGGGATGAAGAACATTATGGTCTGCCATACGATCTTGATAATTATATGATCGTAGCCACCAGTGCATTTAACATGGGGGCAATGGAGAATAAAGGCTTAAATATTTTCAACACGTCTTGTGTCTTGGCAGATGAAGAATACACCACTGATGCTGCAATTATGCAAGTTCAGGCGGTGATTGCGCACGAATACTTCCATAACTGGACAGGCAACCGTATTACTTGCCGTGATTGGTTCCAACTGTGTTTAAAAGAAGGTCTAACGGTATTCCGTGATCAGTCATTCTCTGAGGATTTACAATCTGCCGCGGTACAGCGTATTGATGATGTTGCAGTACTGAAAGCGCATCAATTCCCAGAAGATTCAGGTCCATTGTCACATCCACCGCGTCCAGATCATTTTGTAGAAATTAATAATTTCTATACTGCGACAGTGTATGAGAAAGGTGCTGAAATTAACCGTATGATGGCGACATTGTTGGGTAAAGAAAAATTTCGCAAAGGTACAGATGAATACTTCCGTCGCCATGATGGACAAGCAGTGACGGTCGAAGATTGGGTTGCAGCGTTGACCGCAGGTTCTGGCGTCGATCTATCCAATTTCTTAACGTGGTACAACCAACCAGGGACACCAAAGCTCGAAGTTCAAGGTGAGTATGATGCAACGTCACAAAGCTACACACTCAGCTTAAAGCAAACTCTGAAAGCTCATCCTAAATATCCAAATTTAAAAGCGGTTCCGATTCCTGTGGCTTTGGCATTATTTGATGCGAAAACAGGTGAACAGCTCACGTTAAATTCGCAAGCATTGTTTGAAAATGGCGTAAAAGATGGCGTGTATCTGTTTGATCAAGATACAGCAACGATTGAGTTTACAGGCTTAACAGAAAAGCCGGTAGTTTCGTTGCTTCGTAATTTTTCTGCACCAGTAAATCTTGAATTTAACTATTCAGATGAAGAACTAGCATTCTTACTCCAGTATGAAACCAATGGTTTTAACCAGTGGCAAGCGACACAAACTTTGCTAGAACGTATTTTGCTAAATGGTCATGATGCAACGATTTACTTGCAAGCAATGAAAGAGACCATTCCGACATTGATTGATCAAGATCCGTTGTTGGTTTCTCGATTATTTGATGTACCAACAGAAGGTTACTTAGGCAGTCGTATTGATTCGGATTATCAACCTGCCAAAATCCAAGAGCAACGTAATGCATTGTTGACCAAACTTGCTCAAGAATTTGGTTCATTCTGTAAAGAGACTTATCTGAGTCTTGACCCAAGTGTACAAAAAGAATTTTCTCAAGCGATGGGCGTACGTGCACTTAAAAATATCATGTTGACCATGATTGCACGTCAAGGTGATGAATCAGCATTTGAATTGGCTGATGCACAATATAAATCAACGCGTAATATGTCTGAGCGTTTAGGCGCATTAAAAGTATTGGTTTGGAATGATGCTCCTCAAGCCGAAGCGGCCTTGATTGATTTTTATATGCGCTTTAAAGATGAATCATTGTCTATGGATCAGTGGTTTATGGTTCAGGCTGCACATCCGCAAGCAGATGCTAAAACGATTGAATATTTAACATCGCATCCAGATTATGATTTGGCAGTGCCGAATCGCATTCGCTCTGTAAGTAGTGGTTTAAATGCCAATCCTGTCAATACATGGAGCTTTGGTGTTCAGCACTATATTCAGTTGGCTCAATATTTAGATGAGAAGAATCCAATTATTGGTTCACGTTTACTCCAAGTATTGTCTCGTTGGTATACCTTGGCTGAACCGCAACGTAGTCAGGTAAAAGCTGATCTAGAGGCTTTGAAACCTTTGGTGAAATCGAAGAATGTCAGTGAGACTTTAAATAGCATGTTGAATGTTTAAAATTATTGAACATTTGATTTAGCAGAAGCATTTTGACGAACAGCCTGAGCACGCTCAGGCTGTTTTTTTATCAAAAAGCTATAAAAATTGATAGTTTATTATTGAGATATGCTTTGTAAAATGTTTATATTTTGTGATAAATTACACAAAATAATATTGGTTCGTCCAGTTTTAATGGTCATGCTTAGCTGATCTAGTTTTTGGATGAGCATCGTAAAGACGTCAGAGTGAACTATGTTAGTTAAAATAGAAAATGGGTTTTATTTAAATGCACAACATATTATTGCTGTGCGGGTTTCACGATCAGAAGCAAAAGGGCAATTTATTGTCAATATTGAGTACACACCAAATAGCGCACATAAAGCAGGAGTGTATGAAATTGCATTTGAAACAAAGATTGATGCTGAACGTTATTTGCAAACGCTGAATCAGGCGCTACCGAAATAAAGCAGTTTTGTCTAAAATCTTTCTCCTAAATGATTGATTTCAAGATTCTTTATAGATTGAAATATTTTTTAAGTTACTAGATTGATAGAGTTGATACGGATCGTTTAATTCTTGAAATCTAAGGTTGTTTTTCGTTATTGGTAATCTAAGATATAGATATGATTAAAACCAAATTTCTTATTTAAAAATTATATCGTTTAAAATAAGCCACTCAAAATAAAAAAGCAGTCCTGAGACTGCTTTTTTTGCTATCGAATCTTTAGAAATTAACTTTCTAAAGTCATCAGACTCGCATTGCCACCTGCAGCAGCCGTATTGATACTGAGCGCACGTTCAATGATTAAAGGCTCGATACATAATTGGGTTTGGTCATTGTTAAAATGACTAATGGCAATAATTGCCCCTTCACGTTTTGCAATTTGATCTTGTAGCTGAGTCAACTCAGCATGAGTACCATGATGGAAGATAGCATCAAACTGACCTGTTTCAACATTTGGAATACTGTGAATATTCTGACGCAAGATTTCAGGCATTTTAGGCAGATGTTGAAGTACAAAGGTATTATCAGCCAATACACTCAGTTGAGCACCTACAGCAAAAATGGTATTCATCTGTGCCAAATACTGTGTTTCATTCTGTGCAATGCTTAATACGCGTTCGCGCGGTAAAACAGTATATTGATTTGATTCACCTGTGGGGCCGGGTAATTCATAGATTCCTACTGGCGAATAAACTTCCGCTAAATCCACATGAGAAAAATGTTGTTTCGCCCAAGTTCTAAATGCTGAGTAGGCTGTATCTTGGTGTTCTGACGTATATTTTGCAGTTTGGTTCACTTCAGTCATTTGATTTAAGGTACCAAAAGGTTGCTTAAAGCTAAGTGTATTTGGCTGCATCAATTTATAAAGATACAGCGGACCACCTGCTTTAGGACCCGTACCAGACAAGCCCTCACCACCAAACGGTTGAACACCGACCACCGCACCCACAATATTACGGTTGATATAGAGATTTCCTACATGTGCTTTTTGGATGACGGTTTGAATGGTTTCATCAATACGAGTGTGTAAGCCCATGGTTAATCCATAACCTTTAGCATTAATTTGCTCAAGTAATTGATTGAGTTCGCCGTATTTATAGGTGATTACATGTAATACGGGACCAAAAACTTCTCGTTTCAAATCATTCAAGTTGGGTAATTCGATCAAAGTCGGCGCAATGAAAGTACCTTGACTCAAACGCTCTGGATTTTTAGCATTTTCAGTTTTTTTAGCATGATTAAAACTGAACTGATGAATGGAATAGCCTTTTGAACGCATCATTTCAATATGATTTTGAATATTTTGCTGTGCTTCGGCATCAATCACAGGTCCCACATCGGTATTTAATAATTGTGGATTACCCAATTTTAATTGAGCCATTGCGCCTTTCAGCATTTGAATTAAAACATCAGCGTTATCTTTTTGTACACAGAGTACGCGAAGGGCAGAGCAGCGTTGGCCCGCACTATCAAATGCTGAATTGACGGCATCGAGCACGACTTGTTCAGTGAGGGCAGAAGAGTCAACAATCATGGCATTTTGACCACCTGTTTCTGCAATCAGTGGTATCGGTTGACCTAAATGACTTAAGCGTTTCGCTACGGTTTTTTGTAAAATTTTGGCAACTTCAGTCGATCCTGTGAACATGATACCGTGAATGCGGTCGTCACTTGAAAGTTGAGCACCCACAGTTTCACCGCGACCAGGTAAGAGTTGTAAGACAGCTTCTGGAATACCTGCTTCACGTAAAATTCCTACAGCTAGACTTGCAATTAAAGGTGTTTGCTCGGCAGGCTTTGCAATCACACAGTTACCAACTGCCAGTGCAGCCGCTATTTGCCCTGAGAAAATAGCCAATGGGAAATTCCATGGGCTAATACACAAGATTGTTCCCAAAGCTTGTAATTGCGTTGGATTGCCAAATGACATGGCTTGGGATGCATAATATCTTAGAAAATCGACGGCTTCGCGAACTTCTGCAATCCCATTGGCATAAGTCTTACCGCTTTCTCGGCTCAGTAAAACCATCAGTTCTTGGACTCGTGATTCCATCAAGTCCGCAGCTTTAAATAACATCGCGGCACGATCTTCAGTCGTCACCAATTTCCAAGTTTGATTTGCATGTAGTGCATGATCTAAAGCTTGATTAACTTGTTCATGTGTTGCTTCAATCACCGTACCAACATGATCAGCATGATTGGATGGATTGATAATTGCTTGAGCTGGTGCAGAATCTTTTCGAGGTATAAAATTGATTTCAGCACTCGAACTTGATGTTTCGTTTGAAGAATCTACATGAGCAGATGTATTTTCAGATTGTGTATCTGGTTTTGATTCAGCAAGCATTGGTTCACAATGCCATTGTTGCGTAGCACTCTCTACAACAGCATGATTAAGCATGGATAATGTTGCATCATCTGCTAAATCTAAGCCTTTTGAGTTTTGGCGTACAGGCAAAATCACATCGACAGGTAAAGGAATAGCAGGATGCATTTCACCAATTTTAGAGGTGCTTTTCGCTGTTTGCATGATTTCATGAATAGGATCTTCAATCAAATCATCAATTTTTAAAGTCTTATCAGCGATACGATTGACGAAAGAGGTATTCGCTCCATTTTCAAGCAGACGACGGACCAAATATGCTAACAGGGTTTCATGGTTACCCACTGGCGCATAGATACGGCAAGGGACATTTAATTTATTTTCAGATTTCGGTCCAACCACTTGTTCATACAGAGGTTCACCCATGCCATGTAAACACTGGAATTCATACTGACCAACATAATATTGCTCAGGATTTGCCAAGTGATAAATAGTTGCGAGGGTTTGGGCATTATGCGTTGCGAACTGAGGGTAAATATAGTCTGGTTCAGCTAAAAGCTTTTTCGCACAAGCAATATAAGACAAATCTGTATGCACTTTACGTGTAAACACAGGGTAGTCAGACATACCATCGACTTGTGCCTTTTTAATTTCACTGTCCCAATACGCACCTTTCACTAAACGAATCATTAAACGTTTACGGCTACGTTTCGCTAAATCAACAATGTAATCAACCACGTAGAAACAACGTTTTTGATAAGCTTGAATCACAAAGCCAATGCCTTTCCAGTCTGCTAAAGCAGGTTCAAAACATAGACGTTCTAGTAATTCGAGTGAGATTTCAAGACGGTCTGCTTCTTCAGCATCAATATTTAAACCAATATTGTAATCTTTCGCTAAAATCGCTAAATCAAGAATTTTGGGATAAAGTTCATCATGTACGCGTGCAATTTGAGAACGTTGATAGCGTGGATGAAGCGCAGAAAGTTTGATTGAAATTCCAGGACCTGTATACACATCTTTATCTTGTGATGCTTTACCAATCGCGTGAATGGCTTGGGTGTAATCTTCTAGGTAACGATCTGCATCTTGTTCAGTGAGAGCAGCTTCACCGAGCATGTCATAAGAATAACGGAAGCCTTTTTCTTCTAATTTTTCAGCATGTTCTAAAGCTTCTTCAATGGTTTCACCGGTGACAAATTGTTCGCCCATCATACGCATAGCGACATCAACAGCTTTGCGAATGATGCCACGACCACTACGTGCAAGAAGGGAGGTAAGCATGCTTGAAAGACTTTGCTGTTTCGGCGTTTCCATTAACTTGCCTGTCAGCATTAAACCCCATGCCGCAGCATTCACAAACATCAAATTACTTTGACCTAAATGATCTTTCCAGTTGCCTTGATTAATTTTATCTTTGATTAATAAATCACGGGTTGCACTGTCAGGAATACGAAGAAGTGCTTCGGCTAAACACATCAAGGCAATACCTTCCTGAGACGATAGGGCAAACTCTTGCAATAAACCTTGTACGATGCCTGCCTTACCACCTGAGCTCTTACGGTCACGTAAGCTATGTGCCAAATTAAAAGCTAAATCATAAATTTTTTGATTTAATTCTTGATCAATTTCCGTTTGATCAATGAGATTTTGCACGCATTCAGATTCATCACGGCGCCAAGCGGTATTGACTGCGATTTCATAATCATTTTTATCTTTAAATTCGGTAATATAATCAAAGCTTGGGTTTGATCTCGTGGCTTGAGTAGATTCTATGGTATTCATATCCACATCCTGTGAAGCATTAAAAATTGTTGAATAATTCGCCTTATATAATTTATCATTACAGAAAATATGACGAATAACTCACTATATTTATAGTTATCTTTAGAGAATAATGCGTATGTCAAACACTGGACTGACACTAGATCGAATCGATATAAAAATTTTAGATATTCTCCAAAAGGATGGAAAAATCTCAAATATCAAACTTGCAGAAGCAGTTAATTTATCTGCAACGGCAGCACTTGCTCGGGTACAAAAACTCACTGCGGAAGGTTATATTTTAGGCTTTGAAGCAAAGCTCAATCCCAATTTACTACAAGCAAACTTTGTGGTTTTTGTTGAAATATTACTCGACAAAACGACGCCGAATGTACTTGAAGAATTTTCGGAAGCTGTTTTTGAATATCCTGAAATCATGGCATGTCACATGATCAGTGGCGGTTTTGATTTCTTGGTGAAGATCTGTTGTGCCAATATGGAAGAATTTCGCCGTATTTCAGGACAAGTCCTTTGGCAGCTGCCTGGGGTGAAAGAAACGCGTAGTTATCCAGTTATGGAAGTCATCAAAGACAGCTCTCAAATTAAATTGAGTTATAAGCCAAAATAGTTTTAATGCTCAGAATTAATATTAAATCAATTGAATATAAAAAAGAGGCTTTAAAAGCCTCTTTTTTTATTTAACATCTATAGTTTGAAATGTACAGATTAGAAATCTAAAGGTGGAATTGATTAACCCATTTCACGTTTATAGATTTCTTCAGATTCATCAAAACGATCTGTAACTTCTTTTTCGGGTGCTTTACCCATCAAGCTCACAACGATGATACTGATCAATGACAATACGAAGCCTGGAACGATTTCATATAATCCAAGGTATCCCATGGTATTTTTCCAAACGATCACGGTCACAGCTCCTACGATCATACCAATCAATGCGCCATTCAAGGTCATACGTTTCCAGAACAATGACAACAGAATCAGAGGGCCGAATGCAGCACCAAAACCTGCCCAAGCATAGGCAACTAGACCGAGTACTTTACTTTCAGGATTCATCGCAAGAACGATCGCAAGAACAGAAATTGCAAGTACCATCAAGCGTCCAACCCAAACCAATTCATTTTGAGTAGCATTTTTACGAAGGAATGATTTGTATAAATCTTCCGTTAAAGTACTTGAACAAACTAGGAGCTGACAGCTCAGAGTACTCATCACTGCAGCAAGAATTGCAGCCAAAATGACACCTGCAACCCATGGATTGAATAGAATTTTAGTCAATTCCATAAATACAGTTTCAGGATTGGCATTAACTGTTGCTGCCAGTTCAGGATGAAGTTGGAAGTATGCAATACCGATATAACCTACGGCTACAGCACCACCTAGACATAAAATCATCCAAATCATACCAATACGGCGAGCATTAGGAATAGATTTAACAGAATCGGCTGCCATGAAGCGCACTAAAATATGTGGCTGACCAAAATAGCCTAAGCCCCATGCCATGGATGAGATAATCGCAATCGCACTAATACCTGTAAACATATTAGATGCATGTGGTCGAGCAGTTTCAATCAGCATTGACAGTTGAGTTGTATCACCCAAAGCCAAATAGGTCATAAATGGAGCAAGCAATAATGCAAAAATCATTAAACCTGCTTGGAATGTATCCGTCCAACTGATGGCAAGGAATCCACCAATACACACATAACTAATGGTGGCAATCGCACTGACCCATAATGCAGTGGTATAAGACAGACCAAAAATACTTTCAAATAAACGTGCACCTGCAACCATGCCTGAAGCACAGTAAATGGCGAAAAATACAAGAATAATCAGTGCAGAGGAAATGCGCAGTAATTTCTTTTTATCGCCAAAGCGGTTGGTAAAATAATCGGGTAGGGTTAATGCATTGTTTTGGACTTCAGTGTGCACACGTAGACGACCTGCAACCAGATACCAGTTTAGCCATGCGCCGATAATCAGACCGATTGCGATCCAAGATTCAGAAAGCCCTGTTAAAAAAATAGCACCAGGTAAACCCATGAGCAACCAACCGCTCATATCTGATGCACCTGCCGAAAGTGCAGTCACAAAACTACCAAGACTACGACCGCCCAAAATATAATCTGAGAAATCGGTGGTTTTTCTATAAGCGTAAAGTCCAATACAGACCATCACGATAATATAAAATATAAATGTGACGACGGTGGGGTGGGTAAAATTCATAACTTATCCTTTTGTCATATTGAGTCAATTCTTCCAAGCATTGATTTTTAATTATGTGTGGCGAATTAATCAGCTGATTCAACCATAAAATCATTTTTTTTTACTGTGATTTTTATAATGCGATTATGAGCATCTTATGTATCTGATTGTACAAATGGATACAAATGAAAAAAAGCATTTTTATTATCCCTTTTGTTTTAAATAAATATTGGTTTATTAATCCATTAAATAAATCATTTATACACATATTAAAAATTATTTTTTAAATAAAATTATGCCATTTACAAGAATTAACAATGGGTACAATCTACCTATACTTAATAATAATGTTTAGCCAAAAGTGTATCAATTGTGCCTATTCGAAATGGACAGTAGGCATATGATGTTTGGGTACAAATTACAATTCTAATGAGTGAGTCACAACATGGAAACGGTTCAGCCTCTAGCAGTTCGTATTGAAAAAGATTTATTGGGAAACCGTGAAGTTCCAATGGATCAGTATTATGGTATTCACACTTTAAGAGCATTAGATAACTTTAAGATTTCTAAGCATACAGTAGGTGAACAGAGTCATTTTATTCGTGCTTTGGCACAAGTCAAAAAAGCATCTGCACAAGCCAATCAAAACTTTGGTTTATTGGCTGAAGATAAGAGTATTGCAATTCAAAAAGCCTGTGATGTTTTAATTGATCATCCTGAACAATGGGCGGCGTCATTTCCAAGTGATGTTTATCAAGGTGGCGCGGGTACTTCCATTAATATGAACAGCAATGAAGTTATTGCCAATATTGCTCTAGAAATACTGGGTTATGAGAAAGGTAAATACGATATTATTCATCCAAATGACCATGTGAATAAATCTCAATCAACCAATGATGTATATCCGACTGCTTTAAGACTCGCAACGTATTATGCTTTAGATCAATTATTTGTAGAGATGAATAATTTGATTAATAGTCTGATTTTAAAATCGAGCGAGTTTAATTTCGTATTAAAAATGGGGCGAACGCAATTACAAGATGCAGTTCCGATGACACTCGGTCAAGAATTCCATGCATTTGCGACATTATTAAAAGAAGATATTCGACTCATCAAAAAAACACGTAATTTATTATTAGAAATAAATTTGGGTGCAACTGCGATTGGTACGGGGGTAAATACACCGCATGGTTATGCAAATGTTGCCAATCAATATTTATCTAAAATTACAGATTTAAATTTAATTGGTGCAGAAGATTATGTAGAGGCAACCAGTGACTGTGGTGTCTTTATTATTTTATCTAGTGCTTTAAAACGTTTGGCAGTTAAACTTTCAAAAATTTGTAATGACTTACGTCTATTAAGTTCAGGACCGAGAACAGGTCTGGCTGAGATTCGCTTACCTGAATTACAAGCAGGTTCTTCAATCATGCCTGCAAAAGTGAACCCTGTTATTCCCGAAGTGGTGAATCAAATTGCATTTAAAGTCATTGGAAATGATTTAACCATTACCTTTGCCGCAGAGGCAGGACAATTACAGTTAAATGTAATGGAACCTGTGATTGCGGTGTCGATGAATGAGTCGATTGAGCTGTTGATCAGTGCGATTCGAACACTTGATGAAAAATGTGTTCAAGGCATTGTCGCGAATGAACAAACTTGTTTCGATGCTGTTATGCGTAGTGTTGGGATTATTACTTTACTCGACCCAATTTTAGGTCATGCAAAGTGTGATGAAATTGGAAAACAATGTATTGCTGAAAATAAAACGATTCAAGAAGTTGTGTTGGAGCAAGGTTTATTAACACAAGCTCAGCTTGATCAAATTTTCTCTTTTGAAAATATGATCTCTGAAATTGCGGTTGAGGCTTATGAAGAAACTGAAGTTGATCGTGTCAGTTAATTGCATTGACGCTTTATAGATCAACTTTAAGATTTTACTAATTTCAGACTTTTCAGAAAGATGATGCATAAGCATCATCTTTTTTTTATAACAATTCATTACTTTAGAACGAATAATCAACATTTATACTTGCCCAGCAAAATAACTATTTTTTAAATTTTTCTTATAAATGAAGTAGACTTGAAATGAATAATAAATTTTTAATTGCACTTTTATGTGCGATTACTTTAGCGGGTTGTTCAAAAAGAACTGAAGAAGCATCGGCAGATGTTGAGGCAAATGCTGAACAGGTTGTCGCTGCAGATGCGGCGGATGCTAAAGCTGCTGTCGATGCAATGACCAATGAGCCAAATACAACGCCTGTTACTGAACAAAAGCCTGATGTGATATTGAATACGCAGATTAATCCTGCTGAATCAGCACGTCGTATGGTTCGAGAAGCGAATATTAACTTTAGTGCGCAGGATGTTGTAAAAACTACCCTTGCGATTGAAAAAATCACCTTAGAAGCGGGTGGTTTCATTGAACAAAAGAATATCGACTTTAATGTTGTCGATTCAAATCGTCAAAGCATCGCAGAAGCTAAGGTCAAAGTCTTTGAAAAGGTTGATCCACTTGCCTCTATGGTGATTCGTGTTCCGAGTGAACGTGCAGCCAATGTGGTAAATCAACTTTTACCTTTGATGTATTTTTTAAATCAACAACAATACTCAGCTAAACGTTATGAACTCAGACTGCTTGAAGATAAAATTTCTCAAACGCAAACTGTTCCAAGCGATACACGTAATGCTCAGATGAATGAAATTGCACGACTGACTCGTATGGAAGTACAAGATCGAGTTCGTTATAGCACCATTACGCTTGCGATCAGTCAGCCTACCTTGGTTCGTGAGCGTATAGATATTGATGTTGATGCAGTTGCACGACTGAATGCTGATAGTTTCTGGAAACGCGCGTGGAATGGAATTCAATATGGCTGGCGTTTTGTTCTAGACTTATTGGTGATCATGATTACGATTTGGCCACTCTATCTGTTGGCGATGGTCATTTTCCTTCTGTATCGTCTATGCAAACCGTGGATCAATAAAATTAAATAAAATGGTAGAGGGTTAGCCTTCATCAATATGAACCAGTGATTGACAGCTTTAAATCAAAGTTGATCACTGGTTTTTGTTTTATGCGAAATGGGTTGTAATTATTTCTGAACTTGAATTGTGTAGATGCAAATATTTTAGCCGAAAAAATTGGGCTCTAACGGATTAAAACTTTTAAATAAGTTTTAGAATTTGATGCATTCCTTCAGTTGCAGTCATCTTCAAACATTGGTACTGATGTGGTACACGAGAGTGATCTGCCTGAGGGTCAATATAGAATGCTTGGCATTGTTTAGAAATCTCATGGATTAATCCTGCAACAGGATATACCGTCAATGTAGAACCAATCACGATAAAAATATCGGCATTTTGAATAATCTGTATGGCTTCATCGTAAGCTGAGACGGCTTCGCCAAACCAGACCACGTGCGGTCTTAAGGGATAACCCAATGGACATAAATCACGATCTAATTTAAGTTCATCTCCTGTAATGGGATAAAACTCCTGACTATATTGAGCATTGGGCCCAGAGCTTTTAGCAAGACGAATATTGCCATGCAAATGCAATACGTTTGAACTTCCTGCACGCTCATGTAAATCATCAATATTTTGGGTAATCACTTGTACATCATACTGATCATTCGATTCTAATCCTGCGATGGTTTGATGCGCTGCATTGGGTTCAGCTTCGGAAATATTTTTACGCCGTTCATTATAGAATCGTTGCACAAGTTTAGGATCTTTCGCCCAAGCGTCAGGTGTAGCGACTTGCTGAATATCATAATTTTCCCATAGACCATTGCTATCACGAAAAGTACTAATGCCACTTTCAGCACTCATGCCTGCACCAGAGAAAATGACTATATTTCTTATTGGCTTTTTCATTAGTTTATTCATTTAATAGCTCTGTTTACTCAATAGTTCCAAAAGAATAAGGAAGTGCTTCATTTTTTAATTCGAGTTGAATCCAATCTACAAATTTTTCAATGAGCATTGAGTTTTCTTGACTAGAATGCACGAGATAATAGGATCTTACTCCTGTGAGCGTTTTATTGGTGGCGATCACCAGTTCTGAAGACTCCAATTCTTTCTTGATGAGCATTTGAGGGATCAGTGCCATTCCCATGCTATGTGTTGCCGCTACGGCTAGCATGGAAAAAAGCTCATGGCGTTGTCCTTCAAAAGGTTTGGGGTGTTCAATTTGATGTTTTTCACACCATTCTTGCCAAATATTCAATCGTGTCGTTTGTTGTAGCAGAGGCAGTTGAATGATCTGTTCTGAGTCGAGATCATAACAATGAGGATTTATCTTTTTAGCATCAGGAAAATGTTTTTCGATCAGTTGTGGTGAACAGACGGGTACGACATCTTCAGTCATTAAAAAATGGGTTTGTGTACCTGGCCAATGATCAATTTGTTGTTGTGTACCTGCGTAAATAGCAGCATCAAATATATTTTCATTAAATAAAAAAGGTTTGGTACTGGTTTCTAAATGAATGGTGATTTCAGGATGAATCTGATTAAACCGTTGTAATTTAGGCAGTAGCCAGCGGGTGGCAAATGTCGGCACAACACCTAATTTTAAAGTTCCACCTAAACCTTTATGTGTAATGACATCTAAAGTACATTGCTCCAAGCCAATTAAATAAGGCTTAATACTTTGATAATACTGCTGACCCGCTTGAGTCAATTCAACGCCATGTCGTGTGCGGTTAAATAAGCTTAAACCCAGTAAGTCTTCTAGCTGTTGGATTTGTCGGGATACAGCACTTTGAGTAATAAAAAGCTCTTGAGATGCGTGAGTATAACTCTGATGTTTTGCCGCAGATTCAAAACATAACAGTCCCTGTAGAGATGGAATAGTTCGCCGCATGGAAGAGTCCTTGATCCATTTAGGTATAAGTTAAATACATAGTTAGTGCTTTAATCTATGCAAAATATTCAAATTTTAAAAGCATTGATTTGAAATTAGACATTTAAAACACGCTTATTTATTCAATTTAATTTTAGATATTCCAAAATAGCATATCTGCATGCATATATATCGTTTGAATTATAGCGAACACAGACATAGCATCAAGATGAAAATAATGATCTAAATAAGCAGAGGATGCTATGAATCAAATGGTCACGACAAAAAAAGCAAAAGTTCAATTTAATTGGCAAGATCCATTTCTGATCGAACAACAGTTAACCGAAGATGAACGGATGATTCGCGATACTGCATTTGCCTATTGCCAAGATAAGCTTGCACCACGTGTACTTGAACAATTTCGTCATGAAAAAACGGATGTGACTATTTTTCGTGAGATGGGTGAGCTTGGCCTCTTAGGTCCAACGATTTCAGAACAATATGGCGGTGCAGGGCTAAACTATGTGAGCTACGGCTTAGTTGCGCGTGAAATTGAGCGCGTCGATTCAGGTTATCGTTCAATGGCAAGTGTGCAAAGTTCTTTGGTGATGGTTCCCATTAATGAATTCGGCTCTGAAGAGCAAAAGCAAAAGTATTTACCAAAACTTGCAACAGGCGAATATATCGGATGTTTCGGCTTAACGGAGCCTGATCATGGTTCTGATCCCGGCAGTATGATTACTCGAGCGAAAAAAGTAGAGGGTGGATACCGTTTAACAGGTGCCAAAATGTGGATCACCAATAGTCCGATTGCAGATGTATTTGTCGTTTGGGCTAAAGAAGTATCTGCTGAAGGCAACGTTGGCGACATACGCGGTTTCATTTTAGAAAAAGGTTGGGAAGGTCTTTCTGCACCAGCCATTCATGGCAAAGTGGGTTTACGTGCATCGATCACAGGTGAAATTGTGATGGATAATGTTTTCGTACCTGAGGAAAATGCTTTTCCAGAAGTGCGTGGATTAAGAGGTCCATTCACTTGCCTAAACAGTGCTCGCTATGGGATTGCTTGGGGCGCGATGGGTGCAGCAGAATTCTGTTGGCATGCTGCACATCAATATACGATGGATCGTAAACAATTTGGTCGTCCACTTGCTGCGAATCAATTGATTCAAAAGAAACTTGCAGATATGCAAACTGAAATCGCTTTAGGTCTACAGGTGGCTTTGCGCTTTGGTCGGATGAAAGATGAAGGCATTGCCTCTGTTGAAGGCACATCTCTAATTAAGCGTAATAACTGTGGTAAAGCTTTAGATATTGCACGCGTTGCACGTGACATGATGGGCGGTAACGGCATTAGTGATGAATTTGGTGTTGCTCGACATCTAGTGAACCTTGAAGTCGTGAATACTTATGAAGGTACACATGATGTTCATGCACTCATTTTAGGTCGTGCCCAAACAGGTATCGCAGCATTCGCGAATTAGAAATACCTCTTTAAAAGACCCTTTGAGGGAATACGGATAATTCCCTCAATGTTAAATTCTAGTCAATTCAATAATAGATCGAAAAAGGATTCATCGAGAGTCTATAGAGATGCTTTGTTATTTTGAAAGTGTAAATTTTTATAAAAATAATAATAATCAAATATTTATATTTAAAAGCATTTAGATGTAGATCCGATGACTCATTTGGGAAAATGAGGGTATGGATGATGAATAATGAAATACAAAACAGTGATGTGATCGGATTAAAACTGCCTTCAAATGTGGGTACTGCCCATAAGATCACGTCGAAAACATGGAAGCTGGCTTTTATATTTGCATTTGTCTCGCTGGTAATCGACGGCGTAGATATCATGTTGCTGTCATTTAGTTTAACCAGTTTAAAAGCTGAATTTGGCTTAACCAATTTTGAAGCAGGGATGTTAGGCAGTGCTTCATTGGCAGGTATGGCGCTAGGTGGTATTACGGGTGGATGGGCTTGTGACAAATTTGGTCGTGTAAAAACGATTGCTTGGTCAGTGGTTTTCTTTTCGATTATGACCTGTATTTTGGGTTTTACTCAAAGCTACGAGCAATTTATGATTTTACGCTTTATTGGTGCCTTTGGTTTAGGTTCACTTTATATGGCGTGTAATACTTTAATGGCTGAATACGTTCCGACCAAATATCGCACAACCGTACTGGGGACACTTCAAACAGGTCAAACCGTGGGTTATATCGTGGCGACTTTAATGGCAGGTGCGATCATTCCTGATCATGGCTGGCGTATGTTGTTTTATGTCACCATTATTCCAGCAGCATTTGCTTTAATCTTTATGCGCTATGTACCTGAGCCTGCATCATGGCAAGAAGCAAAAATTAATCAGCTTAAGCAAAAACAATTAAAGCTTGATCCTATTACAACACAGGTTAATCAGCCTGTTTCAGGACAACCGACTGCTAAAGCATCTGAAAGTATTTACAAACGTATTTTCAGTCATACCCAACATCGTAAAATGTTCTTGCTTTGGATGACCACGGCTGCATTCTTACAGTTTGGTTATTATGGTGTAAATAACTGGATGCCAATGTATCTTGAAACTGAACTGAATATGAACTTTAAAGCCTTAACGGGTTATATGGTGGGTGCATATACAGCGATGATTTTGGGTAAAATTTTAGCAGGTTATGCAGCAGATAAGTTAGGACGACGAATAACTTTTGTTTTTGGTACCGTCACGACGGCAGCATTCTTACCTGTGATTATCTTCTTTAATACACCTGACAATATTGCATATTTATTGGTGATCTTTGGTTTCTTATACGGTATTCCATATGGTGTAAATGCAACCTATATGGCAGAAAGTTTCTCAACGGATGTACGTGGGACTGCGATTGGTGGTGCATATAATATGGGGCGTTTGGGTGCTGCGATTGCTCCAGCGACGATTGGTATGATTGCGGCTGGTAGTTCATTCACCATGGCATTTATCGTAATGGGGGCTGCTTACTTCATTGCAGGTGTGATTCCAGGGTTATTGATTCGTGAACGTCAATACGATCCGCAACAATCTTCATTGGTCAATCAAGACAAAGAGGATGCCAGTGTTGCTGACGGTGTAACAACTGAAACGACCGTCAAAGCTGATACCTTAACCACCAGTAAAACCTAAAAATAATAAAATTTTCAAGCTTGGGAAGCTTTCTTGAAGCGCTTTAAATCCCAAGCTTGAAATAAAAGGAGGCAAAAATCATGAGTGCATTGCAAGGAATTCGAGTATTAGATTTAAGCCGTGTACTGGCAGGACCATGGTGTGGTCAAATTTTAGCGGATTTAGGTGCTGAAGTGATTAAAATCGAACGTCCAAAAGTAGGTGATGATACGCGTACTTGGGGGCCACCTTGGATGATGGATGCATCGGGTGAAATGACACGTGAGTCTGGTTATTTTCAATGTGCCAATCGTAATAAGTATTCAGTTGCGATTGATATAGCGACAGCAGAAGGACAAGCATTGGTTCGAGATATTGCGATGAATTCAGATGTGGTCATTGAAAACTATAAAGTTGGTTCACTGGCTAAGTATGGGTTAGATTTTGAAACCTTGAGTGCAATTAACCCGAAACTGGTCTATTGCTCAATCACAGGGTTTGGTCAAACTGGACCACGCGCTGAAGAACCTGGCTATGACTTTGTGATTCAAGGTATGTCAGGGTTAATGAGTATCACAGGTGAAAAAGAAGGTGAGCCTGGAGCAGGGTCTCAAAAGGTGGGTGTTGCTGTTGTTGATATTCAAACTGGGCTGTATGCTACAGTTGCTATACAAGCAGCGCTATTGGCAAGACAACATACGGGTCGTGGGCAATACATCGATATTTCATTATTAGATGTCCAAGTTGCAACTTTAGCCAATCAAGGTATGAACTATCTCACTACAGGTGTTTCGCCAAAGCGTATGGGGAATAGTCATCCCAACATTGTTCCATATCAAACATTTAAAGCAAAGGATAAAGAATTTATTATTGCATGCGGAAATGATAAGCAATTTAAGGATTTGTGCATCGCGATTGGGTTGACTGAACTGTTAGACGATCACCGCTATATTAAAAATCAAGATCGTGTCAAAAATAGAGTAGAATTGATTCAATGTTTAAGTCAGCACTTTCTGAGTCAGCAAGCTAAACATTGGGTTGATGCAATTCACCAATACAAAGTTCCAGTTGGCGTTATTAATAGCATTGAAGATGCATTTGAAGAACCGCAAATTCGGCATCGTAATATGGTTGTTTCAATGGAACATGCTTTAAACGATCAATTCAAAATGATTGCATCGCCCATTCGAATGTCGGACACGCCAGTAGAATACCATCGTGCACCACCAATGTTAGGCGAGCATACAGCCGAAATACTGAGTCGATATCGCAATGAGTCTGAAATTCAAGCCCTAAAGAATAAAGGCGTGATTGAGCATTTTGGCTTTATTCAAATGGATAAAACGAGCTAGTTAAATCTCATCCTTTCAAAAGTAAATCATAAAGGCTCAGCGTTTGAGCCTTTATTAATGAAGCATCATTTTAAATACTATTTTTCAAAAACTTTGAAATTTCTTGGGTGAATTTAATCGGCTCAGACGTCAAGGGTGTATGCCCAGAACGCTTAAATAGGACGTATTTAGAGTTTTGAACAGATTCTGCAATTTGGATTTGCCCGATAGATGGGTAAAGCGTTGACTGTTCGCCAATAAAGAAAGTCGTTGAACAATTCAATTTCGCTATTGCTTGGCGATAGTCTTCTGTGTGATTTAAATAATTAGAAATATACCATTTCAAATAATCTAATCGTTTTATCGGTAAAAGATGGTTTTTCAGTTTGGGCGTATTGAATGCCAATTTAAATATTTTCGGTGTCATGTTATCTGAGGCTTGTAAGCTAATGAACTTCAGCCACATTTCGGTTAAGTCTTGATGATCTTGAGTCGAGAGTTCGTCAATATATTGAATTGATACTCTTTGACTCAGAAAATCATCAAGTGAGGCTAATAATTGTTTAACTTGAAGATGCTTATCGCCCATTAATCCATAACGCCAAGACTCATCAGAGCTAATTTTTGGCGTTTGGTCGATATGTAAATATGCCTTAATTTTTGAAGCTAAATCTCCATAGTGAAACCCATGCATGGAAGTAGTTGCCCCCATGGAATATCCCATCAAAATAAATTGATCTAATTTAAGTTGTTCGATTAGGGTTTTAACATCACGCCAATGATTTTCTATGGCATTTAAATCTTGCGGGATCGCACAATTTTTAGATCCACCAAAACCACGCCAATCTGGAATAATGAACTGGAATTTATTCAAATTCATTGCTAAGTAAGGCAACCATTGCCAACTTTGCATGCCTAAGCCAGATAGCACCAATACAGGCTCTCCACGTCCAATGATTCTGACATAAAGTTGTTCGCCGTCAGGCATTTTAAAATGAGGCATAGTTGTACCTTGTTTTTATTTTGAGATGGTATTTCAGCTATAGAATCTATGTTTAAAACCAGAACTATAGGCAGACTCATTTATTTAGATGCTTGATCAAACTGTTTAAGCTGGTGAATAACACGCTCTAGCCAATTGATCCAACCTTGTTCCAATTCAATACCCAGTTGTAAAATCATTTTGTGAATATAGAGTTTTCGATCTTGATCATTGGATTGAGCAAAGTCTTTATCAAAAATGATTTGATAAAGTTTTAACTGATTTTGATGCAAAATTAAATGGCGTTCTAACTCTGGAAGTAGGGTATTTTGTCCCAATTGGGCTTCGACCCGTAGACGTACCATGAGCTCTTCACGTAATTGAGCCGGTTGACCTTGTTTATTGAGCCATTCAGTGAGTTCTATTCGTCCTGCCAATTCAACTTGGTAGGTTTTCTTACGACCAGTATCTTGTTCACTTTCTAAAATTGATATCCATCCTTTGGACTGCATTGTGCCCAATTCACGATAGATTTGTTGATGCGTCGCTTTCCAGAAAAATCCCATAGACTTATCAAAGCGACGAGCAAGCTCGAAACCTGAGCTAGGTCTTTCGATTAAACTGGTGAGTAGTACATGGGACAACGACATTATAATTTTTCTAACAAAATTGATTAAAGTCTATTATGCAACATGTTGCACAAAATGCAATTCTCGCTTATAAAGTTATTGAATGCGAATGCAACAAAGTGCAATAAACAACAAAAATGCCAGCAAAAGCCAGCCAAGGAGTACTGATGTCAAATTATCCAAATTTACTTTCACCCTTAGATTTAGGATTTACTACCTTAAAAAACCGTGTCTTGATGGGGTCAATGCATATCGGTTTAGAGGAAGTTCCCGGTGGTTATGATCGTATGGCTGCATTTTATTCAGAGCGTGCGGCAGGTGGTGTAGGCTTGATTGTGACAGGGGGCATCGCACCAAATGATGCTGGGGTGACTTTTGCAGGTGGTTCAAAATTAGATACGCTAGAAGAAGCTGAAAAACATAAAGTCATTACACAGGCGGTGCATGATGCAGGCGGTAAGATTGCGATGCAAATTCTGCATACAGGTCGCTATTCTTATCAAGCTGAAAACGTAGCACCTTCTGCCATTCAAGCCCCGATTAACCCAACCAAGCCACATGCTTTGACCTCTGCTGAAGTGAATCAAACCATCGCAGATTTTGCCAATTGTGCCAAATTGGCACAACACGCTGGGTATGATGGTGTTGAAATCATGGGGTCAGAAGGTTACTTAATTAATGAATTTATTGCTGCACGTACCAATCATCGTGATGATGAATGGGGAGGTAGTTATGAAAATCGAATTCGACTTCCAATCGAAATCGTGAGACGTACCCGCCAAGAAGTGGGTGAGAACTTCATTATTATTTATCGTCTCTCGATGCTGGATTTGGTTGAAGGTGGTTCGACTTTAGATGAAGTAATTTATCTCGCTAAAGAAATCGAAAAAGCGGGTGCAACCATTATCAATACTGGCGTAGGCTGGCATGAAGCGCGTATTCCGACGATTGCTACCAAAGTACCACGTGCAGCATTTACATGGGTGACTGAAAAACTAAAAGGGCATGTCAAGGTACCATTAATTACTTCAAACCGAATTAATACACCTGAAATGGCTGAGCATGTATTGGCTTCAGGTCATGCAGACATAGTGTCGATGGCGCGACCATTATTGGCGGACTCTGCATTTGTGAATAAAGCTGAAGCTGGTAAAAGTGATGAGATCAACACTTGTATCGGTTGTAACCAAGCATGTTTAGATCATATTTTTTCACTGCGTATAGCAACCTGTTTAGTCAATCCACGTGCGTGTTTTGAAACGGAACTGATTTTCAAACAAAGTGAACAAGTTAAAAATATTGCAGTAATTGGTGCGGGTCCAGCAGGATTAAGTTTTGCAACCTATGCCGCTGATCGTGGACATCAAGTCACCATTTTTGATGCGGCAAATCAAATCGGTGGTCAGTTTAATATTGCGAAAACGATTCCGGGTAAAGAAGAGTTCTACGAAACATTACGTTATTTCAAACGTCAAATTGAACTCAAACCAAATATCAAATTACAGTTGAAGCATACCGCGACATTTGAAGAGTTAAATGACTCTGAGTTTGATGAAATCGTTGTGGCGACAGGTGTAACCCCACGTTCATTAGATATTCCAGGAATCGATCACCCTAAAGTCTTGTCTTATATCGAAGTTCTGAAAGACCGCGTACCTGTTGGAAAACGTGTAGCGATTATTGGTGCCGGCGGTATCGGTTTTGATACAGCGGAATATTTAACTCATTCAGGTGAAAGTTCAAGTCTCAATGCTGAAAAATTCTATGATGAATGGGGAATCGACACGAGCTATGCACATGTCGGTGGTCTAAAAGAACCTGTGGTTGAACAATCTGAGCGTGAAATTTATCTATTACAACGTAAAGCGAAATCTGTAGGTGCAGGGCTAGGCAAGACCACAGGTTGGATTCACCGTACAGGTTTAAAAAATCGCAATGTAAATATGATTCCCGGTGTGAACTATGAAAAAATTGATGATGCAGGTTTGCATATTTCAGTTGATGGGCAAGTTAAAGTACTTGATGTAGATCATGTGGTGATCTGTGCAGGTCAAGAGTCATTTACAGCGATGTATGAACAGTTACAGCAAGCAGGGAAGTCTGTACACCTCATTGGTGGGGCTAAAGAAGCAGGTGAATTAGATGCAAAACGCGCAATACGTCAAGGTGCTGAATTGGCAGCTGTAATTTAAGCATTACTCAATAAGATAAATCCTCTATTAAATTTTCTATTCTGATTAAGTTTAATAGAGGGTATTTGAGTGATAGTTTCGACTCTTACTCAGCATGAATTAAAACCTAAAATGAAGAATATTTGAAAAGGAATTTTATATGGCGATTCAACAAACTCAACAATCAATTGCACGCTGGCATGAAATGTTGGCCAATCGTGACATGTCTATTCTCAATGAGCTTTTGGAAGATGACATTGTGTTCCGTTCACCTGTTGCATTTAATCCCTATCCAGGAAAGCCTGTCGTATTTTTTATTTTGAGCAATGTGATTCAAATTTTTGAAAACTTTACTTATCACCGTGAATTTTATACCGAAGATGGTTTAAATGTAGTTTTAGAATTTTCTGCAAATATTGGAGATAAAAAACTCAAAGGGATTGATATGATTCGTTTCAATGAAGAGGGTAAAATGGTTGATTTTGAGGTGATGATTCGTCCTAAAAGTGGAATTGAAGCATTAGCGACTTTAATGGGACAGCGTATGGCTCAAGCGCCGTCTAATTAAGTTAATACAGTTGAATATGTTGATCAGGGAATGACTTTTGCATAGATTTTGTACATAAACTAAAATTAATGTGAAAAGTATAAGGTTTAGAAAGCATGAATATCATGATTAAAAAACTGAATTTTGTTATAGAAAATGTCCTTGATCAGCTGACAGGTGCTGAACGTCCTAAGCTTTATTTTAAGTCTCAGAGCTCGTCAGCCAAAATTATTGAACAATTGGATCAACTTCAAAATAAGTATCGTCCTACACCGTGGTTAGCTAATACCCATATTCATTTATTGTATTTTGATTTGATTCGTAAAAGAACGATTCAGCTTGAATATGACAAAGTTGATCAACTGACCATGCAAGATGGTGGAGTGACTGCAGTGGTTTGGTTTGGATATGATCTTCCAAAGGATACGCCCACGATTGTTCTCATGCATACCATTACAGGGTCACCTGAAAGCATGCGTGAATTGGTAAAAGACTTGAATCAATACACAGGTTGGCGTATTGCACTTTGTATTCGCCGTGGTCATGCAAAATTGCCGATGCCTGTACCAAAAATTAATCTATTTGGATCTACAGCAGATTTAAAAGAGCAAATTGAATTTATTCAAACTACATTTCCAAAGTCTGATTTATATGGTGTGGGTTCATCTGCAGGAACTGGATTGCTGGTTCGTTATCTGGGTGAAGAGGGTGAACAGACACCATTAAAAGCCGCATTTGCTTTGTGCCCAGGCTATAACACCGAAACAGGTTTTAACCTTGTTCATCCATTTTATTCAAAAGTGATGACCAAGAAGTTATTTAAAGCTTTTATACATCCTTATAAAACTACTTGGGCATCTTTATCGGATGTCGCTCATGTTCTACACACCACCAATTTGCAAGACTTTCAGTCACGGTATTATCACTTGGCGGGCTATGAAAGCCTTGAGTCATATCACAAAGCGGTGAACCCTGTTTATGTGTTTGAAAATGTCAAAATTCCTCTGATGATTTTAAATGCTGAAGATGATCCTGTGTGTCATATTCAAAATTTAGAACCCTATAAAGATATGATCCAAAATATGGATAATATTGTGGTTGTGACGACCAAAAAGGGAAGTCATTGTGGGTTTTATGAAGGAACAAGATCAACACATTCATGGGCGAATAAATTGATGGCTGAGTTTTTATTAACTCAAACTAAGACTAGATAAAAGTGCTGTTTAATATGTTGGATATTTTAGCGAGGGTATGTGAATTTAGATCAAATTGAAAAAGAAGTTTTTTGTAGAAAGGGTAAAAGTGGAAATAGTAAATTTTTGAATAATCTCGTACATGAAATTGAATATTCTATGCTTTTGGAGCAGAGCTTTCCTGAAAATATATTTAATTTCTATATGGATGTTTTATCTGATGAGGATTTACTAAAGACTAAAGGTATTGAGTGGTTTGCACACCACTTGTATTCTGACTTTGAAAAAATCAATGATCAACAATTTGAACGATTAAAAGAAAGTTTGATAAAAGTTTCAAAAAATAAAATGAATGATGAGTTTAGATATGTGATTTTAGATCTATTTTTACGAAAATTTAATTATAAAGCCATGACAGATATGAAAAAAATTGCAATAGGCTTGAATTTGAGTGCTGAGGATAATGATATTGTGTATGCAATAGATGAGATGATTCAGCGATATAAATTAGGTTTAATGCAGGATAAATATTTATGAAAGTGAAGTTCTTTTTTAATTGGACTCAAGAATATGAAGGAGGTGAAATCATTCACTTTCCTTACTTGAATATAACGCAGAAAATTGAAAATGACGAAGAAAAATATTGGAGTGTTGCAGCTAATTTCATAGGTTCAATGGATACTACTGACTCAGTATATAGAATATTAAATATCATAAATTTATATAAGCTTGAAAATATGATGTGGAGAGTTGAACTTGTTAATTTGACAGATTCTGCTAAAGCTATTATTCAACAAGATAATATTATTTTTAAAGAGCGCTTTGGTGATTCCTATTAAGATGAACTTAATCTTGATTCGTTTGTGGAAATATTGAATAAATGGTTAGATTATTTACAGACAGTTGATAAAAAAGAAATTGAATTTGAAGTTAATTGATTGTGGAAAGATTGGTGCATTGATAATCCAATATTAAAAATATTTTTTCAAAGATGGTGATATTTAAACAAAAAAACACAGGTCAAATAATGAAATCAAAATTTAATATTGATCATGTAAGTGATTCATCTCATAAACATTTAACTGCTGAAATTTCCTTTGATGGACAAATTTTATGTCTAATTAGTCAAGAAAAAAGGGAAGAGAATATTGAGATAGAGTTTTTCCACCTATTTTATCAAGATAAGAATGATGTTCGTTTTAAATTTAGATTAAGTGATTTTTACTTCATTGTGGATGAGGTAATCCAAGGTTTTGGATTGTAAGAGGTAAAGAAGTGTTCGCAGTCCATATTTTTGATGTAAATGCTATAGAAAGCAAAAAAGCTATCGAAAATATTGTTGTTTCGGCAGAAATTGCTTCTGTGTTGTTAGATTTAGATAGTACTGATTTTCCATTACTATCTGAAATTACATTTATAGATCATGAATTATTCAATGGGGATGATTTGACTCAAGTTAGAAATGAATTGTTAAAGTTGGAATTAAATACAACTGATCAATATAAAAAATAATTTTTAGAAGAAATTATAAAGCTTGTAGATTTAGCTCAAAAGATGAACCTCTGGATTTTATTTGATCCTTTTTATGAATATTAATTTAAAAATAAAAAACCGAGACATATAGCTCGGTTTTTTACATCAGATAAATCTAAAAAATTAGTTATCTAAAGCAGGCGTAGCAGCAGCAATGGCAGCAGCAACTGCATCATCTTCAGATTGACCAGTCTCAGAGTTCGCTTTAGGCGAAGGAGTCGGTTTTTCTACAGCAGGCTTAGGTTCAGCTTTAGGAACTGGATTTGATTCCTGAGCAGCAGGCGCATCGCGATATTCACGAGTAATCGTAGCTGATGTGTTATTCGACTCTTGGTGCTCTACAGACACAGGAGCAGGTGGAATTTCAACTTCAGTCGGCTCTACAGGATCAACTTGAACAGGTTGTTGAACTTCTTCAGTTGTTGTTTCCTGTTCTGGTTCTTTAGGTTCTTCTTTTTTTACACATGCTGTTAAAACCAATGCAGTTGCAATCGCACCAGCAATTAAAAGTTTCTTATTCATAATCGCTCAAAACAAAACTTGATAAATTGATGTCGGTAGTATAACAGCAAATTCACATGATGAAATCACCCTAAGTTTGACTAAATCTTTATTGGAAATGATGATAGAATAACCAATTGTTTATTGTTCTTTGAATTGATGCGGATTGACTTTGCTTTATTGGTACAAGGTAAAGTAAAATTGCGCAACATTGTAGGCCGAATTAGGCTTGATTGTACGAGAAACCCAATGACCCATTTTATTTTCGTGACTGGTGGTGTAGTTTCATCACTAGGTAAAGGTATTTCAGCTGCTTCAGTTGCTGCACTTTTAGAAGCCCGTGGTTTAAAAGTTACCATGGTCAAAATGGATCCATACATTAATGTCGATCCAGGGACAATGAGCCCATTCCAACATGGAGAGGTTTTTGTCACTGAGGATGGTGCTGAAACTGATTTAGACTTGGGTTATTACGAACGTTTCTTACGTCGTGCAAAAATGACTAAGTTAAATAACTTTACTTCAGGCCGTGTTTACCAAGATGTTCTAAACAAAGAACGTCGTGGTGACTATCTTGGCGGTACAGTTCAAGTTATTCCACATATTACGGATAATATTAAAGAGCGCGTACTTCGCGCTGGTGAAGGTTATGACGTTGCGATCGTTGAGATCGGCGGTACAGTAGGTGACATTGAATCTCTCCCATTCATGGAATCTGTACGTCAGTTGATGGTTGAGCTTGGTCATAAACGCACCATGCTAATGCATCTTACTTTGCTTCCATATATCAAATCAGCTGCTGAGCTTAAAACTAAGCCGACTCAACACTCTGTAAAAGAGTTATTGTCGATTGGTATTCAGCCAGATATTTTGATTTGTCGTACTGAATACGATGTTGATGCAGACACTAAACGTAAAATTGCGTTATTCACTAACGTAGAAGCGCGTGCAGTTGTAGTATGTAAAGATGCTCGTACGATTTATGAAATTCCACGTACATTCTATGAACAAGACGTTGATGATCTTATCTGTGAGCGTTTTGGCTATAACGACTTACCTGAAGCAGATTTAACTGATTGGGATAATGTTGTTCAGTCTTTATTGAACCCTGAATATACAGTACGTGTTGCAATGGTCGGTAAATACGTTGAACTTCCAGATGCATACAAATCTGTAAACGAAGCACTTTTACACGCTGGTGTGAAAAACCTCGTTAAAGTTCAGATTGACTACGTAAATGCAGAAGAACTTGAAAGCCAAGATGCCGCAGAAGTATTGAAAGATGCTGATGCAATCTTAGTTCCAGGTGGCTTCGGTGAACGTGGTACAGAAGGCAAAATGAAGGCGATTCAATTTGCTCGCGAAAACAAAGTGCCATTCCTTGGTATTTGTTTAGGTATGCAATTGGCTGTAATCGAATATGCACGTAATGTTGCGGGTATTGCAGATGCAACTTCTACTGAATTTAACCGTTCAACGAAGTCTCCATTGATTGGTTTAATCACTGAATGGTTAGATGAACGTGGTGAAGTTCAACAACGTAGTGCTGAGTCTGATCTTGGCGGTACGATGCGTTTGGGTGCTCAAAAATCTGAATTGGTTGAAGGTACCAAAACAGCTCAGGTTTATGGTTCAAATGAGATTGTTGAACGTCATCGTCATCGTTACGAAATGAACAACCGTTTCATTCCAGCTCTAGAAGAGAAAGGAATGAAAATTTCAGGTTATTCACCAGTACAACGTTTAGTAGAAACTGTTGAAATTCCTGAACATCCTTGGTTTATTGCTGTACAATTCCATCCGGAATTTACAAGTTCACCACGCGATGGGCATCCATTATTTGCTAGCTTTATCGATGCTGCAAAACAGCAGTATGTTAAAACTAAATAATGACTGTATCGACGTCTTGATCGTTTAGGAACAAACTAGGAAGTTTAAATGTCGCAACTAAAACCACAAGAAATTGTACGTTTAGGCGATATACAAATGGCAAATCACTTGCCATTTGTATTATTCGGCGGAATGAACGTACTTGAGTCAAAAGATTTGGCTTTTGAAATTGCTGAAACATATATTGATATCTGCACACGTTTAGATATTCCATATGTATTTAAAGCAAGTTTTGATAAAGCCAATCGCTCAAGCTTAACTTCTTTTCGAGGCCCAGGTCTTGAAAAGGGTCTTGAATGGTTAGCTGACATTAAAAAGCAGTTTAATGTTCCGATCATTACCGATGTACATGAACCGTATCAAGCAGCGCCTGTTGCTGAGGTAGCTGATATTATTCAGCTACCAGCCTTCCTTAGTCGTCAGACTGATCTTGTTGAAGCGATGGCAAAAACAGATGCCATTATCAACATTAAAAAAGCTCAATTCCTTGCACCGCATGAAATGCGTCATATTATGAATAAGTGCTTGGAAGCAGGAAATGACAAATTAATTTTATGTGAGCGTGGCTCAGCATTTGGTTACAACAACTTGGTTGTAGATATGCTTGGCTTTGACACCATGAAAGAAATGAATGTCCCTGTATTTTTTGATGTGACACATTCGCTTCAAACACCGGGTGGTCGTGCTGACTCAGCGGGCGGTCGTCGTGCGCAGATTTCGACACTTGCTCGTGCAGGTATGGCAACAGGTCTTGCTGGATTGTTCCTTGAGGGGCATCCTGATCCAGATAAAGCGAAATGTGATGGTCCTTGTGCGCTACGTATGTCGCAACTTGAGCCATTCTTGGCGCAACTGAAAGAATTGGATACCTTGGTGAAAGGTTTCAAAAAATTAGATACTCATTAATGCTAATTTTAGCATCTCGTTATTAATCAACTGAGGAATTGTTCATGAGCCAAATCGTTGACATTCGTGCACGTGAAATTTTGGACTCTCGTGGTAACCCAACCATCGAAGCAGACGTAATCTTAGAATCTGGCGTAGTTGGCCGTGCATGTGCACCATCTGGTGCTTCAACTGGTTCTCGTGAAGCTTTAGAACTTCGTGATGGCGATAAAGCTCGTTACTTAGGTAAAGGCGTTAAAACTGCGGTTAACAATGTAAACACGCTGATCCGTGATGCATTGGTTGGTAAATCAGTTTTCGAACAAAAAGACATCGATAACACGATGATCGCTTTAGACGGCACTGAAAATAAAGAAAAATTAGGTGCAAACGCAACTTTAGCCGTGTCATTAGCTGCTGCGCGTGCTGCTGCAGACGAAAAGAAAATTCCTCTTTTCCAATACATCGCTGACTTACGTGGTCAATCAATTTTGACAATGCCTGTACCAATGATGAACATCATCAATGGTGGTTCACACGCAGACAATAACGTTGATATTCAAGAATTTATGATTGAGCCAGTGGGCTTCTCTTCATTCTCTGAAGCTTTACGTGCCGGCGCTGAAATTTTCCATTCTTTAAAATCAGTTTTAAACAAAAAAGGTTTAAACACTGCAGTTGGTGATGAGGGTGGTTTTGCACCAAACCTTCGTTCTAACGAAGAAGCGATTACTGTTATTCTTGAAGCAATTGGTCAAACAGGCTACAAAGCTGGTTCTGACATCATGCTTGCGCTTGACTGTGCATCTTCAGAATTCTACAAAAACGGTCAGTACATCCTTGCAGGTGAAGGCAATAAAGCATTCACTAGCAACCAGTTCTCTGACTATTTAGCTGGTTTAGTAAATCAATACCCAATTATCTCGATTGAAGATGGTTTGGATGAGTCTGATTGGGAAGGTTGGTCTTATCTAACTTCAATCCTTGGCGACAAAATCCAATTGGTTGGTGATGATTTATTCGTTACAAACCCTAAAATTTTACAACGTGGTATCAATGAGAAAGTAGGTAACTCTATTCTGATTAAATACAACCAAATCGGTACGTTGACTGAAACTTTAGATGCGATCTACCTTGCTAAAGCAAATGGTTACTCTACAGTGATTTCTCACCGTTCTGGTGAAACTGAAGATTCAACAATTGCTGACTTGGCAGTGGGTACAGCAGCAGGTCAAATCAAAACTGGTTCACTTTGCCGTTCTGACCGTGTAGCAAAATATAACCAATTGCTTCGTATTGAAGAATTAACCAATGCTGCTTACCGCGGTAAAGCAGAATTTAAAGGTTTAAATTAATATTAAATTATTGATTTAGATTGTAAAAAACCACTCTGAAAGGGGTGGTTTTTTATTGTCGTTCAGCTATTTTTGATGGTTGATTATCAATTTGCTAGGGTTTAGTTTTTATATGAATCGTAGACTTTTCACTAAAAAGGTTGTGGTAATAGGAGAGACAAATCTCTTGGTCTTGGATCAAATGATTTAATCCAGTGGTTTGGAAATTTATTAAAAAACTCTCTATCGAATTATTTTTTTTAATTTCAATATATTTTGTTTTCGTCGCACTGCGCGATGTTCTCTTTTCATAATAACCGACATAGAATCCACAAAATTCATTATTTTGAACAATACCATTAACTCTTTTTTGTTTCTCGCAAGAAATCAGTATATATAAGATGAAAATGATGAGTACCGTAGCAGTAAGTATTCTTAATAGCACAGAGATTCCAGAAGGATAGGGCATAAATTGAATATCTTATTTAATTTGAGTTTTTGACAAGTCGGAAAGTGTTTAGTAAATAAAAACATAGTTTAGTTAATTTGTTATTTAACATGAATTTATCGTAAAAGTATTACTCGTAAATATTTTGTGCGAGTTTTGCAGTTTTGCTACAGTTTAGTGTTCTTCATGAAAATTATTTGATGTATATTATCACTTTAAATAAATGCTGTTAAATAAGACCAAAATACATGTTAGATGTCTTTAAAACAACTTCAAGTAAAGTGATTTTGATTGCTGCGATATTGATTATTGCAGTTTTTCAATATCGTTTTTGGTTTGGAGAAGGTGGTTATTTCCCTCATCAAGCTTTAGTTCAGAATATTCAACAACAAATTGAAACCAATGAAGAACTAAAAGAAAGAAACCGCATTTTGGCGGCTGAAGTGTATGACTTAAAAAATGGTGTAGAAGCCATTGAGGAACATGCACGTTTAGATCTAGGTCTGATTAAGCCACATGAAACTTTCGTCCAAATGAGTACGGTAAGTACCAACTACAAACCGATTTATATTGATCCAACTGCACAAGTAGATGTAAGAACCAATGAACGAGCTTCAACTGAATCTGAACAACCGTAAGTTATGGGCTATTATTCCTGCCGCAGGTTCAGGGAATCGTTTTTCAAAAACACAATTAAAACAGTATCAAACCATCCAAGAAAAAACAGTGATTGAACATACTGTGCACCGTCTGAATGAGTTGCCACTGACTGCCTATGTGTTGGCAATTGCTGAAAATGATGACTTTGCACAAACTTTAAGTTTTAGAAATTCGGATAAAGCTTTGTTTTGTCATGGTGGTCAAGAACGGGTCAATTCTGTTTTAAATGCACTTAATTTTTTAACTGATTTTGCAGATCCGAATGATTTGGTTTTTGTACATGATGCGGCACGTCCATGCGTCAGTACTGAAAATCTCATTGAGCTTGTTCAAACAGCACTCAATGAAAATTGTAGTGCTATTTTAGCGACTCCAGTTAGAGATACGCTAAAGCGAGTTCCTAAGTTAATCAATTCAGAAGATGAAAATAGTATTGAAACAACAGTGAGTCGTGATGAATTATGGCAAGCGCAAACCCCACAAATTTCAACGATTGGCTTGTTAAAGTCATCCATTGAACAGGCTTTAAAAGATCAAATTAGCATTACTGATGAAGCGAGCGCTTTAGAGCATATGGGTGAGAAAGTCAAAGTTGTGATGGGGCGTTCTGACAATATTAAGATTACCTATCCCGAAGATTTAGATTTAGCTCAGCTGATTATCCAATCTCAAAATATCTAGTTTATAAAAAAAGTGTTTGTAAAAAGTAAATTGAAGGCATTTCATGCATATAGTGAACTGCCTTTTTTTATGAGAATTTTTAATCACAAATAAACTTGAAACTATAGCTCATTAAGCATAGTTTGATTTATAGATAAGGAAAATCTCAACCTAAATCTCGGAGTGATTTTGAGATTCAGGTTGCAAGTAATTCAATAAAACTGTCATTTAAAACGATAATAATCCTAGTGAGGTGCTGTATGCATGTAGTTGTCATGGGTGCAGGTGTGATCGGAACCACCACCGCGTACTATTTATCTAAAGCAGGACATGAGGTTACGGTGATTGATCGTCAACCGAATGTGGCTTTAGAAACCAGCTTTGCCAATGCAGGTCAAATTTCTCCAGGTTATGCATCTCCTTGGGCTGCACCAGGTGTACCTTTAAAAGCCTTTAAGTGGATGTTTCAACATCATTCACCTTTGGCAATCAAGCTGACAGGAGATATGTATCAATATCAGTGGATGATAAGGATGCTGGCAGAGTGTAATATTAATCGTTATCAAATCAATAAAGAGCGTATGGTTCGACTGTCTGAATATAGCCGTGATTGTTTGGATCAGTTAAGAAAAGATACGCAAATCCATTTTGATGAAAGACAGCTGGGAACTTTGCAATTATTTCGTAAACAAGAACAACTCGATATCGCAGGTAAAGATACTGAAGTATTAAAAGAAGAAAATGTTCCATTTGAACTCTTAGATAAAGAGGGTGTGATTAGAGTTGAACCTGCATTGGCGCATGCAACTGTTGATTTTGTTGGAGGACTGCGTCTTCCAAATGATCAAACTGGAGATTGTCAGAAATTTACCACACAGCTTTCTGAAATTGCGAAAAAGCAGGGTGTACAGTTTTTATTTAATACTCATATCAAATCGATTTCTAAGAGTAATGATCAGATTGAAGCGATTGTGTTGAAAGATGGAACACAAATTAAAGGCGATGCCTATGTTATGGCACTTGGAAGCTATAGCCATGAAATGCTGAAATTGATTGGTATTGATGCACCCGTTTATCCTCTAAAAGGTTATTCAATTACCACAAAAATATTGGATGAGTCTAAATCACCAATTTCAACCATTTTGGATGAAAGTTATAAAATTGCATTAACTCGTTTTGATGATCGTATCCGCGTAGGAGGAATGGCAGAAATCAATGGTTATGATCGAAGTCTCAATACCACACGTGAAGATACTTTAATTATGGTATTGCAACAGTTATTTCCAAATGCGAGCGATATTTCGGATGCTCATTTTTGGACTGGTTTAAGACCTGCTACTCCAGATGGGACGCCAATCGTAGGTAAAACAATTGTTAAAAATCTATATACCAATACAGGGCATGGAACACTGGGTTGGACGATGTCATGCGGTTCTGCACAGCTATTATCCGATATTATTTCTCAGAAGAAACCTGTGATTGAATCTGATGATTTGAATATTTTTAGATATGAATCCTGAATCAGTTCTCAATCAGTAGCGTCAGTAATACTATTGGTGGGGTAGTTCAATAATTTAGAAGCAATAACTGAATTATATTCATGAGTCTTATGATTATTCGAGCCACATTTTCAATATAATGTGGCTTAATGATTGAAAATAAATATCGAGTTAATGGAACCATCCCAACAGTATAAATTTTTACGTCACGCTTTACGTGATGGCCGAAGTTTTAATTCCAAGTCATCTTTTTGGGATCGAGTGCATCTTGATCCTTGGTTATTATTGCTGTTGGTGCTTAACGCCTTATTTGGATTAATTATCGTTTATAGTGCAACTTCAGAAGATGGCAGTATGTTAGCCCGCCAAGCTTCGAGCTTTGTTATCGGATTTATTGTGCTGATTGTATTTGCACAGATTCCGCCCAAAGTTTATCAAGTGATTAGCCCGTATCTTTATGCAATTTCAATTGTATTGTTGGCTTTGGTCTTGGTGGTTGGTGAAGTTAGATTGGGTGCAAAGCGTTGGATCTCTATTCCTGGGCTCGGAAGTATGCAACCCAGCGAAATTATGAAATTTGCTATGCCATTGATGATGGCATGGTATTTTTCACGTAAAACAATTCCTCCTAAATTAAGCCACGTTATCATTGCGCTGTTTTTGATGATGATTCCTTTTGTCTTGGTTGTATTACAACCCGATCTTAATATTGGATTGATTATTCCGGGAATTTTTGTCATTTTTTTAAGTGGTATATCTTGGCGCATTATTTTGGGTGGATTTGGTGCATTTGCTGCTTTAGCCCCATTGGCTTGGATGTTTGTTTTACAGGAATATCAAAAGAAACGAATAGTCACATTATTCGACCCTGAAGCAGATTCTTTAGGTGCAGGGTGGAATATTATTCAATCTAAAATTGCCATTGGTTCTGGAGGATTGGTAGGTAAAGGATTTACCGATGGGACTCAGTCTCACCTAGGTTATCTACCTGAACATCACACTGATTTTATTATGTCGACTCTCGCTGAAGAGTTTGGTTTTTTGGGTGTTTTAACCTTATTCATTTTGTTCACAGCGATTATTCTGCGTTGTTTATTCATTTCTTTGAACTCGTTCCATAGTTTTGGACGATTGTATGTGGGTGCAACTGCATTAACCTTCTTCTTTTTTGTGCTATTAAATGCGGGTATGGTCAGTGGAGTTTTACCTGTGACAGGCGATCCATTGCCACTCATGAGTTATGGTGGTACAGCGGTCATTGCAACCTTAGCAGGTATGGGAATTGTGATGTCAATTCATACCCATCGTTAATTTAAGAGTCTTAAATGATTTGTTACTTTTGTTTCCTTACTATTTATTTTGATATGGCATATACATTGCACTATAACAATGAAAGATTATTGCAGGAGAGATGTTCTTCTGTGAACACGCCGAAGGAGCAACGACCCCGGAATCTCTCAGGCAAAAGGACTGTAATAATCATATAACATCTGGAGAGAAGCCTTTTTTAGGAAAAATAAGGCTCACCGAAGGGGATGGATAGATTCAAATGGATTGAATCTGATTCGAAGCTCTCAGGTACAGTGACAGATGGGGCATATATTGGAAGGAATTCCAAGGAGTGTGTTTATGCCACATGTGGTTATTATTGGTTCAGGTATAACAGGTGTGACCTCTGCCTATGAACTGTCTCAAATGGGTTATCAAGTCACTGTCATAGACCGTCATCTCTTTCCAGCTATGGAAACTTCATTTGCCAATGGTGGGCAATTATCAGCGTGTAATGCAGAAGTCTGGAATCAAAAATCAACAGTGCTGAAAGGCATTAAATGGATGACTCAAAAAAATGCCCCATTATTGTTAAATCCATCATTTAGTGTGCATAAATATGCTTGGTTGATGGAGTTCCTTGGAAATATCAAACATTATGAATCGAATACACATGAAACGGTGCGATTGGCACTTTTAGCTAGAAAACGATTATTTAGCATTGCTGAACAAGAAAATATCGATTTTGATTTAGAGAAAAGAGGGATTTTACATTTCTATCATTCAGAACAGGATTATAACTTTGCAACTCGTGTGAACGATATGCTTTGTACAGGTGGTTTGGAACGTCATGCAGTCACTTTAGATGAAATTCGAAAAATTGAGCCGAGCCTGACTGGCAATTACTATGGTGGATTTTATTGCCCAGGTGATGCAACAGGAGATATTCATAAATTCACTACAGGACTTGCCAATGTAACTAAAAAAAATGGCGTGAATTACTTATTTGGTATGGAAGTTGTCGATGTTGAACATACACAAAATAAAGTGCTGATTAAGTATCATCAAAGTACTGAGAATATGTTGCAAAATTCGGCAATCATTGAACATTTGGAAGCAGATGCAGTATTGGTGTGTGGTGGTGTTGGAAGTTATCAATTGGCGAATCAACTCGGTGACCGTGTCAATGTATATCCAGTCAAAGGGTATTCGATTACAGTGCAATTAGATGATCAGCATAGTATTGAAAATGCACCGTGGGTTAGTTTGCTTGATGAAAGTGCAAAAATCGTGACTTCAAGGTTGGGTGCAGATCGTTTGCGTATAGCAGGAACAGCAGAGTTTAATGGTTATAACCGTGATATTCGATCAGATCGGATACAACCTCTGATTGATTGGACCAATAAAAATTTTGATATTTCTACTGAGCATTGTATTCCGTGGACAGGTTTAAGACCCATGATGCCAAATATGATGCCGGTTGTTCGACGTGGTAACCGTGAGCGTGTTTTTTACAATACAGGACATGGTCATCTAGGTTGGACTTTGTCAGCGGCAACTGCCGCTATGATTAGTCAAGAAATTGCAACTGCTTATCCAGTTTAAAAGGCTTAATAATCAAAAAGGCATCTTTAGATGCCTTTTTTATGAATCTAAAACTTAAAACAACTCAAAGTACCGTGAAAATATCATCTTGATTTAATCGAGACTTAGGTAGTTTTGCATTGAAATCTTGCTCACTTCGATAGCCTAAAGCGAGTAATACAGAAGGTATGAGTCCTTTTTCAACTAAACCTAATTCTTCACTAATAATCTGTTCATCAAATCCACCAATCGGAGTGGCATCAATGCCTTCAATACCTGCAGCCAATAAAGTTTGACCAAGTGCGATAAAGGTTTGATTTTCAGCCCAACGTTGAATGTCACCTTTTTCATTTCGATAAAAGTCTACATAACCTGTTCGAGCATCTTGCTGTGCTTGTTTTGCAGTTTGGTCTTTAAAACGACCACTTTGATCATCTTGATTTAATAAATTTGTTAAATGATTTTCCGTAATATCGGCTTTGGTACAAAACAAAATACTGTGTGATGAATCTAAGATTTTAGGGGCATTATAAGCATATTTGCCGACGAGTGATTTCGCAATACGTTGTTTGGCTTGATCATTTTCAATGATAAAAAAATGCCATGGTTGAATATTGATCGAAGATGGCGCAAGGCGAAGGATTTGTATAAGGCGATCAAATTGTTGTTGAGGAATTTTCTTAGAAGGGTCGTAAGCTTTAGTGGTATATCGTGTTTTAGAAATATTCAACAAATCCATAGTGATCATCTCGACAATAATAAATTTTATTTTAATTCAATATGAAATGCTTGCAATGAATAAGAGTGAATATCGTTGTATAGATTTATAAATAAGTAAGAATTGATGTAAAAGTGATAAAAAATCTGAAGAGCACTATTGTTCTTCAGAGTAATGGTTCTTCAGCTTAGTTGAAAGCAAGTTCAAATCAATATGCGTATTTTAAGTCGGTGTATTCCAGCATAGCTTTTTTAACATTTTTGCTGATAAATTCTTGAATTTCTTCAGGAGTTAAAAGTTTACCTTGATTGGTAATCGCATTTTCCATTGGTGGTTTATCTTCAGCTGTAATGCGGTAAACGAAGTTGGTTTGAATTTTAAAGATTGAACCTGTTTTGATAATGCTCGTTACATAACGATATTTATGCTCGAAATTGTGATCACCATGAGAGAAAATAAATTGATCGAAGAGTTGTAATGCCTTGCCATCTTCTAGTGCTTTAAGTTCATCGACAATACTACTTTCAAATTGTACCCCAAATTTTTCAGAAATTGGTTTTCCATCAATAAGTAATGAAACTTTATTGTCATCGTGGTTTTCGACAGTAATGTTATTAAATGCAGACATGGTGAACTCAGTGTTATATAAACTAGGAATGAAGTATGTGTAATTTTCAGATCAATTCAAGTTTAATTTACGCAATCTTAGGTTGAATAACGCGAAATTAAAGAATTTATGATGCTACGGTTTTAGCTTGAAGTATTCAATTTAAATTAATATACCCAAGTTTTAAGTTTTAATTCTTGATTTGTCGTTTCTAAAGTTATTTCTAAAATTTCAGTGCTATTTGCTCGCCAATCACCGAGTACAATTCTTTTTTTCCCATGCACATCATGAATTTCAGGGCGATGTGTATGACCGTGGATCAAAATGTCCACATCATGCATCGCATGTTCAACTGCTTGTTGATTTACATCCATGATGTCATAACTTTTCATTTGGTTGGCTTGATGGCTTTTTTTACGAAAACCATTTGCCAGCTTTCTACGGAAACTTAGGGGTGTGCTTTTTAAAAAACCTAATATGAAAGGGTTTCTAATGATTTTACGAAATTTTTGATAAGAAATATCGTCAGTACAGAGGGCATCACCATGTTCAATTCGGATTTTTAATTGTCCGATTGTTAAATAATCAACCTCTGGAATCAATTCTCCATTAAAACGATCTAGAAACTTCTGTCCTAGTGCAAAATCACGATTACCCACTTGGAAAAATATGCGATTACCAGATTCAGTAAATAGTTGAAGTTCATTCACAATTTGGTCTAGCCAATCTGAAGAATCATCATCTCCAATCCATGCATTAAACCAATCACCTAGAATATAGAGTTGGGTATTGCTGTTTTTATATTGTTCCAATAAAGCTAAAAACCCCCGAACGAGTCGAGGGTGGTCAGGTGACAAATGTAAATCTGAAATAAACAGATAGGTCACTTTTTTTCCTTATTTTGGAATATCCCTAAGTCCCTTTATTAAAGGGACTTGCGGAATAGTGCTACTTAGGAGGGATTACTCAGCAATGATTTTAGCAGATTCGATTACAACGTTTTCTAAAGGAACGTCAGCATGGTAGCCACGGTTACCTGTACGAACGCCTTTGATTTCGTTTACTACTTCAAGACCTTCAGTTACTTTACCAAATACTGCATAACCCCAACCCTGAGCTGTTTTACCAGAGTGGTTAAGGAAACCGTTGTTACCAACGTTGATAAAGAATTGAGCAGAAGCAGAGTGAGGAGCTTGAGTACGCGCCATTGCGATTGTACCCAAATCATTGGTTAAACCGTTGTCAGCTTCGTTTTCAATAGAGTCACGCGTTGCTTTTTCTTTGAAGTTTTCATCCATGCCACCGCCTTGGATCATGAAACCGTCAATAACACGGTGGAAGATAACGCCATCATAAAAACCATCACGAACGTATTCTAAAAAATTTTCAACAGTTTTAGGCGCTTTTTCAGAGTTAAGTTCAAGAACAATACGTCCTTTATTGGTGTTTAATTCGACTTGAGGAAAACTCATTCTATAATCTCCTGATCATGGACAAAAAAGCCATGGGTTTGTGGTTGAGAGAAGCATAAGCAAACTGTAAACTACAAGGCAAGCAAAAACGTTACTTTCTTTGTTAATAAACAAAAAATAGCGTTTTAATTATCCTATTTTATCTTATAGAAGTGATTTATCAACTATGAAGCCGAATGATGTTGTTCCATCCCTGCCAAATAACCCGACAACACAAAATCAATCTGTCGATGCTGCGCAGCAAGAACAACAGCCGGGCTTAGACTTTGTACGTCAAGTCATTACGGATGATCTAGCTGCAGGTCGTACACAACAAGTTGTGACACGTTTTCCACCAGAGCCAAATGGATATCTTCATATTGGTCATGTAAAAGCGATTTGCTTAAATTTTGGTATTGCAGATGAATATCAAGGTTTATGTAATTTACGTTTTGATGATACCAATCCAGATGCCGAAGAACAAGAATATGTCGATGGTATTGCCAGTGATGTGAAATGGTTAGGGTTTAACTGGAATGGCGAAACACGCTATGCATCGAGTTATTTTGATCAATTGTACACATGGGCCGTACAACTGATTCAACAAGGGGATGCCTATGTCGATTTACAATCACCTGAAGAAATTAAGCTCAATCGCGGTAACTTTATTGACCCAGGTAAGAATTCACCACAACGTGATGCCTCTGTAGAGGAAAACTTAGCGCGCTTTGAGCAAATGCGTAATGGTGAGTTGGGTGAAGGACAAGCGGTCCTTCGTGCCAAAATCGATATGACTTCACCAAACGTGCATATGCGTGATCCGATCATGTATCGCATTTTGCATTCTGAGCATCATCAGACAGGCGATACTTGGAAAATCTACCCAATGTATGACTATGCACATCCATTGTCAGATGCGATTGAAGGTGTGACGCATTCACTGTGTACTTTAGAGTTTGTAGATCATCGTCCATTTTACGATTGGGTGGTTGAGAAAGTTAAATCTCCATCAGTACCACGTCAGTACGAATCAAGCCGTTTAAATGTGGATTACACCATTACCTCTAAGCGTAAATTACGTAAATTGGTTGAAGGTGGCTATGTCAATGGTTGGGATGACCCGCGTATGCCAACCGTAGTTGGTATGCGCCGTCGTGGCTTCACACCTGAAGGCTTACGTGATTTCTGTAAACGTGTCGGTGTGACCAAAGTCGATGGCAGTATTGTTGATGTGGCAATGCTTGAATTCTGTATTCGTCAGTCTTTGGAAAATACGGCAGCACGTGGTATGGCAGTGTTAAACCCACTTAAAGTGACTTTGACCAATTTGCCTGAAGATATGGATTTAACCCATTCACGTCATCCAAACGTGGACATGGGCGAACGTATTATTCCATTGACCCAAGAAATCTATATTGATCGTAAAGATTTTGAAGAAATTGCACCGAAAGGCTTTAAGCGCTTAATTCCAGAAGGTGAAGTACGTTTACGCCATGCCTATGTAATCAAGTGCGATGAAGTGATTAAAGATGCCAAGGGTGAAGTGGTTGAGCTGAAATGTTCAATCGATCCTGAAACTTTAGGTAAAAATCCTGAAGGACGTAAGGTCAAAGGTGTAGTTCATTGGGTGTCTGCAACCAAAGGTGTACAAGCGGAAGTTCGTATTTATGACCGACTGTTTAATGAAGCTGCACCAGACGCGGATGACGACTTCTTGCAACATTTAAATCCTGAATCGTTGAAAATCGTTCAAGCAGTGATTGAGCCTGCTTTAGCACAAGCTCAACCAGAAGATCGTTTCCAGTTCGAGCGTGAAGGCTACTTTGTTGCAGATCAACACGATCATACTTCAGCGAAACCAGTGTTTAACCGTATCCTTGACTTAAAGGATAGCTTTAAACCAGCGAAGTAAGTTTTTTTAAAGCTTTTATATTGAGAACCTCATCTTCGGATGGGGTTTTTTATTGGCGCGTATTGTCTATATTGATGTTTACAACGTAATTCTATGTAAATAAAAGCCTTTAAATTCATGTGAAAATTCAATTTTAAATCCTAGTTTATGACATATTAATGACAACTAAGTTGTGAAAATTTAAGGATTTAATATGGGTAATTAGTTATGTTTAAAAAATATTTAAGCTATATTAAAATGTTAAAAAACAGTAATTTGAGTTGACATTAAAATTATAAACACGCATATTGATGGAGAGCCGAAAGGTTCATTTTGAAACTATGTTTTCCTGTAAACCCCGCTTAAGCGGGGCTTTTTTTTGCAAATTTTTGAGTTGTCTTTGTTTAAGTGCGATATAAACAGGTTTGTTGAGCTTTTTCTGTTCATTTAATTTTTTCTTGATATAGAAAACTAGGGCAAAACAAGTGGTTGCTAATGTGAGGAATAGACTGTTGAGATAGCTCATTAACGAGCTGATATAGCCAATCGTGGTTAAACGGCTCATCATCTTAATGACTTGAGGGCTAGATTCTACGCCTGTGATCGCCCAGCTACATAGATGTTCGCAATTATTGATAATGAGGTGGTAGTTGTTCTCATGCATCCGTGTGCGCATACGTCTGACGACAATACGACCTTTGTATTTCGGTAAGTCATAATTTCTGATCGTAATTCTTTTATTACGAGCGAATTGTTGAATCGAAGTAATTTCAATCGGATGTTTTTTAAATAAATGTGCAAATCCAGAGTAATGAATGACACGTCCTTTACCCGCATAGATTCCATGATGGCTATAGCCAAAATGATTCACAATCAAATGATTGCCGACTCTAAACTTTTTCGCGTGTTTGAATTGCATATTGAATTCCAATAAAGGGGATTGCACATTTTTATTGAAAATTGATAACTGATTATAGCAAATATAAGCATTATACAAGTGAATTAAACATGATTTTATAGACCAAGAAGGGGTGTTTAATGCCAGTTGTGTTCATAAATGATCGACATCCAAATCTGTTAGATAAAGAAAAATTTATTTGATAATAATGAATGGGTAGGATATCTCAAGCGGAAAGATTACATAACATGCTTAAAGTTGTTTGAGATATCCTATTGTTGAATAGTTCGTGTCATATAGCTCATTCTAAAAATGAGTTTTGCATGTTACAGCTTTGAATAGCTTCTTCTTTTGACATGTTTTTAATTTGTAGCACAAAGTTATCTTTTTGAGCTTTAACCGCATCTTCAGGTATACCACTTTCAATTGCCAATTTTTCCATATTATCCCATGCCTTTTCGCATTCTGATGGCATTTGGCTGCATGCACTCAAAATGATCCCCGAACTTAAAATTAGAAGTAATGAATGTTTTTTCATTTTTTAATCCTTAGAAAATGATAGATTTATGATTTGGTGCTTATTTTTATTCAGAGTATTGATTTAAAAATATGCAAATAAATAATAACAAAATTTTTTGCTAATTTTATGATCAAAATGAGTGGTTTAAGAAAAAAATTGAAATAAAAAAGCACTTATAAATAAGTGCTTTTTCTTGATTCAGTCACTGCTTTGAGTTTACTGAATAGGTGGTTTGGGTTGGATCAAAGCCAATAAATCTTTACGATTATAGCCTCTAGACATTAAAACTTTCTTGATCCCGAAAATGACATCTTCATCAGTTGCTTTTTGCAAAGCTTCGATTAGTTGATCATTCGTTTTACAAGAACAATCATTTTCAACACAAGCAATCTGATTTTTATGTTCATTTTGCTGTGGTGTGTTTAAAAACAACTTTTGCCAAAAACTCATAGAGCCTTCATATACAACCTAACATAGAGTGAAATATAGCCAATCTAAAATATAAAACAAGAGCTAAAATGTGCTGTACGTCTCATTTTAACAATCGTTATTTCGATAACAAAGATCAATATAAACGAAATTATGACAATTTAATGACTTGATATTTTATATGTAGTTGATTTTAAATTAGTAAAATTTGCAGTATAAAAAAGCTACAAATATGTAGCTTTCTTAAGTCATGAAATAAATTGTTTAAATTTTAACTAATAAAACGCCAGATTCTACGTGGTGCGTATAAGGGAACTGGTCAAACATAGCGAACTTTTCAATGCGGTGTGTTTGACTCAATTTTTTCAGGTTGTCATGTAAAGTATCAGGGTTGCATGAGATATAAATGATTTTTTCAAAACCTTGTAAGAGCTTCAATGTGTCATCGTCGATTCCTGCACGTGGAGGATCAACAAACACTGTTTCAAAGTCATAAGATTGAATATCAATTTCAGCTTCTTGCAAACGTCTGAATTCACGTTCAGCATTATAGGCTTGCGTAAACTCTTCAGCAGACAGACGAGCTACTTGAATATTGTGGATATGATTCTGTTCAATATTCCACTGTGCTGCATATACAGAAGATTTAGCCAGTTCAGTAGCAAGAACGCGGTTAAACTTGAGTGACAGAGGGAGAGTGAAATTACCATTTCCGCAATAAAGTTCTAACAGGTCTTTGTCTGATTTTTCAGTACCTGAACAAGCCCATTCAAGCATCTTTTGGCAGACCACAGCATTGGGCTGAGTAAAGCTGCTTTCGATTTGTTTATATTTAAATGTACGATCAAAAACTTGGAGTTCTTCCACAACGAACTCATCACTCAAAATCACTTTTTGACCACGACTACGTCCAATCACTTTAATATTGAGTTTTTCGGCTAAGGCTTTAGCCGCAATTTCCCAATCTTCTTTCAATGTTGAACGATAGATCATTGAAACCAGCATTTCGCCTTTCAATGTGCTTAGAAAATGAACTTCAAATAAGCGTTTAGAAAGAATGTCTTTAGATTTTAGTGCTTCGAGCAAAACCGGCATTAAATCATTAATGCTTTTATCTGCAATTGGAAATTCATCTATGCGAACAACGGTTTTGTGTTGTCCATCTTCGCTACGTTCAAACATTGCATAGAACATATCGTCTTCTGTATGCCAAATACGAAATTCAGCACGCATGCGGAAATTCATTTCAGGAGAGGCGAAAACCTCTAATTCAGGAGGATTATATTCTGCAAATTGTGAACGAATGCGATCAATTTTGGCATCAAGCTGTTGTTGGTAAGATGAATTCATAAAATAAAAAAGAACTAGCACAGAGCAGTGGCGATGGTATCAAAGATTAGCCACTTTTTCTGCATAAACTTAGCTTGAATTGAGTTATCGATTATCTTTTGGTGAGATGTTCAACTAAATACTCAATGAATACGCGCACTGCTGGAAGTAAACCGCGTCTTGATGGATAGACTGCATGAAAAATACCATGAGGTGCTTTCCATTCAGGGAGCACTTTGACTAATTTTCCAGAGGCAACATAATCTTCAACGATATTGTCAGGAAGCAGAGTGATACCACAGTTTTGCTTAGCTAGATCAGCCAACATCATCAGGTCAGAACCCATCAGCACGGGATTAATTTTCACTTTGATGGTTTGGTTGTCATCACTATTTAAGACCATTTGCTGATCAGTCAGTTCATCTACCATACTGAGAATGCGGTGCTGTGTAAGATCTTCAGGTTTTTTAAGCATGCCAAATTCATTTAAGTATGCTTGGCTTGCGAACAGGTGTTGTTCAATATTTTCAAATTTTCGAATAATTAAACTCGGATCATCGTCCAGACTTGAACGGACACGCAAAGCAACATCAATGCCTTCATTGATAATGTCAACACGTCGATTACTGACGATCAGTTGAACTTTGATTTCAGGATAAAGCTTTAAAAATTCAGGCAGTACTTTCGCCATTTCACTTTGTGCGATTGTGACAGGTAGGCTAACCTTAATTAAGCCACGCGGTTGTTCACTTAGATGATCTACAAGATCATGTGCAGATTGGGCGGCATTCATCATGACTTTGGCATGTCTATAGATATTCATACCAATATCAGTGACTGCAAAATGCCTTGAACTGCGTTGAATGAGGCGAACGCCGAGACTTTCTTCTAAATTATAAACACGACGACTGAGTTTGGATTTGGGAATGTCTGTTGCACGTTCAGCTGCACTAAAGCCACCATGTTCAACGACAAGGGCATAACAATAAAAATCATCTAAGTCTGACAGCATTTTTCCCATTCCATTGTTGCAACAATTTGGCTATTAAATGAAATATTGTTGCATGAGGTCAATATTAACTTTGTTTTTTAATTTATATTTTTCAAATTGATTGGTGCTTTCCTATGCTTTTAGCGGGCTTATAGCACTTAGAGATTAAAGTCTATTTATGACTACTCAATTACAAAGTGAGTCGTTAAAATATGCGGAATTCAATTCATTTACTTAAAGCCCTGCATATGTCATTTCAAATCATTGAAGTTCAAACGCCTCATGAGAATCTGCTTTGCCCAATTTGTCAGCATGCTGTGTTGAATTGGGAGGAAGAACAGTATATTCAACCCTGTGAGCATACTTTATTTATTGCGATGGACTTAGGTTTTGAATATATCTCAGATGAGTTTGAATCGACGATGCAAAAAACAGTCGATGAAATTCATGCCAATGATGAAAATACGCAGGTTTTCAGTGAAATCCAAGCTTCAACATATTCATCTTTTGTGATTTATAAAGCTGATTTGGGCGTAGATGGATATTATCGTTATACTGGTTTTAGCCAATAATTCAATCAAATAAAATATGCTGAAATAAAGCTTGATCTTAGTTTTAGTCGATCAAGCTTTTTATGGATATGTGTTATTGAGATTAAGCTCAATCTACATTTAACCAATCTGAATCTCAGTTTTGGGATGGCTTAAACGACTTTTCTTCGGCGTTGCAATCAAATAAGCAAGGGTGAGAGGTCCTAAGCGTCCCGTAAACATGAGCAGCATTAGAATCATTAGGCTCATCGGTTGTAATTCTGCGGTGATCCCACGGGATAATCCAACTGTACAGGCGGCTGAGACTGCTTCAAACATTAGATCTAAAAAGCTTTTGTTTGGCTCTAAGATAAGTAGGCTAAAGAAACCAATAAAAATCAACATCGAAGTAATGGAAACAACGGCCAATGCTTTATAGGTGGTTGTAGCAGGGATGGAATGTTTAAAGACACGTAACTCGTCAGAACGCCTTAAGAAGGTAATGACGCTTAAAACCATAATGATAAATGTACCCACTTTAATACCGCCAGCAGTACTGAGTGAACCTCCGCCAATAAACATCAATAACATCGTCACCAAAGTTGCGGGATCGCTCATATTGCTCACTTCAATACTGTTAAATCCTGAAGAGCGTGGCACAGTGGCATGGAACCATGCATTTAAAGCTTGATCACCAACAGACATTGGGGCAAGTGTAAGAGGGTTGTTTGCCTCAATACTCCATATTGCGATGAACGCAAATAAGTTGATTCCAGCGATAGTAGAAAGAATTAACTTACTGTTTGCTGATAGTTTTTTCCAAGAATGGCATCGCTTAATATCCATGAGCACGACAAAGCCAATGCCGCCAATGATATAAAGCATACTGATGGTTAAGGTCACCATGTATTGCCCTGAAAAGCTCATTAAGCTATTCGGGAAGAGTGAGAATCCACCATTGTTAAAGGCTGAAACACTATAAAAGGCAGCATAGAACAGCGCTTGCTTAAACTCGTAAGTAGGCATCCATGCTATCGTTAAAATGATGGTTCCTATGCCTTCAAAAAATAAGGAATATAACAACACACCTTTCATGGTAAATGTGGCATTGGCTAAACTGGTTTGACCAATGGTTTCTTGTGCCATGACTTGTTGTTTTAAGCCAATTTTTGTGGAAAGGCTGAGTGCGGCGAGAATCGCAAAAGTCATGAAACCTAAGCCACCACATTGAATTAGCAGCATAATAATAAACTGTCCAAGTGTGGTATATGCTTCACCGATATTCACCACAGATAATCCAGTAATGGTGACTGCAGATGTGGCGGTGAAAATGGCATCTAGCCATCTGATGTCACCATGATGAGAAAAAGGTAATTTGAGTAAAATAGATCCGAGAATAATGAAGCTTAGAAAGCCCAATGCCAATAAGCTTGGTGGACTGAGATTGATGCTATTGCTTTGTTTGTTGACCAATCTCGAATAAAACTTCATCATTTTTGTTTAAATCTCGATGACAGTTTGCGTAGACGATCTACAGGGCCTTCGATAATTAAAATATCATCCGCTTGTAATAACAGTCCAGGCGCAACATCATAAATAATGTGTGTGCCACGTTGTAGTAATAAAGGGGTAACGCCATCGGTATGATCTACGATTTCCTTAAATTCAATACCTTTTAAATGTTCTTCGACTTCAATTTTAACAATAAAATGATCATCGTTCAGCGCCATATAACGACGCACCATTGGGTAACTTAAGGACTGAGCAACTCGAATCCCCATGTCTTCCTCAGGGTGAATAATTTGTTCAATACCCAGATGCGACAAAATCATATGATGTGATTTAGATTTGGCTTTGGCTAGAATTTTTTGAACACCTAAATTTTTTAAGTGTAGAACACATAAGATGCTGGCTTCGATATCATCACCAATCGCAACCAAAACTGCATCACAGTTTTTGATATTGAGCTCTTCAAGCACATGCTCATCAGTGGCATCGGCGATCACCGCATGACTAATTGAATCCGAAATATTCTCAACGAATTTTTTCTCAGTATCGATGCCGATTACATCATGTTTTAAATGTGTCAGTTCGAGTGCAACGGTTGCTCCAAAACTACCAAGACCTATGACAGCAAATAATGCCATATTTACAATATTCCTAATTCGAATTCAAAATTGGTTTTATATCTTTGAAGTGAGTTTATATTTTTGAACCTGAATTTGATAGATTTATGCCACAAATTTCTATTGCAGTGTATTTGAAAGTATTCTTTAAAATTCAAATCGGAGAGATAAAATTTAAGAAACTAAATCTAAGAAATAAAAAAGAGCCTTATAAAAGACTCTTTTAACAAGTAGGATGAATAAATGATTATTTTAAGAAACGTTGATAACCCAAGTTATTGGTAATCTCATCATATGGATAAGTAATGCTTTCCAGAGTTTCAATCAAACCATCTGGGTTTTGTTGAGCATCTGTTGCTTCAAGACCCACAAGGACACGACCTTCAGCAGCACCGTGATTACGATAATGGAACAGGGTGATGTTATGTGTGGGACCAAGACGTTCTAAGAAAGTCAGTAATGCACCTGGACGTTCAGGGAACTCCACACGGAACAAACGTTCGTTTTCAATATCTGCATGACCACCGATCAAATAACGAATATGCAATTTTGCAACTTCATCATCAGACAAATCGTCGACATCATAATGGAATTTTAAAGTGTCGAAGATTTCATGGCGTTCTTTCTCACCACCTTTTAGGCTAATGCCAACAAAGACTTGAGCCGCTGAAGAATGACTTGCACGATAGTTAAACTCAGTAATGTTTCGCCCTTGTAAGGCACGGCAGAAGTTTAAGAATGAACCTTTTTCTTCAGGAATGGTGACAGCAAAAATCGCTTCTTTACGTTCACCAAGCTCAGTACGCTCTGCGATATAGCGTAAACGGTCAAAGTTCATATTTGCGCCGCAGACAATCGACACGAGATTTTTATTTTCTAAACCGTGTTCAGCCACGTATTTTTTGATACCTGCTAAAGCCATTGCACCTGAAGGTTCTACAATGCTACGACATTCGTCATAGGTATCTTTAATTGCAGCACAGATTTCATCAGTATTGACCAAAACCACTTCACGCTCAACGATCGGGCCTGAATTATCCGATTTCATCAACTGAATCACTTCGAATGGCTTTTCACCAATTTGAGCCACAGCTGTACCATCGGCAAACAGACCCACTGAAGGCAAAATAACACGTTCACCTGATTCAAAAGCCGCTTTTAGACATGCCGATTCATCATATTCAACAGGAATCACTTTGACATGGGGTGCAACATCACCAAGGTATGCCGCAACGCCACCAATCAAACCACCACCGCCTACAGCAACGAATACATAATCGACATCACGCCATTGACGTAAAATTTCATTACCGATAGTTCCTTGACCTGCCATAACGAGTTCATCGTCATAGGGTGGAATAAAAGTCATCCCTTCATCTTTGGCACGTTGAATGGCGTATTTATTGGCAACATCAAAAGAATCACCGTGCAATACCACATCACCACCTAAGCGTTTCACCGCCTGAACTTTAATATCAGGTGTGGTTTTAGGCATCACAATAATCGCGCGAATTCCCAGTTTTTGACCAGACAATGCCACGCCTTGTGCATGGTTACCTGCTGAAGCGGTAATAACGCCACGTTCTAACTGAGACTTAGGAAGTTGGCTAATACGGTTATAAGCACCGCGTAGCTTAAAAGAAAAGACAGGTTGTAAATCTTCGCGTTTAAAGCGAATGTTATTATTGAGCTTTTCACTAATTCGTGGCGCTGATTCGAGTGGGGTTTCGATTGCAACATCGTAGACTGTTGCTTGTAATATTTGTCGAACCAAACGAGACAGCATGTTAATTTTCCATCTAACAGTTTAAAATAGGGCTTTATTGTAACAAACCCCTGTGCATTTGGGCTGTAAAATCAGCATCAAATGTCAAAAAATAGTTGAGCCAAGTTATGAGTCTGTATGCAACCCAAGATGAAAAGAAACAAGCTGCTGCTAAAGCGGCTTTAAAACACTTGCCTAAAGGCGGTATTTTGGGTGTTGGTACAGGAAGTACTGTAAACTTCCTAATCGAATTGTTACCAGAACTTCAGCTTGAAGCTGCTGTTGCAAGTTCAGAGGCGACTGCACAACGCCTTAAAAAACTTGGCATTGAAGTGCTAGATATGAATCATGTAGGCGGTTTAGACGCGTATGTTGATGGTGCAGATGAAATTGATCGTCACATGCACATGATTAAGGGTGGCGGTGCTGCGCTTACACGTGAAAAAATTGTGGCTTCTATCGCGAAGAAATTTGTTTGTATCGTAGATGATTCTAAATGGGTTGATCAACTGGGTCGTGGTTTTGCACTTCCTGTTGAAGTGATTCCAATGGCACGTTCTGCTGTAGCACGTAAAATTGTATCTATGGGCGGTGATCCTGTTTACCGTGAAGGCGTAGTCACTGATAATGGTAACGTGATTTTAGATGTTCATAACTTGAATATTTTAAATGCTTTACAACTTGAAAAAGATATCAATGATATCCCAGGTGTCGTGTGTAACGGTATTTTTGCAATCAATAAAGCAGATGTTGCTGTGGTTGCTACAGACAATGGTATTGAAGAACGTACTGCGATCTAATCTATAAAAATTTATTAGTAAGCTAAAGACCTCCTTTAACATATAAAGGAGGTTTCTAAAAATAAGAAGAGATTGAATCAATAGGGTTTTGAAAAATAATACGATGACTTTAGCAGATCTTCCCGAAATTCAAATCATTCGAAATGTACGATCTACACGCTTAAGACTGCGCGTTGAACCGCATCAAATCCGCCTTACTGCACCTGTATTTTGTAGCAAATCTCAAATTCAAAAATTTATTGATCAATCTGAAAGTTGGTTGCTTGAAACCTGGAATAAACAGCAAAGTCAGGTCATTCAAAAGAATGAATCCAAAGTTCTTCCTACCGAATTACAATTGTTTAATCAAAATCAGCCTTTACAGATTTCTTATACAACACAAAAGCAAAATTTTATTTTAAATCGCGATTCATTGCATTTGAGTATTTCGGATAGACAGCCTGACGTTTATTTAAAGGCTTTTGTTATTCAGTATGCTAAAGATTATTTACCTCATTATTTAAGCCAAATTTCAAAAGAGTGTGATTTGCCTTTTGGTCAATGTGCTATTCGTCAGCCGAAGACCCGTTGGGGGAGTTGTACGTCTAAGCATGACATTATGTTGAATAGTGGTTTGGTGCTTTTTTCGCAAGAAATTGCACGTTATGTTGCTGTACATGAGTTGGCACATACCAAGCATTTTGATCATGGTCAGAATTTTTGGGCTGAAGTTGCGAAGCATGATGCGAATTATCAACAGCATCGAAAAATATTGAAAACAAGTTCGATGCCGTGGTGGTGGTGATTAAAATATTTATTTACGGCAGTTCACAAAATATTTTTGCAAGTTTAGGTTTGAAACTTTCATTGAGTAGAAATAAAGCAAATGAAAAAATACTAATAATATAGAGTGTTAATCCTACAAATATCTCTAAGTTAAAATTTATATTTAGTGGTGTGTTGAAAATGATTGAAAGACTTGGAAACAATAGTGGTAAAAATGCAAGCATACTTAAAGTGATATAAAAAATATTTCCGAAAAATAAATTGAAATTGATTCTAAATTTACCAAATTTGTGTTTTGGTGTAACAACAGAGTTTTGGACAATTATTTCATTTTTAACTCTATGGTAAGTGTTAAGTGCATTGTTGATATCTTTTCTACTTAATATAAAATTTGCTATGTCTTTTGAGCAATACTGACAACCTATTAACGCATGAATTTGTGATTCTTCACATAGACGTTGATAATTTTCCTTTAAGGGTGACTGTAAGAAACTTTTCTCAGTAAAGTTTGATAAAGTTTCGTATTTTTGAATTAATCTTTTTTTCGACAAATCCTTAATTTCTATGAAGCTGTAAAGTATGTTTTTTGCTTTAAATGTTATAGCTGTTAAAATTGCTAAAAAAATAAAAGCTGGAGAAGAATGTTCAAATGCTAATTTGAATAGATCTATAGTTTCTTGCATAAAATTTCTCATTTTTACTTAAGTTGTTTATTAAATTTACTAATTAAATTTTTCATATTAAAGGTGAAATGAATAAGATGCGTCTAATTGTGTCGCATAAATTTAAATGATTTTGTTTTTTGAATTGACCCTAGTGCATGCTTGGAATTATTAAAAATATTAAAATGGTTTTGAAAGCATTAACTTCCTGTCATACTAATCCACTTGAAATGGATACATTTGAATAGAGGTAAAGATCGTGATTTCAGTTGGTATTGTAGGTGGTACAGGTTATACAGGCGTCGAATTGTTACGTCTTTTACTACGACACCCAAACGTACGTGTAGATGTATTAACATCTCGAACTGAAGATGGTCGCCGTGTAGATGATATGTTCCCAAGCTTACGCGGACATACTGATCTTTGCTATTCAGATTTAAATATTGATGCACTTAAAAAATGTGATGTTGTGTTCTTTGCAACTCCACATGGCGTGGCCATGAAACATGCAGAAGAATTAGTGGCTGCAAATACCAAAGTCATCGATTTGGCAGCAGATTTCCGTTTGCAAGATCTTGAACAATTCGAAAAATGGTATGGTATGCAGCATGCTTGTCCAGAGTTGTTAAAAGAATCAGTCTATGGTTTGTCTGAACTCAATCGTGAAAAGATCAAAACAGCCGAAGTGCTTGGTAACCCAGGTTGTTACCCAACGACGGTTCAATTAGGTCTTGCGCCATTATTTAAGCAAGCTGAAACACTTGTGAAACCTGAAAGCATTATCATTGATGCAAAATCAGGGGTGTCAGGTGCAGGTCGTAAAGCAAGCTTGGGTATGATCTACTCTGAAAATGCAGATAACTTTAAAGCGTATGGTGTGGCAGGGCATCGCCATCAGCCTGAAATTGTTGAAGCTTTAGAAAATATTTCAGGTCTAAAAGATGTGTTTGATCACATTGTATTTGTTCCACATTTGGTACCAATGATTCGTGGTATGCTCAGTACGATTTATGTGGATTTAACTGATGCAGGTGATCAAGCTGATTTACAAAGTTTATATGAGCAATTCTATGCGAATGAAACTTTTGTCGATGTGATGCCAGCAAATAGTTCACCTGAAACACGTTCTGTACGTGGTGCAAACCAATTACGTATTGCGTTGTACAAACCTCAACCTAAGAAGTTGGTGGTATTGTCTGTGCAAGATAACTTGGTGAAAGGTGCAGCAGGTCAAGCGGTTCAAAATATGAACTTAATGTTTGGCTTTGCAGAAGATGCTGGATTACAAGGCATCGGATTATTACCATAAAAAACGCTTTTCAACTTCACACACATTTAACTTTAGCGTTAAATGTGTGTTTTGATACTAATAATATTTAGAGATAACGATGTCTAACGCAGAAATTCATAACTTACCGCAACCGAATAAGAAGACTAAAAAGTCGTTCTTAAAAGGAAATATGCCACTGTTGGTGGGTGGTGTTGTTCTTTGCGCAGGTAGCGTATTGTTAGGTTATACGGTCGGTCATCGCCAAGGATTAACTGTAGTAGGTTATGATGCTGATGCTGAGCAATTGGTCGAAGTGGTTGCGAAACAAAAGCATGAATTGTCTGAACTCAATAAAAATTTGAATTTGGCAGTCCAAGAGCGTGATGTTGCAGTTGGTAATTCAAATGATTTGTTTGCTTCATTTAATCAAGCGAAGGCAGATAAAGTGCAAGTTGAAGGAATGAGTGCGATTTATCGTGAAGTGCTTCGACAACGTGGTGGATTAAGTTTAACTGTACAAAACCTTGCGATTTTACCATTACCTGAAAATATTTATGAGTATCAGGTTGATTTGGTTCAAGTCAGCCCGAATAAGCGCCGCGCTGCGGGTGAGATTGAATTACGTTTAATTCAAGGCACTGAAGTATTGGTTGTGCCGATTTCTGAAAATCGTTATAACTTTGAAGATTTTCAGCGTTTAACTGGTCGTTGGACTATGCCTAAAGGCTTTACTCCTCAGTTTATTGAAATTCGTGTGAAAGGTTCTACCCCTGTGACTAAGCGCTTTAGTTGGGGGCGTGGGAAAGCAATAGAAAACAGTCCTGCATTGGCTGCGGATGTCCCGCAAGCTGCTGCAAATTCTCAGTAGTAGATTTTTAATTATGCGAAGAAACAAGCGTCATATGAGCTTAAATGAAATTAAATCCTCATTTCACCAAACTGGTTATGTTGATTGGCACTTTAATCCACGCTTAGGCGATTCGCAAAACAACGATGTAGATCCAGATCATTCCGATGGTGATTTGGCAGTTGAAACAGCACCACCACAATTTAAACGTCCACCTTTATATCATGTAGTTTTACTTAACGATGACTACACACCAATGGATTTTGTAATTGAAATTTTACAACAATACTTTGGATTGAATCTTGACCAAGCAACCGAAGTAATGCTAACAGTACATTATGAAGGAAAAGGTATTGCTGGTGTCTATCCAAGAGACATCGCCGAGACCAAAGCCACTCAAGTTAATAATTATGCTCGCTCACAAGGTCATCCATTACTTTGTCAAATCGAGCCACAAGAATAAGGGGATCTCATGCTCAGTCGTCAATTAGAAGTTTCTTTACGTTTGGCTGTAAGCATGGCTCGTCAAAAGAGACATGAGTTTCTTACAGTAGAACATTTATTATTAGCATTATTAGACAATGACTCTGCGGTAAATGCTTTGAAAGCATGTGGTGCGGAAATTGTAAGCCTACGTAAAGAATTAGAAGAGTATGTAGAACAACATACCCCTAAATTGGGTGAAAATAGCGAACAAGCGCCTCATCCAACAGAAAGCTTTGACCGTATTTTGCAACGCGCGATTTTTCATGTGCAATCGAGTGGTGGAGATCGTACTGTTGAGGGTGCAGATGTTCTAGTTGCAATGTACTCAGAACGTGATTCATTTGCAGTTTATTTACTTAAACGTCATCAAATTAATCGTTTGACATTGACTCAATATCTTTCTCACGGTGGTCGTAAGGAAGAAATTCAAGTTGAGGAAGAGGTTGAAGACCTTGATGGTGAGTCGGGTGCTTCTGCAAATGCAGGACCTCTAGAGCTTTATACGGTGAACCTAAATGTCGAAGCGCAAAAGGGTAAAACCGATCCTTTAATTGGTCGTGAAAAAGAAATTGAGCGCGCAGCACAGATTTTATGTCGTCGCCGTAAAAACAATCCGCTGCTCGTGGGTGATCCAGGCGTAGGTAAAACTTCAATTGCGGAAGGTTTAGCTTGGTTGATCGTGAATGGTAAGGCGCCGAAACCTTTGGAACATGCTGAAATCTTCAGTTTAGATATTGGTTCATTGGTTGCGGGTACTAAATACCGTGGTGACTTTGAAAAGCGTTTGAAACAACTTTTAAATGCATTGAAAAAGAAACCCGATGCAGTGTTATTTATTGATGAAATTCATATGATTATTGGTGCTGGTTCAAGCATGGGTAGCACAATGGATGCATCTAATTTAATTAAACCGGCATTGGCAAATGGAACTTTACGTTGCATCGGTTCGACGACATTTCAAGAATATCGTCAAGTATTTGAAAAAGATCACGCACTATCACGCCGTTTCCAAAAAATTGATGTGAATGAGCCATCAATTACCGAAACAATTGATATTCTTCGTGGATTGAAGTCTAAGTTCGAAGAATTCCATCATGTGGAATACGAAGATAAGGCTTTAGTTTCAGCTGTAGAATTATCTGCTAAATTTATCAATGATCGTTTCTTGCCTGATAAGGCAATTGATGTGATTGATGAAGCGGGTGCTCAACGTCGTTTGAAAGCTGAGCAGGATGGCACTGTCATCACAGTTGAAAACATCGAAGATATAGTGTCTAAAATTGCACGTATTCCACCTAAGACTGTTTCTAAAGATGATAAATCGGTTCTTGAAAATATCGAACGTGATCTAAAACGTGTTGTATTTGGTCAAGATGAAGCGATTACAGCGCTTGCATCTGCAATCAAATTATCTCGTGCAGGTTTGAAAGCACCAGATAAACCAGTCGGTAATTTCGTATTTGCAGGTCCTACAGGCGTGGGTAAAACTGAAGTAACGAAACAGCTGGCTAAACTGCTTGGTGTGGAGTTGGTTCGTTTCGATATGTCTGAATATATGGAACGCCATGCGGTATCACGTTTAATTGGTGCACCTCCGGGCTATGTTGGATATGATCAAGGTGGATTACTGACTGATGCAATTCATAAAAATCCACATTGTGTGCTTTTACTAGATGAAATTGAAAAAGCACACCCTGACGTTTTTAACTTATTACTTCAAGTCATGGATCATGGATCATTGACCGATAATAATGGTCGTAAGTCAGATTTCCGTAATGTGATTATTGTGTTGACGACGAATATTGGTGCGGAAAGTATTTCTCGTACAAGTATTGGATTTACTGAGCAAGACAACAGTAATGACAATCAAGAGGCGATGAAAAAAGCATTCTCTCCTGAATTTCGTAACCGCCTAGATGGTGTGATTCAGTTTAAAGCGTTGCCAACGACGGTGATTGAGTCGGTGGTGGATAAATTCTTAACTGAACTTCAAGCGCAGTTGGATGATAAGCAAGTTGTACTTGATGTTGATCAATCTGCACGTGATTGGATGGCTGAGCAAGGTTATGATCGTTTAATGGGCGCACGCCCAATGCAGCGTCTGATTCAAGAGCACTTGAAGAAACCTTTGGCTGAAATGATTCTGTTTGGTGAGTTGGCTGAAAATGGCGGTAATGTTTCAGTCACAGCGAAAAAAGAAAATGGTAAAGCTGTTGGTTTGAAACTTGAAGTTTTTGAAGATCAAACTGCTGAACCCGCTTAATCATTATTAAATAAAATAGCCCGTGCATTCACGGGCTATTTTATTTTGAGCACAATGTAATTTTAAGCAAAAAACCTTAACACATTGTTTTATTCAACTTAAATGAGAGTTTGGGCATCATGGAATTTCAGGTCACAAAAATTATCTCGACCTTTGCATTGTTTTTTGTGACGGCACTAATGGAAATTTTAGGGTGTTATTTTCCATATTTGATTCTGAACCAAGGTAAAAGCCATTGGTATTGGGTTCCTACAGTTTTGGCACTTGCCGCATTTGTATGGTTATTGACATTGCATCCTACTGCATCTGGTCGTATCTATGCGGCTTATGGTGGTATTTATATTTTTAGTGCATTGCTGTGGTTGAGATTTGTTGATCAAGTTGATTTAACACGCTGGGATATTATCGGTGGAGCAGTAGTACTGGTCGGAGCGGCATTAATTATATTGCAACCACAAGGTTTGATTCGATAAATTAGCCTTGTGGTTGTAAGATGAAATAAAAGAGATAAAACAAGAATTATTTGAACGTGCACTCGGTATTTTTAATATTGATATCATAGACTTGATCGCTCGATGCAAGTTTCAGATTTAAGTCGTAAGGATTGACACGCTGAAAAGTATGTTCAAAAAGTAAATCACAATTTTGCAATGAATTCTTTTTGATTAAAGTTTTTACAGCTTTAGTTCCGACATCTTTTTCAAATTGCTCAAAGTCTGAAGTTGTAATAACACCTTCGATTTGAATGTGGTTAGATGTTGAATTCATCTTTTCCATAATCATATTTTGATCAACTTGATACGGAAGGGTACGTGAATCCTCTTCACTCATCGCAAGTAAAATTTCATCTAGGGCAGTTTTGTTCTTAATTTTAAATTGAGGATCTAAAATATTTTTTTCAAGCAGATATTGATCAAATTCAGTTCCTTTTTCATTTGCAGAATAGACAGTACTCGTCATGGTCAAACAGCCAATTGCTAAAGCCAAAGATAGTAGGCGCATAATCCCTCAATCACTTATTCAGTTTATGGATTTATTATAGGCATAAATGACTCGAAGCGAGAATAAAAATATTCTATTGAAGTAGTGTGGAAATATTGATTTTAATTAATTGAAAAATATATTAAAAAAATTATTTAATTTACTAGCAAAGGCGATATTTATTCGTTCTACAAGCTTTTTGTGATTATTTTGTATTGATTTATTACGATAAATATATTGTATCTAATTTTTTTTGAGATCAATATTTGGTCGTGGAATTGAGTTGTTTTTATGTCCCATAATTTTTCAAATGAAATATAACAGTCGGAAATATAAAAGATAGTTTTAGAGCACTGTGGTTTATAAAATACGGTTCATAAAAATGATGATCCCAATTTCCATGTTTTGCACATAATATTTCTACAAGGATGCATATATGGGTCAGGTCTATACCAAGCAAGAAAAATCAAGTCGAATAAAAGGCATCGTGGGTGCTGCCTCGGGGAATTTGGTCGAGTGGTTTGATTTTTATATTTATGCAGTATTCGCAGTTTATTTTACTAAAGCGCTAACCGCGCCAGATATGGACTCATCTACTCAGGCGATTTACGTTTGGGGTGTATTTGCAGCAAGCTTTTTTATGCGTCCAATTGGTAGTTGGTTGTTTGGACGCATTGCAGATAAGCATGGTCGAAAAAAGTCGATGGTTATCTCGATTTGTTTGATGGCTGTCAGTTCATTTTTATTTGCGGCACTCCCGACCTATGAGCAAGTGGGTATGGCAGCGCCATTCCTTTTGCTTTTAGTGCGTTTAATGCAGGGCTTATCGGTAGGTGGTGAGTACGGTGCTGTTGCTACGTATATGAGTGAGTTAGGGCTGAAAGGACAGCGTGGGTTTTTCTCATCTTTTCAATATGTCACGTTAACGGGTGGTCAACTTTTAGCAAGTCTATTGGGTGTTCTGTTCTTAGCGTTCATGTCAGAACAGCAATTACTTGATGGTGGATGGCGTATTCCATTTGTAATCGGTGGTGTGGCAGCAATTATTTCTTTACTGGCGCGTAGTCGCTTGGAAGAAACGCTGTCGACTGAAGATAGTGATAAAGAGGAATCAGGTACTTTAAGAGAGCTCTTTAAAAACCATTGGAAAACATTCCTACTTGTTGTTGGTTATACATCAGCAGGTTCTTTAAGTTTTTATGTGATTACGGTTTATTCTAAAACGTACCTGACCAATATTGGAATGGATTCAAAAACAGTCGGACTCATCATGACGGGCTGTATTTTTGTATTGATGGTTGCGCAGCCTTTCTTTGGTGCTTTGTCTGATCGCATTGGGCGACGCCTATGTATGTTATTGTTTAGCTCACTCATGGCAATCTCAATCTATCCAGTGATGGCGATTGGTATGCGTTACTTTAGTGATACTCCAATGATGGTTGCTGCATTATTAATCTTCTTGATGTTATTGCTGAGTTTATATACTTCCATTGGTGGGATTGTTAAGGCTGAGATGTTCCCACCGCATGTGCGTGCATTGGGTGTGGGTTTCTCTTATGCAGTAGGTAATGCAATTTTCGGTGGTTCTGCGCCATCCGTTGCATTGCAATTCAAATCAGCAGGCATTGAAAACACCTTCTTTATTTATGTGATTGTGATGCTGATTATTTGTTTCTTATGTAGTTTGAAATTACCTAAAGAACCTGAATATTTGAAAGATGATCATTAATTAAAAATGAAGTGCATCAAAAAGCCCACATGATTGTGGGCTTTTTTATCGCTTATATTGGATAAAAATTATTTCAGATTTTCATTAATCAAAAATTCAACCAATGCTTTTTGTGCATGTAGGCGGTTTTCAGCTTCATCCCAAACCACAGCATTTTTATGATCAAGCATGTTTTCAGAAATTTCTTCGCCACGGTGTGCAGGTAAGCAATGCATGAATAGGCAATCCGCGTGTGCAAGATCCATGAGGCGTTCATTGACTTGATAATCAGCGAATGCTTTTTCACGAATTTTTTGCTCTTCTTCTTGCCCCATACTCGCCCATACGTCAGTGACGATCATATCAGCATTGACAGCAGCATCTTCAGCTGAATCTACCACTTCTGCACAATGTGCAAATTCAGCGAGAAACTCAGGTTTAGGTTCATAGCCTTTAGGAGAGGCGATCTTAAGTTTGAAGCCCCACATATGCGCTGCTTCAATATAAGAATTACACATGTTGTTACCATCACCAATCCAAGCCACAGTTTTGCCTTCAATTGATCCACGATGTTCTACAAATGTTTGAACGTCTGCCAAAAGTTGGCAAGGGTGATGGTCATCGGTTAATGCATTGATCACCGGTACTTTAGAGTATTCGGCAAAACGAGTCACGATGTCATGACCAAAGGTACGGATCATTACGATATCAAGCATGCTTGAAATGACACGTGCAGAATCTTCAATAGGTTCACCACGACCTAACTGTGTGTCGCGTGATGATAGGAAAATAGCACTACCACCAAATTGGCTCATACCTGCTTCAAACGATACGCGGGTACGCGTACTCGATTTTTCAAAAATCATTCCCATTACTTTACCAACGAGAGGTTGGTAGACATCATGATTATGTTGCATGCGTTTAAGTTCAATCGCACGTTCGATGATGCGGTTTAATTCTGCAGTAGAAAGGTCACGTAAAGTAAGAAAATGTCGTAGAGCCATGGTTACTCCACAATAATTGTACCTTCAAAGCCAAATCGGGTATTGAATAACTACAATTGATTGTTGGTTGGTAGGAAAATCAAAGAATCGACTAATATACTATAAGATAAAAGAATTGCAAAAAAACTAGACTTTTTGATGAGCGTCTAAGAAGCGTTCAACACAATAAGTGATGTAATTGGTTATTTCTTCGTCGGTTTCAGTGATTGGAATTCCCATAATAATTTGCCATTCGATATTTCTTAATATTCCAAAGAAAAATTGTGCTGAATGAAGCGGTTGTTCACAGACTATTACACCGTTGTTGTGAGCATTTTTAAGGGCAACAGCAATCGCTGCTTGGATCTCTTTGGGACCTTTTTGGTGAATATTTAAGGCAAGTTCAGAATTACGCTGCGCTTGTTCCATCACCAAATGAATAAATGCTACATTTTCAGGGAGTTTAATATGTGCATAAAAGTTGAAAAGGGTATTAATTAAATAAGACTTAAGGTCAAAAGTTGCAGGGTCATGAGAGCTACAGATATCTTTAAAAAACAATTCGCGGCGATAATCGCAGATCGCAGAGAAGAGACCATCTTTGTTGCCAAAATACTTATAAATCGAAGTCTTAGAACCGCCCGCATGTTGAACAATGTCATCTAGAGAAACAGCATCGTAACCGTGTTTTAAGAACAATGTATTGGCACTCAACAAAAGTGCCATACGGCGCTCAAGTCCACGGCGGGTATGCGGAAGATCGCAACCAGTCGATTCAATCTGTGCTAATGAATTGATCATAAATAGTAAATATCAACAAGTATTTTGGGGTTGTTATGATTATAGCAAAGTTGTCAATCAAAATCTGATTATAAAGAAGCCTCAATAAATGAATGAAAATTCATTTTTATATGACTAAAGTTTTAGAGCAAAAGCACTATAAAGTCATTTTCGTATAAAAAATTATCGCTATACTCAAAACTCGAGAATTATAGAATAACTGTGGAAAAGGATATGACAGAACAAACGTCTGCAGGCTTAAGATTTAGAAAAGCATTAGAAATTGAAAAGCCATTACAAATTATGGGCACTGTGAATGCTTATGCTGCCATGATGGCAACACAAGTCGGTTATAAAGCCATTTATTTATCAGGTGCAGGTGTTGCAAATTATTCCTATGGTTTACCTGACCTTGGTATGACCAGTTTAGATAATGTACTTGAGGATGTTCGTCGTATCACTGAGCGTGTTGAGACACCACTATTAGTAGATATTGATACAGGTTGGGGTGGTGCGTTCAATATTTCTCGTACTGTGAAGCAAATGATTGCTGCTGGTGCTGCTGCGGTACATATTGAGGATCAAGTTGCGCAGAAGCGTTGTGGTCACCGTCCAAATAAAGAAATCGTATCTCAACAGGAAATGGTTGATCGTATCAAAGCTGCTGTAGATGCGAAAACAGATTCAAACTTTGTTGTGATGGCTCGTACAGATGCACTGCAAAAAGAAGGTCTTCAAGCTGTGATTGATCGCGCATGTGCATGTGTGGAAGCTGGTGCAGATGCAATCTTTGCTGAAGCGATGACTGATATCACTATGTATCGAACTGTATGTGATGCGGTGGGTGTACCTGTTTTAGCCAATATTACTGAATTTGGCGATACACCTTACTACACTACAGAAGAATTGGGCGAGCAAGGTATTGCAATGGTTCTTTACCCATTGTCTGCAACGCGTGCAATGCAAAAAGCAGCTTTGGAAGTGATGCATTCCGTTCGTAAAAATGGCACGCAAGTAAATGTGCTAGACATTATGCAACAGCGTAAAGAGCTGTATGAGTTTTTGGATTATCACACTTTTGAAAATACATTAGATAAACTGTTTAAGCAGGAGAATTAAAAAAATGGCTGAAGGAAAAGTACTCACCGGCGCAGGCTTGCGCGGACAAGTGGCAGGGAAAACCTCATTATCTACAGTTGGTAAGAGTGGCGCTGGCTTAACTTACCGTGGTTATGATGTTCAAGACTTGGCTGAAAACTGCCAATTTGAAGAAGTCGCTTATTTAATTTTCTTTGGTGAGTTACCAACGAGTGAGCAACTCGCAACTTACAAAGCGAAATTAAAATCATTGCGTCAGCTTCCTCAAGCGCTTAAAGAAGTCCTTGAACGTATTCCTGCGGATTCTCATCCAATGGATGTGATGCGTACAGGTGTTTCAATGTTGGGTAATCTTGAGACAGAACAATCTTTTGATCAACAACAAGATGTAGCAGATCGTATTCTTGCGACCTTGCCTGCGATCATTTGCTATTGGTATCGTTTTAGTCATGACGGCGTTCGTGTGAATGAAAACACGGATGATGATTCAATTGGTGCGCAATTCTTGCATTTACTTCGCGGTGAAAAGCCAAATGAATTGCATGAACAAGTGATGAATGTATCGTTGATTCTTTATGCTGAGCATGAATTCAATGCATCTACATTCACAGCGCGTGTATGTGCATCTACATTGTCTGATATGCATTCATGTATTACAGGTGCAATTGGGTCACTTCGCGGTCCACTACATGGTGGTGCAAATGAAGCTGCTATGGAAATGATTGAAAACTGGACGTCTCCTGAAGAAGCTGAGCGTGAAATGTTGGGTAAGCTTGAGCGTAAAGAAAAAATTATGGGCTTTGGTCATGCGATCTATAAAGATAATGATCCACGTAATGGCATCATTAAAATCTGGTCTGAAAAATTAGCGCAAGACGTCGGTGATACTGTGCTTTATCCAGTATCAGTACGTTGTGAAGAAGTGATGTGGCGTGAGAAGAAATTATTCTGTAATGCAGATTTCTTCCATGCATCTGCTTATCACTTCATGGATATTGCAACGAAGCTGTTCACACCAATCTTTGTGATGTCTCGTGTAACAGGTTGGGCTGCACATGTGATGGAGCAACGTGCAGACAATCGTATTATTCGCCCAAGTGCAGATTATACTGGTCCTGAACTACGTAAAGTGGTACCAATTGCTGACCGTAAAGCTGCATGATTTGATGAAATTTAGTTAAAATAAAAGCCTCAATTGAGGCTTTTATTTATTTTGGCCTTGCTATTACGTTATTGATGAATCAGTAAGTGGAATCGCTATTTCCTCTTCATCATCTTCAGCCGTATCCATGCCCAACTCTTTTAATTTACGAGTTAAAGTATTACGTCCCCAGCCGAGTAGTTCCGCTGCATGACGTTTACGCCCACGTGTTTGTTGGAGGGCGGCATTAATTAATGTGCGTTCAAACATAGGTGTGGCTATATCAAGAAGCTTCATCTCGCCATTTTTTAATTTTTGAATAGCCCACTGATTTAGCAATTCATCCCAATGTTGTACTGCGACACGCTCAGAATTTCCAGATACATGATGATCATCTGATTTATTAATCGGGAGCTGTTTAAGTTCAGACGGTAAGTCTTCAGGATAAACTTCACGACCTGTAATCATCACTGTTAACCAGCGGCAGGTATTTTCAAGTTGACGCACGTTGCCTTGCCAAGGCAATTGTTGCATATATTCAACAGTTTCAGAGCGTAAAATTTTTGGACTCACACCTAACTCTTTACCTGCACGAGCTAAGAAGTGCTGTGCAAGCATCGGAATATCTTCAGAGCGATGCGCAAGTTTTGGAATGTGAATGCGAATTACGTTTAAACGGTGATATAAATCTTCACGGAAACGTCCATCATTCACCAGTTTCTCTAGGTCTTGATGGGTTGCGGCAACAATACGAACATCTACGCGTACGGGAATATGACCACCGACACGGTAAAACTCACCATCTGCCAATACGCGTAATAAACGTGTTTGGGTTTCAAATGGCATGTCGCCAATTTCATCGAGGAATAAAGTTCCGCCATTGGCTTGTTCGAAACGGCCTTGACGCTGTGAGTTTGCACCGGTAAAAGCACCTTTTTCATGCCCAAAAAGCTCTGTTTCGATCAGATCTTTTGGAATCGCTGCCATATTCAAAGCAATAAAAGGTTTACTTCCACGCGGTGAATGGCGATGCAGGGCATGAGCAACGAGCTCTTTACCTGTGCCTGATTCACCATTGATCAAGACGGTAATATGAGATTGTGATAATCGTCCAATGGCACGAAAAACTTCCTGCATGGCAGGTGATTCGCCAATGATCTCGGTAGATTGAATCGGTTGAACTGTTTTAGCAGATTCTTGTTGCTGTAATTTGTTGAGGTGCATGATGGCACGATTGACCAATGCAAGTGCTTCATCAATGTCAAAAGGCTTAGGTAAGTATTCAAAAGCACCTGTTTGATAGCTTGAAACGGCAGATTCTAAATCTGAATGTGCAGTCATGATGATGACAGGCAGATCAGGGTAGTTTCCTTTTACTTTTCCTAGAAAAGTTAGACCATCAATACCTGGCATGCGAATGTCAGTGAGGATCACATCTGGTGTATTGTCCGCGAGTTCATCAAGTGCAGATTGTGCTTCTTCAAAACTGGTAACTTCAAAACCTTCTTCTTTGAATGTTTTTTCTAATACCCAGCGCATAGCACGATCGTCATCAATGACCCAAATTTTATTTCGTGACATGTTTAAGCTCCCAAGGTATGTAAAGGCTAAATATTGTTTTTCCTGGAACGGATTGGCATTCAATCATTCCGTTGTGTTGATGCATAATATTCTGAGCGATACTGAGTCCAAGACCGGTCCCTTTCGCACGACCAGTCACTAATGGATAGAATACTGACTCTAAGATTTCTTCAGGAACACCGGGGCCATTGTCTTCAATATCAATACGAACTGTAGAGCGATGGGTGATTCCATTAATGGTGACTAAGCGTTGAATACGTGTTCTTAAAATGAGTTCAGGTTGTTCTTCTGTGAAAAACTCTTTGTTTTCAGTCATGGCTTGTACGGCATTGACGCTGATGTTGAGCATCACTTGGATGAGTTGATCTCGATCTGCATGTACATCAGGTAGGGATAAATCATAATCACGAGTGATTTTAATTTTCTTTTTAGTTTGGTTAATAATCAGAGAACGTACTCGTTCTAAAGGTTCGTGAACATTTACAGGCTCGTAGCTTGGTAGTTGCCGTGAACCAAGCATAGTATCGGCTAAGTTTCTTAAACGATCTACTTCGCTAATAATAATATCGGTAAATTCTGCATATTGAGGATCATTTAAACTGCGAGCAAGCAGTTGAGTTGCACCCCGAATACCACCTAATGGGTTTTTAATTTCATGTGCGACACCACGAATCAGTTGTCGTGCAACTTGATGTTGTTGAAGTAAGTTTTCTTCTTTGGATATTTTTAGCATTCGATCGATAGGATTAAGCTCAATCAAAAGCAAAGGGTGGTATGATTTACCAGTGCTCAGTCTAGCAACTGAATAATCGACATGAACATCTTTAAAATTGATGGTAATAGTGGCATCACGGCGCGTGTATGCTTGTCCATTTTCAAGAGAGTTGATGAGGGCTTCATGTGTATTGAAGCTATCATTCGGCGCTTTAAGGATATTCAGTACAGGTGAGCCTTGAGCTCGAAGTAAGCTAATGTCAAAAAGGGCTTCACAAGAAGAGTTAAGGTAAAAGATATTAAGCTCTGCATCGACCAAGAGTACGGCTGTGGCTAAGTTATCTACGAGTAGACGATAGTCAATTGGTGGTCGTTGATCCATTTACTTTAAAATCCTGTATTAAAATAGCGCAATCACAGTACTGTCTTTTTAAAATTGCTCATTAAGAGGGAGTGCTCTGCTTAAAGCGTCCTCAAATAAAGCAAAATACAAGCCAACTTTAAGTTATGAGTCTTTTATTATTCATTTATGATTGAAATGACAAAAACTTTAAGCAGCATTGCGTGCTTTAAAAAGAAATAAGCTTATATGAATAGCATTTTGCACCATATGAGTGCAAGAATATTATTTTAATAAATAAACGGAATTATTTTGGTGCGTTGCATATTCTCATAGCGTATCGGCTATTTTTATGAATCGAAAAGTCTTACAATACGCGCATTATAGTGGAGTGCAGATTCATGAAATCCCCCAAAGTCGGTTTTGTTTCTTTAGGTTGTCCTAAGGCGTTGGTCGATTCCGAACGAATTTTAACTCAGTTGAAGACTGAAGGTTATGATGTAGCGTCAGATTATGATGGTGCTGATTTAGTTGTTGTAAATACCTGTGGTTTTATTGAATCTGCGGTACAAGAGTCTTTAGACGCAATTGGCGAAGCCATGAGTGCAAACGGTCGTGTTATTGTGACGGGCTGTTTGGGTAAAGATGAAGACAAAATTCGTGCAATGCATCCGAATGTTCTTAAAGTAACGGGTGCGGCTGCATATCAAGAAGTAATGGAAGCAGTACATCAATATGTACCTGAGCCACCAAAGCACAATCCTTTTATCGATCTTGTGCCTGAACAAGGTATTCGATTAACACCAAAGCATTATGCATATTTAAAAATTTCAGAAGGTTGTAACCATCGTTGCACGTTCTGCATTATCCCAAGTATGCGTGGTGATTTAGTTTCTCGTCCAGTAGGTTCGGTATTGTCTGAAGCGCAAGCTTTGAAAAATGCGGGTGTTAAAGAGGTTTTAGTTATCTCCCAAGACACTTCTGCTTACGGTTTAGATACGAAGTACAAACTTGATTTTTGGAATGGGCAGCCAGTTAAAACTAAATTCTACGATATGTGCGAAGCACTGGGTGAGTTAGGAATTTGGGTGCGTTTACATTATGTATATCCATACCCACATGTAGATGCCGTGATTGATCTGATGGCTCAAGGTAAAATCTTGCCTTATTTGGATATTCCTTTCCAGCATGCGAGTCCGCGTATCTTAAAACTGATGAAGCGACCAGCACACAGTGAAAATACATTAGATCGTCTTAAAGTTTGGCGTGAAAAATGTCCAGACCTTGTTTTACGTTCTACATTTGTTGTTGGCTTCCCAGGTGAAACCGAAGAAGATTTCCAAATGCTTTTGGATTGGTTGCAAGTCGCTCAACTTGATCGAGTAGGTTGTTTTACTTATTCGCCAGTTGAAGGTGCAACTGCAAATGATTTGCCAGACCATGTGCCTGAAGAAATTAAGCAAGAGCGTTATGAACGCTTTATGGAAGTTCAACAAGCGATTTCTGCTGCTAAGCTTCAAAAACGTATTGGTCAAACGATGACGGTATTGGTTGATGACTTAGATGAAGAATTCCCTGTTGCGATTGCACGTTCATATGCAGATGCGCCAGAAATCGATGGTAATGTTTTTGTTGAAGATATCGATAAGAATTTGATTAAAGCAGGTGATTTGCTTGAAGTGCGAATTACAGATGCAGATGAATATGATTTATTTGCTGAATTGATTCAAATCAAATCGGCATAATCGAAACAACATACAGCAACGCAAAATACATTAAATAAATAGATATCGGAGCTTGAGATGCTAGATTCAAAAAAACCACGCTTTGGGCGTATCTTGTTGAAATTATCTGGTGAAGCATTGGCGGGTAATAAAGACATGGGTATTGATGCTCAAGTACTCGATCAAATGTCTTTATCTATTGCACACTTGGTTGGTTTAGGTGTGCAAGTGGGTATTGTTGTTGGTGGTGGTAATTTATACCGTGGTAGCCAATTGCAGAAAGATGGTCTAGTTGGTCGTGTAACAGGTGATCAAATGGGTATGCTGGCGACTGTAATGAATGGTTTGGCGCTTCGTGATGCATTGGTACGCCGTAATATCAAAACACGTTTAATGTCAGCATTGCCAATCGGTACTGTGGTTGAATCATACTCAAGCCGTGATGCCATTCGTCATTTAATGCGCAATGAAGTATGTGTATTTGTTGCAGGTACAGGTAATCCATTCTTTACAACAGATACAGCTGCTTGTTTACGTGGTATTGAGATTGAGGCAAACCTTATTCTTAAAGCGACGAAAGTTGATGGTGTCTACAATAAAGATCCAAGCAAATACGAAGATGCTGTGAAATATGATGCATTAACGTTCGATCAAGTATTGGATGAGAAGCTTGGTGTGATGGACTTGACAGCAATTTGTTTGTGTCGTGATCACAATGTACCGTTGCAAGTATTCGATATGAATAAGTCTGGTGCGCTACTTTCAGTTGTTATGGGTGAAAAAGAAGGGACTCACGTTACAAACTAATGTACGTGAGAGTTAAAGCTCTTTATACTAGCCTGAATTAAGCTCAACACTTTAGATAAATTAAGTAAGGAAGATCAGATGATTAACGATCTTAAAAAAGACAGCGAAGACCGTATGAATAAAACTCTAGAATCTCTAGAGCATGGTTTTGCAAAAGTTCGTACAGGTCGTGCGCATCCATCCATTTTAAATAATGTTATGGTGTCTTACTACGGTTCTGATGTGCCACTAAATCAAGTAGCAAACGTAGGTGTTGAAGATTCTCGTACATTGTTGGTTCAGCCTTTTGAGCGTTCAATGGTTGCTGCAATTGATAAAGCAATTCGTGAGTCAGATTTGGGTTTAAACCCAATCAGTGCTGATGCGATTCGTGTGCCTATGGCTGCGTTAACAGAAGAAACACGTCGTGACATGCAGAAAGTTGCACGTACTGAAGCTGAAAATGCAAAAGTTGCGATCCGTAACATTCGCCGTGATGTATTGGGTGATATTAAAGCATTGTTGAAAGAAAAAGAAATTTCTGAAGATGATGAGCGTCGTGCTGGTGATGACATTCAAAAAATCACGGATAAATTTGTAGCTGAAGTTGAAAAACGTTTGGCTGCTAAAGAAGCTGAATTGATGAAGGTTTAATCTCTCGGATGACCATTTCTGAAGAACAGATTATTCCTCAACATGTTGCCATCATTATGGATGGCAACAATCGTTTTGCCAAAAAGAAAGAAATGCAAAAAGGTGATGGACACCGTGAAGGTAAAAATGTCCTTGACCCTATTGTAGAGCATTGTCGTAAAGTGGGTGTGAAAGCCCTGACTGTTTATGCTTTTTCCAGTGAAAACTGGAACCGTCCCCAATATGAAGTTGATTTGCTGATGCAATTGTTGAAAGAAACAATTCGAGAGCAAATCCCTCGTATGATCGAATTTGAAATTTCCCTCCGTTTTATTGGTGATCGTAGTCGACTCTCTTCTGAGTTGCGTGAATTAATGTTGCACGCTGAAGAAAGGACTGCTAAGTTTACCAACATGACACTGACCATTGCTGTGAGTTATGGGGGAATGTGGGATATCGCACAGGCCGCTCAACATCTTGCGAAAATGGTGAAAGAACAGCAACTAGAAGTTGAACAAATTGATGAACAATTGTTTGCTCAACAGATTAGTTTGGGTGATTTGCCTTCTGTGGATCTTTTGATTCGTACGGGTGGTGATTATCGCTTATCTAATTTCTTATTGTGGCAGTCCGCTTATGCAGAGTTGTATTTTACTCCAACTTTGTGGCCTGAATTTACCACGGAAGAACTGGATCATGCCTTCGGAGTGTTTTCAGGGCGTGAAAGACGGTTTGGTAAAACGTCAGAGCAAATTCAACAAGAGAAAATAGAGAACGAATAATGTTTGAGCGGATAATTACCGCCTTGGTTTTGGTTGCTGTTGTACTAAGCTGTATGTTTGCTACAATATCTCCTTACCCAATGTTGGTGTTAATGATTGTCGCTGCAGGGGTAGGTGGATATGAGTGGTTCAAACTCATGCCACGTCAAACTGATCAAGTGAATAAAATCAAAGCAGGATGCTTTGGCATATTAACTGCCTTTTTTTCTGGTTTAGCATTATATTTTAATGATTTAGCACTGCTACTATGGAGTGCATCAATTGTTACGTGGTTAATCAGTCTTTTTTGGGTGAAAAGTTACCCATCTAATGATGGTTGGTATAACCCAAGTCTTAATTTTATTGGTTTAGTCATTATTAGTGCTGCCGTTACAGCAATCTTTGAGGTGTGGTCAAGTTCACCTTGGTGGTTAATGTATTTGTTCCTGCTTGTTTGGGGTGCGGATAGTGGGGCATATTTTGTTGGTCGTAAATTAGGTAAGCGTAAACTCGCACCTGAAGTGAGTCCAAACAAATCGATAGAAGGTTTGATTGGTGGAATCATTACTGCGGCAATGATCATCATTGTGGTTCAGTCACTTTATTTAAATTTGTCGTTAACACAACATCTACTTTTCCTTCTTCTTTCGATTATTACTGTATTTAGTTCGGTACTGGGTGATTTATTTGAGTCGATGATTAAACGTCGTGCTGGAATTAAGGACTCAGGTCGTGTGTTGCCAGGTCATGGTGGTGTACTTGATCGAATTGATTCATTACTTGCAGCAGCGCCAATTTTTGCAGCAGGTATTTATGTTTTAAAACTTATTGGTGTAGATTTATAGATGTCTCAATCTGTTTGTATATTAGGTGTTACGGGTTCAATTGGTCAAAGTACTTTAAAAATATTGGATCAACATCCAGATGATTATTCAGTTTTTGCTGTTTCAGCGTTCAGCCGAATTGAAGAGTTAAGTGAGATATGCAAACAGTATCAACCTAAGATCGCTGTCGTTCCATTAACTAAAGTTGATGAACTACAAGCGATTTTTAAACAAAAAAATATCCAAAATGTTGAGATTTTGGCAGATGAGGCGGGGTTAATTGCTGTCTCTGAGCATACTGATGTTGATGTGGTTATGGCTGCGATTGTCGGTGCTGCAGGATTATTACCCACTTTGGCTGCTGTGAAAGCTGGAAAACGAGTTTTATTGGCGAATAAAGAAGCATTGGTAATGTCTGGAGACATTATGATGCAAGCGGCCCGTGATCATCATGCATTGTTGCTTCCAGTAGACTCCGAACATAATGCGATTTTTCAGTGTCTGCCTCAAAATTATTTGGAAATTAAAAAGAATGGCCAGCCGACCTTAGGTGTTTCTCAAATTTTATTGACTGCTTCAGGTGGTCCATTTCTCAATCATAGTTTAGAACAACTTCAACAAGTCACTCCTGCACAAGCCTGTAAGCATCCTAATTGGTCGATGGGACAGAAGATTTCAGTCGATTCGGCAACGCTGATGAATAAGGGTTTGGAGTTGATTGAAGCCTGTCATTTATTTTCAATTGAAGAACAATTTGTTACAGTCGTCGTCCATCCGCAAAGTATTATTCATTCTATGGTTCAATATGTGGATGGTTCAACTTTGGCGCAAATGGGAAATCCTGATATGTGTACGCCGATTGCGCATGCTTTAGCATGGCCGAAGCGTATTCAAACAGATGTGCCTGCATTAAATGTATTTAATACTCAGCTTGACTTTCAAGAACCAGATTTACAACGTTTCCCATCGCTTAAACTTGCCCGAGATGCGATGAGTCAAGGTGGGGTGGCACCTACAATTTTAAATGCTGCGAATGAAGTGGCTGTGGCTGCATTTTTAAATCAACGAATTGCTTTTCTAGATATTCCACGGGTCGTTGAACATAGTTTGAATAAAGTTGAACATATCGCAGCAAATAGTCTCGAAATTATTCTCGATATTGATCAAAAATCGCGTCAAATTGCATCACAGTATATTGCCAAGTTGAGTGGTTGATATGAACGTCCTTTTTATTATCGTCGCTGCAATTCTTCTGCTTGGACCACTCATTGCTATTCATGAGTTTGGTCATTATTGGGTTGCAAGAAAACTTGGCGTGAAGGTCTTGGTTTATTCTATTGGCTTTGGTCCCACGATTTTAAAATGGACATCAAGAAAATCAGGAATCCAGTATCAGCTGTCTGCATTACCACTCGGTGGTTATGTCAAAATGTTGGATGAGCGTGAGGGAAATGTAAGTGCAGAAGACTTACCTTACGCATTTAATCGACAATCACCGTGGAAACGTATTGCGATTGTCGCGGCTGGTCCTTTGGTTAATCTGATTTTTGCTGTGCTTTTATTTTGGATTTTATTTTTACCTGCGCAAGAACAATTGAATACTCGTATTGGTAAAGTGATTGAAAATACACCAGCCGCGTCTGTTCAAATGAAACCTGGTGATAAAATTGTGGCTGTCGATGGACAAGACACTCCAACTTGGGAAAAACTCAACTACGCGCTAGTTGATCGTGTAGGTGAGACAGGTTATATCCATTTAGAAACTTTGCGTGATGGTCAGGCTCAAAATGTTCAACTGCCTATTCAGGATTTCTTAAAAGATCAGTCACAGTCACCACTAGATATTTTAGGTTTTACACCATATCGACCCGTTATTCCTGCTGTTGTTTACAAATTAAGTGATAATGGTGCAGCAGTACGCCAAGGGATGAAAGAGGGAGATAAGATTATCTCTATCGATAATCAACCAATGAAAGATTGGTTTGATGTGGTTGATGTGGTTCAAAAATCACCTGAAAAGCTATTGGCTATTTCTGTTTTACGTGATGGTCAAGTGGTTAATTTACAGGTGATGCCACAAGGTAAACGTGACAATATGGGGAATACAACGGGTATGTTGGGCGTTCAAGCGCAAACATCTCAAATCAATATTCCTGCTGAATATAAACAAACCATTCAATATAATCCTGCTGAAGCCTTTGTGGTTGCCGTTGAAAAAACAGGTCAGCTTTCTTCAATGATCTTGAGCTCTATCGTGAAGATGGTTCGAGGTTTAATTGGCTTAGACAATCTATCAGGACCGATCACTATTGCAAAAGTAGCAGGTCAAAGTGCTGAAATGGGTTGGCAAACATTCATTTCGTTTATGGCACTCATGAGTGTGAGTTTGGGAATCTTGAATTTGTTGCCGATTCCCATGTTAGATGGTGGGCATCTTGTATATTATTTTATTGAATTAATTCGTGGTAAACCTGTTTCTGAACAAATACAATTGGTTGGATTAAAAATAGGTATGTTATTGTTAGGAAGTATGATGTTCCTTGCAATATTTAATGACTTTATGCGTTTATAGCGTTTGATGAAAAATTAACTTACTGGAAAACAATAGGCATGCAGCACAAACATTTATTTATGCCATTGGCACTCGTTAGCGCAATGGCAACAGTACAACAAGTATATGCAGCAGACGAGTTCATCGCACGGGATGTGCGTGTAGATGGTTTAGTTCGACTCACTCAAGCCAATGTTTTGGCAATGTTGCCAATTAATGCGGGAGAGCGTGTGAATGATCCTGCAATTGCCAATGCCATTCGTGCTTTGTATGCCTCTAATGCATTTGATGATATTCAATCATTTAAAGAAAATGATGTTTTAGTTTTTAAAGTGGTTGAGCGCCCAATCATTGCTAAAATCAACTTGAAAGGCAATAAACTGATTCCAAAAGAAGCTTTGGAGGAAGGTTTAAAGAAAATGGGTTTGGCTGAGGGTGAAATTTTCACTAAATCTGCAGTGCAAACTTTAGAAACGGAATTGGAACAACAATATGTTCAGCAAGGTCGTTATGATGCTGATGTAAAGGTTGAGACAGTTGCGCGTCCAAATAACCGTGTTGAGTTGAATGTTGATTTTAATGAAGGTAAAGCAGCTAAAGTATTTGATATCAACATCATTGGTAACACTGTCTTTAAAGAAGATGAGATTAAGCAAGTTTTTGCAGTTAAAGAAAGTGGTTGGATGTCGGTAATTTCACGCAATGATCGTTATGCGCGTGAAAAAATGGCAGCAAGTCTAGAGTCACTTCGCGCACTTTATTTGAACAAGGGTTATATTAATTTTGAAATTAATGACTCTAACCTAAATATCAGTGAAGACAAAAAGCGTATCTTCATTGAGGTTTCATTGAATGAAGGTCAACAGTTTAAGTTTGCAGAAACTAAATTTTTAGGTGATGCCCTTTATAAAACCGAAGATTTAGAAGCGCTTAAGCTTTATAAAGATGGTGATGTCTATTCTCAAGAGAAAGTAAATGCTGTTAAGCAATTACTTCAAAGAAAATATGGTAATGCTGGGTATTACTATGCTGAAGTCAATGTTGTTCCAGAGATTAACAATGCGAATAATACTGTTGCATTGAATTATTATATTAATCCAGGTTCACAAGTCACTGTTCGTCGTATTAATTTCAGTGGTAACACCAAGACTGCTGATGAAGTATTACGTCGCGAAATGCGCCAAATGGAAAGCGCTTTAGCAAGTAATGAGAAGATTGAGCTTTCCAAAATCCGTTTAGAGCGTACAGGTTTCTTTAGTAAAGTGGATGTCAAACCTGTTCGTGTGCCAGGTGCACCTGATCAGATTGATTTGAATGTCGATGTCGAAGAGCAACATTCGGGAACAAGTACTTTAGCGGTAGGTTATTCACAAAATGGTGGTATTACCTTCCAAGCAGGTTTGAGCCAAACGAACTTCTTAGGTACGGGTAATCGTGTTTCCATGGATTTCTCGCGTTCTGAAACGCAAGATTATTATAACCTCAGCGTCACTGATCCATACTTCACGATTGATGGTGTGAGTCGCGGTTATAATATGTATTACCGTAAAACCAAGCTGGACGATGATTACAACGTTAATAACTATGTAACGGATAGTTTTGGTGGTGGTTTAACATTTGGTTATCCAATTGATGAAAATCAAAGTGTCAGTGCCGGCTTAAATATCGATAATACCGAAGTGACTACAGGTCCTTATGTTTCAACTTATGTGCGTGATTATTTACTTGCTAATGGTGGTAAAGGAACTGGCCAAACTGGAACATATTGCCCAACAGGGTTGTGGAATGGGACTACGAATACTTGTGGTGTAAATGATGAAGGTTGGGAAACTTTTGAAAATGAATTTAAAGGTGATTTCTTAACCTATAATCTAAATTTAGGCTGGTCATACAATACTTTAAATAGACCTATGTTCCCAACTTCTGGTATGTCGCATCGTGTGAATGCTGAAGTGGCGCTACCAGGTAGTGATGTTGAATTCCAAAAAGTGACTTACGATGCTCAAGCTTTCTTCCCTTTAGGTAAGGACTTTGTGCTTCGTGGTTATGGTAAGTTGGGTTTTGGTAATGATTTACCATTTTACAAAAACTACTATGCAGGTGGTTATGGTTCAGTACGTGGTTATGATAACAGTACTTTAGGCCCTAAATATCCTGGTGTGACGTTCAATGAGCAAAATCAATTAGATCGTGATCCTGAGGAAGTGGGTGGTAATGCCTTGGTTCAGTTTGGTACTGAATTGGTGCTTCCTGTGCCATTTAAGGGTGATTGGGCGCGCCAAGTTCGTCCGGTGATCTTTGCTGAAGGTGCACAAGTTTTTGATACTCAATGTGATATTCCACGTGGTGATTTGTATTTAAATGCTGCAAATCCATCAGTAAATGCTAAGCAATATTGTAAAGATAACTATGGTTTTAAAACAGACAATATGCGTTATAGCGTAGGTGTTGGCTTCACTTGGATTACTATGATTGGTCCATTATCTCTGAGTTATGCATTCCCATTAAATGATAAGTTGGGTGATGAAACCAAGAATGTTCAATTTGAGATCGGTCGTACTTTCTAAGTACGATCGCTACTCATTTGAAATCGATGTGACTTGATTTGTGAAAGAGGCGTTATAACAATGAAAAAATTAAGCTTGGCGATTTTAACGCTTGGATTGTCTGCAGTAGTGAATGCAGCTGGTTATGGTGTTATTGATCTTGAGAAAGTGGTAGAGAGTAGTCAGTACTTAAAGCAACAAAATGCAAGTTTAGAGGCATCTATTAAACCTCAAGCATCTAAACTTGAACAGTTGAATAAAGAGTTGGCTGCTTTACAAAAACAATCTCAAACACAAGGTATAAATCTGAAGCAGATTGAGACTCAGTATCAAGCTAAAATGACTGAATTCACAACCTTGCAGCAAAGTGTTCAATCACGTGTTCAAACGACGATTCAAAACACGAATAAAACTTTTGAAGCTCGTGTAAAACAAGCTGCAGAACAGCTTCGTCAAGAAAATAGCCTTGATTTGGTTTTAAATAAAAATGCTGCATTGGCATTTGACTCAAAATATGATTTAACTGCTAAAATGATTCAAAAGGTTAATGCAATCAAATAAGCAATGAAATCAAATCAGTTTCAACTCGATCATTTGGCTCAACTTGTTCAGGGTGAGCCAATTGGTCAATCCAATCTTAATTTGGTCGGTCTTGCCAGTTTAACCCAAGCACAATCGCATCACATTGCATTTGTGAATGCTGAAAAATATTTAGAAGAAGCGTTATCTTCTCAAGCAGGTGCGTTAATCGTGACTGCTGAAATGAAAGTTAAGCTATCAACTCATCAAAATTTCATTGTTGTTAAAAACCCCTATCTTGCTTTTGCAATTCTGACGCATGCCTTTGAATCCAAAGTCACTAAGCGTGGCATTGAGGCAACCGCTCAAATCGATCCTTCTGCTATTGTTGCTGATGACGCCTATATTGGTCATTATGTTGTAATTGGTGAAAATGTCGTTGTCGGTGCGAATAGTATTATTCAATCTCATACTAAAATTGATGATTATGTAGAAATTGGTCGGGATTGCTTTATCGATTCACATGTCACTCTAACTGGTAAATCCAAGATTGCAGACCGTGTCCGGATCCATGCAAATACTGTGATTGGTGGTGAAGGTTTTGGCTTTGCACCATATCAAGGGAAATGGAATCGAATCGCACAACTTGGTTCGGTACGTATCGGAAATGATGTCCGAATTGGTTCAAATTGTAGTATTGATCGGGGAGCGCTCGATGACACAATTATTGAAAGTGGTGTCATTATTGATAACCTTGTGCAAATCGCACATAACGTTTGCATTGGTGAAAATACAGCTATAGCTGCAACGAGTGGTATTGCTGGTAGTACCACGATTGGCAAAAACTGTGTACTTGCAGGTGGTGTTGGTATCGTTGGGCACATAAATATTGCTGATAACGTCACTGTGACTGGTATGTCAATGGTCTCAAAAAATATTTCTGAGCCGGGTTCTTATTCTTCAGGTACGGGACAATTTGAAACTAATCATTGGAAACGTACAGTCGTTCGCCTTCGACAATTAGCAGATGTGCCATTGACCAAACTTGTGAAAAAAATGGATGATATGCAGTCTCAAATCGAGTCAATCGAATCAACTTTAAATTTGCGTAAATAATTATGACTGAGTCTTCAACTTTACCTTTCGCGGTTCCTGAATTACCAATGCAGATCCAAACGATTCGTGAGTATCTTCCGCATCGTTATCCATTTTTACTGATTGATCGTGTGACTGAAGTACATGAAAACAGTGTTGTGGGTTATAAGAATGTTTCGATAAACGAAGAGTTCATGCAGGGACATTTTCCAGGTTATCCAATTATGCCGGGTGTTCTCATCGTTGAGGCGATGGCACAGATTTCTGGTGTGCTTGGTTTTATTATGAACAATGAGAAACCACAACCGGGTTCTTTGTTCTTATTTGCTGGTGCAGAGAAGGTTCGTTTTAAAAAACAAGTCGTTCCGGGTGACCAACTCGTGTTAAAATCGGAACTCATTATGCAAAAACGCGGCATTTACAAATACCAATGTACTGCCAGTGTTGATGGTGTGATGGCAGCGACAGCTGAAATTATTATCTCTCATCAGAAACTAGAGCAGGCATGAGTAAAAACGACTTAATTCATTCTACTGCAATTATTGATGCTTCAGCAATTATTGCTGAAGACGTCAAAATTGGTCCTTACACGATTATTGGCCCAAATGTAACCATTGGTTCAGGTACGACAATCCACTCTCATGTGGTGATTGGTGGCTACACACGTATAGGCGAAGGGAATGAAATTTTCCAATTCGCAAGTGTGGGCGAAGTTTGTCAAGATCTTAAGTATGCAGGTGAAGAAACCTGGCTGGAGATCGGTGATAACAATAAAATTCGTGAGCATTGTAGTCTGCATCGTGGCACGGTTCAGGATAAGTCGTTAACCAAAGTGGGCAGTAATAATTTATTGATGGTCAATACTCATATTGCGCATGACTGTGTTGTTGGAAATAACAATATTTTTGCGAATAATGTGGGCGTTGCAGGCCATGTACAGATTGCTGATTTCGTGATTGTGGGTGGTAACTCAGGTATTCATCAGTTCTGTAAGATTGATTCTTATAGCATGATTGGTGGGGCATCTCTTATTGTTAAGGATGTTCCTGCTTATGTGATGGCATCTGGTAACCCAGCACATGCTTTTGGTCTTAATCTTGAAGGTATGCGCCGGAAAGGTTGGTCTAAGCAAGTGATTAATGGTTTGCGTGATGCTTTTAAGCTGATTTATAAATCAGGTTTAACCACGGAGCAGGCGATAGAGCAAATTACGGCTGATATTTTACCAAATGTTGCTGAAGTCCAGTTGCTGATTAATTCATTGGTTGAATCTAAGCGTGGTATTGTGCGTTAAGTCGTATCTAAATTTCCTAGCGTTTAAATGTTCATCAGGATATTGAAATCAGTATAAAACTGATTAATTTAGAATGAATGCCAAGTTAATAAAAAAGACATCTTAGGATGTCTTTTTTTTGGTCTTTAAGCTATTACATCAATCTAAATTAGCTATTTTTAAAGAAACCTGCCTCTTCAGATTGTGGGTAAGTGGTAATGAGCTTCTTTTTATAGACTTCAGCTGTTTGGGTATTCTTATTTACATCTTTTGCAATACTATAGAGTTGATATAGTGATCGTGCTGCTTTGCCTGAATCTGGAAATTTAGCGGCCACCGTTTCATAGTTTTTTTTAGCTTCATCGTAATTGGGTGGCTCAATAGCTAAATTGAATTCAGCTAACCAAAAGTACGCATTCCCGGTATATATACTGTTCGGGTTGTTTTTTACAAAGTTTTGCATAGGCGCGATTGCTTTTTTAGCACCACCTTGTTTATAGGCTTCTAGTGCAACGGTGTAAGCCGCCTTATCTAATTCAGCTTGATTATTGCTGTTTGCTGTTTGCCCATCTGTTGATGCAGTAGGGCTGTTCGCAGGCTGTGTGTTGTTTGGAGTCGCATTGGTCGGCGTGGTTTGTTCAGGCTCACCTTCTGGTGTGGCTTCATCAGTAGGATCGATTTTTTGCTGTAAGAGCTCTAGGCGTTGATCTAAGTCTGTATAGCGGTTGGTTAACTCTTTATTGAGCTGATCAATTTGATGATCTTGCTCTTCGATTTTTCCACGTAGATCACGTAATTGATTTTCTAGGCGTTGATTTTGCTGAATTAAATCCCAACTGGTATTGCTTGCTGTAGATGTGGTCGCTGGTGGAGTATTGAAAGTACCAGCGTTGCTCTGGCTTAACCCCCGAGATTCGATTGGAATATTGGCATAAACTTGCCCGATACTAATGAATGTAAGTGATAGAGCAAGTAGCGTATGCTTAATGAGCATTTTATTAATCCAAAATATCAAGTGTTTAATCTATAAAATCGATTAAATAAGAAAGTTAAAATTTTATCCAATTTAAAACAGCCTACGATCGAATTGCAATACGTATTTACAATGTTCTTATACAAATAAATATATGAACATTCATGTGTTGGATAGATTGATTGTATTAATTTCAAACACCTTGTTTGTAAAATAATCAGATGAATGAAACACTTGGATATATTGTGAAAAGCCTCTTGCAAGATTTGTAAAAATCTCTATACTCTCATCTTGCAATGGTAGCCCCGCTGGTGGCTTCGCAATTGTACTCTGAAAACCCCGCCAGGACCGGAAGGTAGCAACGGTATCAGAAATATGATGTGCCGAAGTTTTGCTAGTGGGGTTGCCACCAGTTTTATACTGATTATCTTCAATTTAATAATAATTAATATTTTCAAACCCATTAAACCCATCTACTTTTTTAATTTAATTTTGAATTATTCTTCAATGTTATTTCTTATTCTTCATCTCTATTTTTACGAGAAATTGCTTTCATAATTGCATCCATTTCAAACCCTCGATACTGTAAGAATCTAATCTGCTTGGCTTTTATTTTTGGGTCTTTGCTGACTTCAACACCATATTTTTTGACTTTTAATTGATATGCTTCGTCATACCAATCAATTTCATTCATGTCATTTTGCGCAAGTTCTTTATCTATACTCTTAGCACGTAACGCAAGTTTGATGCGATTAGGTCCTTTACCTTTTCTTATTTGACTTCGAACGACCATTTCAGCAACACGTTGATCGCTTTGGTAGTTTTCTCTTGAGAGTTCCTCTACTAGAGTGAGTACTTCTTCACGATTCTCTGCATATAAAGCAAGTTTTTCAATGAGATCTTTTTTAGAATATTCTTTACGTGTAAGTACTGCAAAAGCATAGGATCTTAAACGTGTACCTGTCAGTCCTGGGCGCTTATTCTTTTGGTCTGATTTTTCTTTATCTTCAGAATTCTCGTCATTGGAATCATTAGATTTTTTTGAGTTATGTTGATGATTGAATATTAATTCTGAGTTATTTGAATTTGATAAATCGGATGAGCCTGAGTTTTTGGAGCCAAATTCATCACCATACTGTTCTTTAAGCTTTTGGTAGTCAATCAGCTGAGGAAACTGAGCATCTTTTGAAGAATCATTCATAGTGTCATTGGTTCACTGGCATATAAAATAAAACGCCCAAGAGGGCGTTTTATAGTTTAACGAGATAATTAGAATTTAAACATCTAGAAAATCAGGTTCTTCTTCTTTTTCCTCTACAGGTGCTGGATTTGCAGTCACGAGTAGGCGTTCGCGAATCATGCGATCTAAGTCAATTGCCAATTGAGGGTTTTCTTCTAAATGGCGAATGACGTTGTTTTTACCTTGACCAATTTTATTGCCTTGGTATGAGTACCACGCACCTGCTTTTTGTACAAGCTCTTGAGCAACAGAAAGATCAACCAATTCAGCTAAATGATTCACGCCTTTACCGTACATGATTTGGAAAATGGCTTCACGGAATGGAGGTGCCATTTTGTTTTTCACGACTTTTACACGTGTTTCAGAACCAACAATCTCATCACCTTCTTTTACTTGTCCGATACGACGGATATCAAGACGAATAGAAGCGTAGAATTTTAGTGCATTACCGCCTGTTGTTGTTTCTGGGCTACCAAACATCACACCAATTTTCATACGAATTTGGTTAATGAAGATCACCATACAGTTTGAACGTTTTGCATTACCTGTAATTTTACGTAGCGCCTGACTCATAAGACGTGCTTGCAGTCCCATATGAGAGTCGCCCATTTCACCTTCAATTTCTGCTTTAGGTGTAAGTGCAGCTACAGAATCGACAACGATCATATCTACTGCACCAGAGCGTACCAACATGTCAGCGATTTCAAGTGCTTGCTCACCATGGTCTGGCTGTGAAACTAAAAGGTTATCTAAGTCGACACCAAGCTTACGAGCATATTGTGGGTCTAATGCGTGTTCTGCATCGATAAACGCACATGTTCCACCTGCTTTTTGACATTGAGCAATCGCTTGTAAAGTCATCGTGGTTTTACCTGAAGATTCAGGACCATAGATTTCTACAATACGACCTTTTGGGAGTCCACCAATACCTAATGCAATATCAAGGGTTAAAGAACCAGTTGATACCGCTTCTACCGCTTGAACGGTATTGTCACCCAAACGCATCACTGAATTTTTACCAAATTGTTTTTCAATTTGACTTAAGGCAGCTGTTAGCGCTTTGCTTTTGTTCTCATCCATCTCATAACCTCAAAAACGATGTAATATCACTAATAACTTAAGTGGATGTATTAAATAAAGTCTCATGTCCACAATGCTTATAGTGACAGAAAAAAAATCTGTATTCTATGTCATTCTAATTAGCTACGACATAAACTGTCGCGCTGCTATTCATCATCATAAGACCATTGCTGATCAAATTGTTGATCGTTTTCTTGTCTAAACTTGCTGATATCTCGACGATCTTTTTTACTTGGTCGATGGTCAGGTCGTGCAAGATTATGCAATTTTCTTTGTGAAGAAAGCAACTCGCGTTTTTCAATGCTATCCGCAGTCTCTTCGTACAAAAGCTGTGCGGCAGGTGCGCCACCGCGCACTGTAGAAAGAGCTTTAACTACAACAGTCTTTTTCTCAAAGCCTTGCTGTATTGTAAGCTCCATGCCTATGCGGACTTCACGAGAAACTTTGACGCGATCATTATTGTGGTGAACCTTTCCACCTTCAATTGCATGTTTGGCAATTGAGCGTGTTTTAAAAAAACGAGCTGCCCAAAGCCATTTATCAATGCGTATTGATTCGTTTGGTTGCTCAGGCTGTTTTGACATTTATTTCCTTTGATTCAATCATGTCTAATAAGCTTAATAATTCAGTGAGATCATTAATAGCAGGGTATTCAAGCTCATTGAGTTTGCGTTCAGGGCGATCACTTGATGGTTGTGTGATCGTAACAAGATGTGCTATTCCAAAATTTTCAGCGCCATGAAGTACATTGGCTGTGTCATCAATCATCATGGCATTATCTGGATTAAACGGATGTTTCTGTTGAAGGATTTGCCAAAATTCTACGAACTCTTTTGAGTATCCAATTTCTTCACTACTGATCATGACTTCAAAATATGGGCTGAGATCGACATTTTCAAGTTTTAATTTCAAACCTGCACAATCTGCATTGGTGAGTAACCAGCAACGATAGCCTTGTTTATTCAGCGCTTTTAAGAGTTCAAAACAGCCTGTGCGCGGACCGATTTTATCTTTAAAGTCGTATTGTAATTGTAATACGTCAACACCGACTTTAGCCGTCCAGTAGCGAGATGAGTACCATGATAGTGTATGCTTATGTTCTTGGTAGAATGCATACAAAGTGTCATGACTTTGCGCTAAAGTACATTGATGTGCTTGCGCATGACGTTCTGGAAGTTTGTAATTCCAAATCAGATCATCAAAGGCAAGGTCGAGTAAGGTGCCGTCCATATCAAACATGATAATCGGCTTGTTTAAATCAGACATAAAATAGGTTTTTATCCATGTTTATTACAACTCAAGCACCACAAGATCAACAAATTTTAAATTTGGTCCCTATCATGGCGTTTGCAAGTAAAATTCTATTGGAAGAATACCAAAATTATTGCGCTGGGCGCGAGTTTAAAATCATAGAAAAAGATGATCATTCGCCTGTGACTCAAGCAGATTTAAAAGTAAATGCCTATTTAATTGATCAACTGGCTATTTTAAGCCCTGATATTCCTGTGCTGTCAGAGGAAAATGATCATTCAGCACGTCATTCATGGGCAACGTGTTGGATGTTGGATCCTTTGGATGGCACTAAAGAATTTATTCATGAGCGTGATGAATTTACGATTAATCTAAGTTTGATTGAAAATAACCAAACTGTTTTTTCTGTGATTGCTGTGCCTACTGAGCAAGTGATGTATGTGGGATATTTGACTGAATTGCCTTATAAATATTCGTTTAGTCAAAAAACGTGGGAACGTTACTGTAAGTTTAAAGAAAATGAAACGGATGCGATTCAAGTCGGTTTAAGCCACAGTAGTAAGAATCCTAAATATCAGCAATATATTGAATACCTTGAACAAGAAAATCCAGTAATTCGTCGTGAGGCGGGAAGTGCGTATAAGTTTTGTATGATGCTTGAAGGTGAAATTGATATTTACCCAAGATTTCACCCAACATCGGAATGGGATACCAGTTCGGGTCAGGGTTTATTGGAAAGTATTGGTGGAGGATTAGTGAGCTTAAATGCGATTCCTTTCACTTATAATCAAAGAGAGACTGTTTTAAATGATGGGTTTATCGCATTTAGAGATAAGGATAATGAAAAATTGGCTTTAGATGCATTAACCAATGTCCGTTTATAGTCTGTTTTGAAAATAGACACATGGTATAGTCTCTTTATAGTTCAATCATTCTCAAGTTGATATGTCACTAAAGTTGTTACCACCAAGCATGTTAAGTGCATTGGATTTACTCCCAGATCAACAGATTCCTGTTACTTTGTTTACACGTCATTCTGTCCGTGAGGAAGTTGCTGGTCAGGGTTTGGCGGGGTATGACTTGCAATTAACAGAATCGGGTCGTGAACTTGCGCAGGCTTGGGGACAACATTTAATTGAAAACACAGATCGAGTCATTCAGCATTGTATCTCCAGCCCGATTCAGCGTTGTGTAGACACAGCTGCGTTAATGATTGAGGGTGCTGATCAGATTATTCAGCCGAATACACATCATATTGAAATCGTTGAACAGGGATTGCTGGTAGAGCCAGGTAGCTTTGTTTTGGATATTCAACAAGCAGGACCATATTTCAAAGATCAGGGTGCTTTAGGCTTTATTAATAGCTTTGTAAATAATGCTTTGCCAGGTATGAAACATCCGATTGGTGGAGTGATTGATGTGCTTGAGTTGATCTATAACACTCATCCGCAGCATAAAAATGGACTGAGTTTAGCAGTGAGCCATGACACGATTTTGGCTGCGATCATTACTGTAATTTCAGGTAGAACCAATTTGGATCAAAGAGATTGGCCATTGATGATGGAAGGTTTATTTGTTTGGTTTGAAGGTGATGAGTTTTTAGATTCTAAGTTGCGCTGGATTTGGCGTGGTGAGCGACATGAATTGGCAATTCGTAAATTTAAGGATTTATCATTGAAGTGATTTGAAAATTAAGTTTTTAAATCTTTTGATGGGGTATGTAGTTCGTGGCTCGATACTTTATGGGTGTAAATAGCATTAAAAGTACGAATTTTAGGTATAAAAAAAGCCCTTAAAAGGGCTTTTTTACAATGCAACTTAGTTAGCAGCTAAAGCTTTAACTTGTGCATTTAAACGGCTCTTGTGACGAGCAGCTTTGTTTTTATGGATGATGCCTTTATCAGCCATACGGTCAATTACAGGTACTGCAGTTTTGTAAGCTTCAGTAGCTGCTGCATAGTCACCAGCTGCGATAGCTGCAACTGTGCGTTTAAGATATGTACGAACCATTGAACGTAAGCTAGCGTTGTGTTTACGTGCTTTAACGTTTTGACGAGCACGTTTTTTAGCTTGAGCAGAGTTTGCCACTCGTGCACTCCTTGAAAATAGATTGGTCTGGGCGGGCTGAAATTACATCTAAAAACCTTCATCAGAAGAATTTTCACCAGCCCGTAAACAAGTGCCACATTGTGATTAATTGAGTCACCAAAGTCAAGTCTTGACATGCTTTGACAACATTTTAGATGCATATAAAATCAATATAATCCGTTAAATTAGATGAATCTGAGAGGGAATGATTAAAAAATGACTAATTTAATAAGTAAGGCGGTGGTAATTGGGGCAACAGGATTGGTTGGTCGAAAGTTGGTAAATCAATTACAAAATTTACCTACATGCGACTCTATATTGGTCATTGTACGTAAAGAAGATGCACAATTTAAAACTATGAATAAAGTTGAGCAATTGGTTGTCGAAGACTTTCTGATGTTGAATGATCAGGATGTGACGGATTGCAGTCATGCTTTTAGTTGTTTGGGCAGCACAATTAAAAAAGCGGGTTCTAAAGCTCAATTTTATACAATTGATTTTGAGATGAATGCTCACTTTGCAGATTTGTTTGAAGCGACTGACACACATTATTTATTGGTGAGTGCTGAAGGTGCAAATGAAAATTCTCCATTTTTCTATAATCAAGTAAAGGGTGAGCTAGAAAAACATTTAGAACAATCTGCTTTGGCACGTATTTCTATTGTTAGACCTTCATTGTTATTGGGTGAGCGTAGTGAGTCGCGGACTTTAGAGGATATTTCACAGGCTGTATTTAAACGAGTATCGCATTTTATGCCGAAGTCTTTTAAATATAAGCCAGTGACAGCGGATCAGGTGGCTCATACTATGGTCGAGGTGGCGCAGTCACAAACTGAAAAATTCAAAATTTATGATAATTTACAGATTCAAAATATCAAATAAGAGGGAATTCAACGGTGTCTACTCCAGCATTTGTGACATGTGATTTATTAGATGATCATCCAGAGCATGATTTTCAAGTCGTTTCTCCGTCGATTGATGGTAAGTTTTTCAAAAGCTATGGCGCTATAAAGAGCTTCGGTGGTCAAGTCGTTACAGTGAAATGCTTTGAAGACAACTCTCGTGTTAAAGAGCTTTTAGCCACAGATGGTCAAGGTAAGGTCTTGGTTGTCGATGGTGGTGCTTCGATGCGCTGTGCCTTGATGGGTGACATGATTGCTGAATCAGCAGTGAAGAATCATTGGAGTGGTGTGATTATCTACGGTTGTGTCCGTGATGTGGATGCGATTGCTGAATTAAATTTGGGTGTACATGCTTTAGCTGCGATCCCTCAAAAGAGTAACCGTAAAGGTTTGGGTGAAGTAGATATTAGTCTGAGTTTTGGCAGTGTGACTGTTCAATCTGGTGATTATGTTTATGCAGATAATAACGGCATCATCATTGCTAAAGAGAAATTAGTTGATTTCTAATTAGATAGTGACTGAAAAGAAATTGATTGAAAAAGTAGCTTTGAAATAAAAATTAAAAGGAAAATAAAATGGTGAATCATCAAATTAAAGTTTTACAAGCTTTGCTATCAGGAGTGACTGAAGGTGGTCGTGGTGTTTCAGGTACACCATTTCCTAAGCAACCTGAAAAGGCGTTGAAACTCTATGAATTTGAGGGTTCACCATTTTGCCGTCGTGTGCGAGAGGTATTAACCACACTCAATTTGGATTATGAAGTTTATCCCTGTCCAAAAGGTGGAACGAAATACCGTAAAGTTGTCAAAGATTTGGGTGGTAAAAGACAGTTTCCATTCTTGGTAGATGAAAATACAGGTGAAAAACTGTATGAATCACAGGACATTATCCATTATCTATTTAAACATTATGGAAATACGGGTCGCACGCCTTCGAAATATTCACATTATCCTAAACTACCTGTGGTTGCATTCGCTGGAACTTTAGTCAATGGTGTACGTGGTGTATTTATCAATAAGAAAATCATTGATCGAAAAGCACCAGAGCAACTTTTGCAGTTATGGGGATTTGAAGCAAGTCCTTATACACGTGTGGTTCGTGGTGTACTGACAGAGTTGGAACTGCCATTTAAATTCAATAATGTACCTAAAGAGCGTTGGCAAGATCAAGGTCCTGCAATACTCCGTTTAAAACCGGGACAATATATTCCATTGGCTGGTGGTAAGCGTGAAAGTGTCGTAAAAATCATGAATCGTGATGCGTTGGATATTCAGGTGCCATATTTGGTTGATCCAAATACAGGATCAAAGTTGTTTGAATCTAAAAAAATCGTTGAATATCTTCAGCATCAATATGGTTGAAAATCCTGAGTCATAAGTCAATGGTTGGTTTTTAGGGCGGTAGTAGATGTTTTGAAATAACAATCTTTATAACGCCCTTAAATTTAGAGTAGCAAACCATTTTCATGGTGTGGTTGCCAAAAATGAATGATATAGCAATGCTATTGGTTCAGAATACATGATTTTTATTTGATACTCTAAAGATTAATCGGCTGATTTGGATTAAAATCCTAAAACATTCTTTTATGAGCAACCACTTTCATTATGTTGAATAAACTTGCGCAAATTTTTACCAAGAAACCATCTGCTGAACAGGTTTTTATGGAGCAAAATCGAATCGAATTTAATGATGAACAAGGGTTTATTGTTGATGGTTTTGTACTGAATGATTTGTCTGGGCGACTCGAATATTTCTCGAATCGTAAGCTGAAAAAATTTGATGATCTGAAAGATTTGTATTTCAAAGCCATGTTAATCAATGAAAAAATTGATTTAGAAATTGCCAATAAGCGATTTGTTGTGCGATTGGGTAATACTGAAGAAAATTTATTGCAACTCAAAGCTTATATTGCTTTGTTAAATGACTACTACCGTCAGTTCAAACGTGAAAAATAAGAGTAAATGCTTTTCAGTAGCTGTAAGTGAGAGAGTAACTCAAACCTATTTTTCTAATTAAACCACTATATTTCAGCATGTAAAATTCACGCATTGCAGGAATTCAACATGATAAGATAGCGCTCATGTCATTTAGACCTTAAAGCGATCTTCATGTTTCAGAATGAAATTTCACAACTCAATATAAAACAACTTAAATCGAATGAAAAAAGATGGGTAGGTACCATTCATGGATCTGCTGCAGCTTTGTTATTTAAAGAAATAGCAGAAAGTTCGGAACGATTATTTGTATTGGTTGCCCGAAATAATCAGCATTTAGGTCAGCTTGAAAGTGAATTAGAATTCTACGGAATTAAGCCAACGATTTTTCCAGATTGGGAAATCCTTCCTTATGACCGCCTGTCACCCCATCAAGATATTGTTTCTGAACGATTAGCCATTTTATCGAATATGCCTCAAAAGGGTGTGTTATTGCTTTCGAGTACGACCTTAGCACAGCGAGTTGCACCAACATCTTGGGTGTTGGGAGAGCATTTTGATATTAAGGTTGGACAAAAGTTTGACTTGGAACAACAGAAGCGTCGCTTGATACAAGCAGGTTATCACTTGGTTGATACTGTTTACGATCATGGTGAATTTGCTGTTCGTGGCAGTATTATGGATATTTACGCTTCTGGGCAAGATGCTCCAATTCGTATTGATTTGTTTGATGATGAAATTGAAACTTTAAAGTTTTTTGATCCTGAAACTCAACGCACCAGTAATAAAATTGAAGCCTTCACGGTACTACCAGCAAAAGAGTTTCCATTAAAAGAAGGGCGATCAACCTTTAGAGATCGTTATGCAGAAGCATTTCCAAACTCAAATCCAAAGAAAAATCCAATTTATCAAGATGTCATGGAAGGCATTGCGTCGCCAGGTTTAGATTTTTATTTTCCGCTATTTTTTGATAAAGCAGTTATGCATGATCAATCTGCTATTACATCATACTTACCAAGTCATTCTATTGTCATTACAGATAAGACAATCGATGATGCTTTAACAGGTTTTTGGAAAGAAGTTTATCGACGTTATGAAGATAGACGTCACAATGTTGATCAACCTTTATTGCCACCTGAAGATGTCTTTTTTCAACCGAATCAGGTTTTTGAACAGCTCAATCAATTTTCCAGAATCATTGCAACTCCTGAAGTAATTGATGAAAAAGCAGGTGCGATTAATCTACATACCTTGGAATTGCCTCGACTTCCTGTAGATCCTAAGCATGAACGTCCTTTTCACCTGGTCAAGAGCTACATTGATCAAGCCAATCATCCTGTCTTGTTGGTTGCTGAAAGTGCGGGGCGTCGTGAGTCTTTAAAAGATTCTCTACGTGCCAGTATGGGTGAAATTCCTGTTGTTGAAAACTATAATCAATTTATTAAAAATCAATACTCTGTTGCAATAACGAATGCTCCTTTAGAACGTGGTTTAGTGGTTGCAGATCAATTGACGGTCATTTCTGAAAATCAATTATACGAACATCGTGTCGTTCAGCGTCGTCGTAAACGTCAGCATGAAGTCTCTGAAGAGTTTTTGATTAAGAGTTTAACAGAGTTAAGTCTTGGTTCACCTGTGGTGCACATTGATCATGGTGTAGGACGTTATGCAGGATTGGTGACGCTGAGTATTGATGATCAAGATCATGAATTTTTGCAATTGGACTATGCAGATGCCGCTAAAGTGTATGTTCCTGTTACTAATTTACATTTAATTAGTCGTTATAGTGGTGGTGATCCAGATTTAGCACCATTACACAAATTGGGTACAGATGCGTGGAGTAAGGCAAAACGTAAAGCATTAGAACAGATTCATGATGTTGCGGCAGAACTTTTACATATTCAGGCACGTCGTAAATCTAAACCGGGGATTAGTTTTGAACTGGACCAATCGGCATATATGCAATTTTCTAGCGGTTTTGCTTATGAAGAAACTTTAGATCAAGCCAATGCGATTGATGCAACATTACATGATATGCAACTTGCGAAACCGATGGATCGCTTGGTATGTGGTGATGTTGGCTTTGGTAAAACTGAAGTTGCTATGCGAGCTGCTTTTGTCGCTGTTCAAAATAACAAGCAAGTCGCTGTACTTGTACCCACAACGCTACTTGCACAACAGCATTATGAGTCGTTTAAAGACCGTTTTGCAGATTGGCCAATTCGTATTGAAGTGCTATCTCGCTTTGGTTCGAATAAAGCACACACCAAAACGATTGAAGATCTTATCGATGGTAAGGTTGATATTGTGATTGGTACGCATAAAATTTTGCAGGAAAATGTGCAATTTAAGAACTTGGGTTTAATGATTGTCGATGAAGAACATCGCTTTGGCGTGCGTGATAAAGAGCGTATTAAAGCCATGCGTGCCGATGTCGATATGCTGACACTGACAGCAACACCGATTCCAAGAACACTTAATATGGCATTTTCTGGAATGCGTGATTTGTCGATTATTGCAACACCACCTGCACGTCGTTTAGCAGTCAAAACATTTGTGAATGAGCAAACAGAAGCCACGATGAAAGAGGCGATTTTACGTGAATTGCTTCGCGGTGGACAGGTTTATATCTTACATAATGAAGTCGATACTATAGAGCGTGCTGCGGAGAATATCCGTGTACTTGTTCCAGAAGCACGAGTGGCAGTAGCGCATGGACAAATGCGTGAGCGTGAACTCGAACAAGTGATGCAGCAGTTTTATCATAAAGAATACAACGTGTTGGTATGTTCGACGATCATTGAAACGGGGATTGATGTACCAAATGCCAATACTATTATCATCGAGCGCGCAGATAAGTTGGGTTTAGCACAGCTTCACCAACTACGTGGACGTGTTGGACGTTCTCATCATCAAGCCTATGCTTATTTGATGGTGCCATCGATTAAGGGCTTAAAAGGCGATGCTGAGAAACGTCTAGATGCTATTCAACGCGCTTCAAATCTAGGCGCTGGTTTTATGTTGGCGACAGAGGATTTAGAAATTCGAGGTGCAGGTGAATTACTAGGTGAACAGCAAAGTGGTTCGATGAATGCAATAGGTTATAGTCTGTATATGGAAATGCTTGAAAAAGCCACTAAAGCGATTCAGCAAGGGAAAACACCGAATTTCGATGCACCATTATCGTTAACCTCTGAAATTAGCTTACATATTCCTGCACTGATCCCTGATGAATATCTTGGTGATGTACATCAACGCTTGATGTTCTATAAGCGAATTAGTAATACGGATTCACAAGAAAAATTAGACCATATTCGTATGGAGCTGATCGATCGTTTTGGCGTGCCACCACAGCAAGTTAAATATCTATTTAGTGTGCATCAACTTCGGATTAAAGCTGAGCAATTGGGCATTACAAAGATTGATTTAGGTACACATGGTGGCAGTATAGAATTTTCACCTGATACGCCTGTACAGGCAATTAGTATTATTCAGATGATGCAAAAACATCCGACTTTCTTCCGTATGGATGGAGGGCAACGCCTTAAGGTGATGGTGATGTTGGAGGAGTCTGAAAAACGTATTCAATTCGCCAATGATTTGCTTGAGCAGTTGCTACAAAATTTGAATGCAACTTAACAATGATTGACGTGAACTATGGTCTTAACTGAATTGTTGTTTAAGAATAGGCATTTCTATAAGAATATCTCATATTAAAAACTTAATAAAATGAACTTGTTTTTGAGGTTGAAATACGCATCAAGACAGGCTTAATTTTAAAGGTTTTAGCATTCGATCTACGCACACTTTACAAATCAATTATTTTGCAAATGTTTTTATATCAAAAGGGCATACTAATAATATTCAGCTCAAAACTGTTGTGTTAGTATTGGTTTATCAATTTAATTTTGCGTCATTTATAAATATATGTTTAGTTTGCATCCACAACTTGCTCAAGATACTTTTTTTGTTGGCGATTTTCCGCTTTCTACATGTCGTTTAATGAATGATATGCAATTTCCGTGGTTGATCCTTATTCCTCGTGTACCTGGTGTGACGGAGTTGTATGAATTAAGCCAAGCTGACCAAGAACAGTTCTTAAGAGAATCTAGTTGGTTGTCTAGCCAACTATCACGAGTATTCCGTGCAGATAAAATGAACGTTGCTGCATTAGGCAATGTGGTTCCTCAACTACATTTTCATCATGTTGTGCGTTACCAAAATGATTTGGCTTGGCCAAAACCAGTTTGGGGTGCTGCGCCAGCGATTCCTTATAGTAATGATGTGCTTGCGCATATGCGTCAAACATTGATGCTTGCACTACGTGGTCAAGGTGATATGCCTTTTGACTGGCGTATGGATTGATTTTTCATAAATATCAAATAATATTATAAAAAACAGTGTGATTTGAGGTAATAGCAATTGCCAATGGAAAGAATGCTGGACAAAGAACCACAACAATTTGAAGTGCTCCAAAGGATTATGGGGTACTTAATGGTGGCATTGCTTGTTGTTGTCTATTATTTCACTTCACCAAATACAAATTATCAGATTTTATTTCCTATATTTGTATTTGTCGTTTTGTTATTTACGCCGAAAATTTCTCATGTCATTCAATATAAATATGGCAGTCGGGCGCGTCGTAACGGTTTTTTCCTGATAGATGTTGTTGTGGTGTCTTCTGCATTAGCAGCGGTACACTTAAGTCTGTTGGTCGCTTTCGTTTTGTTGTTTGTACTGATTTATACCGCTTTTAATAACAAAATTGCCATGATGATTAGCTCAATTGCTATTTTGCTTGGGATTATTGTCTTTTATATCAATACGATTTTCTTTTATGGTTTTGATGATTATTTTCAACAAACCTCGATTGAGCTTTCGGTTGTTTCCTGTTTATGTACGATCATATTTGTGAATTTCACCAATTATTATCAAAATCGTCGTGTACTTAAGCTTGATATGCAACGACAAACTTATTTTAAAGAAATGAATCGTTATATTGAGTTGTCAAATCAGTTGAGTCGTTATGCCCCGATTCAGCTTTGGCAGTCGATTATGCGTGGTGAATCAGAAGCAAAATTAGAATATAAACGTAAAAAAATCACGATTTTCTTTTCAGATATTCAGGGTTTTACAGAGTTATCCGAAACATTGATTCCTGATGATTTGGCATTTGTACTCAATGATTATTTGAGTCACATGACTGAGATTGCGAAGCAATATGGCGGAACGATTGATAAGTTTATGGGTGATGCCATCCTTATTTTCTTTGGTGATCCTGATTCGCAAGGTGTAGAGCAGGATGCCAAGAACTGTATTGATATGGCTATGGCAATGCGTCAGCAAATGAAATTTTTGCGTGAGCGTTGGGTGAAGATGGGGTATCCCGCTTTACATGTTCGTATGGGCGTGAGTACAGGTTATTGTCACGTTGGAAACTATGGTGCAGTACATCGTATGGCATATACGATTGTTGGTCGTGACGCGAACTTGGCAGCTCGTCTACAAAGTGCAGCAGATATTGATGAAATTTTGATTTCAGATGAAACTTATAAATTAGTACGTAATCATTACCTATGTGCACCACAAGCACCTGTTGAATTAAAAGGTATTCAAGGTGATGTGAAAAGCTGGCAAGTTATGGAAAAATATAGTGCTCGAGAAGATAATCAGCAATGGTTTGATTATGAGTACAAAGGTTTTCAGCTGGTACTTAATTTAGAGGAAATTCAGAACTACGAATATCCTGAATTGGTCACAGTACTTGAGAAAATGGTTGAGCGATTGAAGGTGCAACAGCGTTTAACGACGGTTGCAGGTGTGGTAAAACTTAATCCTGAAGATGAAGTGAAATAATCTCATAGATTTGTAGGGTTATAAAACTTGATACTGCCTCTGTTGTAATTTTAAGTTTTAAAAAAAAGGCCGCTTAAGCGACCTTTTTTATTTTTGAAATTATCTTAGTGATTTTCAGATGCGTGGTTAATCGTATATTTTGGAATTTCAACTTCTAAGTCTTCATTCTCGATTTTCACTTGGCAAGAGAGGCGAGAATCAGGTTCTAAGCCCCATGCGCGATCAAGTAAATCTGCTTCGACATCATTCATTTCGTCTAGACCATCAAAGCCTTTACGAACCACAACATGACAAGTTGTGCATGCAGCAGACATATCACATGCATGTTCAATTTTAATGCCATTTTTCAGTAGGCTTTCGCAAAGATTTGCATGTGGTTCAACTTCAAACTCGGCACCTTGTGGGCAAATTTGCGCATGTGGAAGAACTTTAATACGTGGCATAATTTTTACCTATTTAGTTTGAGTTTGACCAATCATCAAGCTTTGTACCTTTAAGTGCTTGATCAATGTGTTGATTCATACGTTTAGCAGCAAAAGCATCACTATGCACTTTGAGTGCTTCAACTGATTGCTCAATCGCTGTAATATCATCCGATTTTAAATGAGTTTGTAATTCATTTTTTGCAAGATTTAAAGCATTTAATTCTGTTTCATTTAACAGTTGTGCATCTACTTTAAGCGCTTGCTCTAATGCTTCAAGTTCACGCTGCGCTTCAACTTTGGTTTCTTGTAAATGGCGAGATGCTTTGTCTTCAGCAGCAAATTTAAAGCCATCAACCAATAAGCGTTCCATATCCGTATCAGATAAACCATAAGATGGTTTGATGTCAATCTGAGCAGAAACATTGGATGTGGTTTCACGCGCTGAAACAGCAAGTAAGCCATCTGCATCGACTTGGTAGGTGACTTCAATGCGTGCTTGACCTGCAGTCATTGGAGGAATACCACGAAGAACAAAACGACCTAAACTACGGCAGTGTTCGACTAAATCACGCTCACCTTGTACTACATGAATCAACATCGCTGTTTGACCATCTTGATAGGTGGTGAACTCTTGACGACGTGCTACAGGGATAGCTGTGTTGCGTGAAATCAGACGCTCGACTAAACCACCCATCGTCTCGATGCCTAAAGACAGTGGGGTAACATCAAGTAAAAGTGAGCCATCAGTCGAGTTGCCAATCAATTGGTTCGCTGTAATGGATGCACCAATCGCAACAACTTCATCCGGATTAATCGTACACAAAGGTTCTTGGTTAAACACTTCACGGACAGCTTTTTGTACTGCATATGAACGTGTAGAACCACCGACCAATACAACGTTTTGAATGTCACTCAGTCCAAGCTTTGCATCACGCAAAACTCGTTTACATACGCTGATGGTTTTATCGAGTGCAACTTGAATAATGGATTCAAATGTTACACGATCAAGCGTTAAATATTGATCAAGCAATTTTAATTCTACAGACTCAGTATCTGAAAGTGATTCTTTTGCTTTACGTGCATTGACAAGAAAATGTGCGTATTCAGTATCGTTTAATGTTTCGATACTTAATTGTTTCTTTGCCCATTTTACGATTAAACGATCTAGATCATCGCCACCAAGTGCGGTATGACCACCGGTCGCTAGAACTTCAAATACGCCTTGAGAAAAACGTAAAATTGAAACGTCAAAAGTACCACCACCTAAGTCATAAATCACATAGTTTTGATCTGAACTTAAATTGGTTTCTTGATCTAAACCATAAGCAACTGCAGCAGCAGTAGGTTCATTCAATAGACGGAGTACATTGAGCCCAGCAAGTTCAGCAGCATCACGTGTTGCTTGGCGCTGTGCTTCATCAAAATAAGCTGGAACAGTGATGACTGCACCGTTAATTGGATTTTTTAGACTAGATTCAGCACGGTCTTTGAGTTTTTTAAGAATTTCAGCAGAAATTTCAACGGGAGTTTTACGACCTTGTGCGGTTTCAAATGCTGGCATTTGATTGTCTTCACCGACGAGTGCATAAGGGTGTTGAAATTTAATATCTGCTTTTGAGCGACCCATAAAGCGCTTTACTGAGCTAATCGTGTTGCGTGGATCTGTTGTTACAAAAGGATTTGCTTCATAGCCAAATTGAGTTTGGTCTTTTGCATAATGTACAACTGAAGGCAGAAGTACACGGCCTTGTTCATCATTGAGAACTTTAGCTTTGCCAGAAAGAACAGTTGCTACAAGGGAATGGGTTGTCCCAAGATCGATACCAATTGCGATACGATGTTCGTGTGGCGCACTTGATTGTCCAGGTTCTGCAATTTGCAAGAGTGCCATTTGTTAAATCCCTTGAGAATATGTCAAAAAAGTAAAATTAAAATTCATCATCTAAATCAAAATCTTCATCATCTAAAATTCGATCTTCGGCTTTTAGAATGTCATTCATGACTTTTTGGAAAAAACGAAGTTTACGAACTGTGTCTCTCGATTCTGCCCAATCTTCAGCGTCATAGTCCATTTTAAACTCACGAACTAAACCATCCATCCATTGTTGGACTTCAGTTTTTAGGGAATTGAGTTGGTCGCTGTCAGTTGCTTCATCGAGTTGTTCGCGAATTTCTAAAGCAGATTGTAGAAATTCAAAATCACTAATAGATTGATCGAGGTGATGATCTTGCTTTTTAAGTGCAAGTAAATATCCTGCGCGACTATCGACCTGAGACAATACTTTATAGGCCTGATTAATCTCGCTCGATTTAATTAGCGCCTTGTCTTTATCTTCAGCTTTGTCTGGATGATATTGTTGCTGCAATTTTAAAAAATGAGCTTTTAAAGTTGCTAAATCAATATCGAGTGCTTCAGGGAGATCGAACAACTCAAAATGATTCATTGGGAGAAAATTCCAAGATGATTATGGGAAAAGCATATATTTAATAAAATTAAAACAGTGTTGGACACTGTTTTAATTGGAAAGGGTACACGTAGGAAATTATACAGTGAAAGATTCACCACAACCACATTCGCCTTTCTTATTTGGGTTATTGAATTCGAAACCTTCATTCAAGCCATTTTTAACGTAATCCATCTCCATACCTTCAAGATAGACTAGACTTTTAGGGTCAACAAAAACTTTAACACCATGCTGTAAAAATACTTGATCATGCGTATCGACTTCATCAACGAATTCGAGTACATAAGCCAAACCAGAACAGCCAGAAGTTTTCACACCAACGCGAATACCTTCGCCCTTACCGCGATTTGATAAATAATTGCTGATATGGGTTGCAGCATTTTCAGTTAAATTGATCATGAAAACTCCATTCAATCATCAATAAAGCAAGTACTAAAGCAGATTATGCTTGAGCTTTTTTGCTACGGTAATCTTCAACAGCTGCTTTGATCGCATCTTCTGCAAGAACAGAACAGTGAACTTTAACAGGAGGTAAAGCCAGTTCAGTTGCAATATCAATGTTCTTGATTGCTTGTGCTTGATCTAAAGTTTTACCTTTCAACCATTCTGTAACCAAAGAGCTTGATGCAATTGCAGAACCACAACCATAAGTTTTAAAACGTGCTTCTTCAATTACACCGTTATCATCGACTTGAATTTGTAGACGCATAACGTCGCCACAAGCCGGTGCACCGACCATACCTGTACCCACATTTTCAGCATTTTTATCTAAAACGCCAACATTACGAGGGTTTTCGTAATGATCAATTACTTTTTCGCTATAAGCCATGATGCGTCTCCAAAACTCGGGGTCTGCCTGATAATATTAATATTGAGGCATCTTGGTTAAAATCAATTGTTTATTAACAAAGATGCTCAGTGTTTTGTACGATATTAGTGTTCAGTCCATTCAACTTTGGACAAATCAATACCTTCTTTAAACATGTCCCAAAGCGGTGATAGATCACGTAGCTTTTGTACAGCTGTTTTAGTCACTTCAAGAACATGGTCAATATCTTCTTCAGTGGTGTATTTACCAAAGCTGAAGCGAATTGAGCTGTGTGCGAGTTCGTCAGATAGACCTAAAGCGCGAAGCACATAAGAAGGCTCTAAAGTTGCAGATGTACATGCAGAACCTGAAGATACCGCAGCATCTTTCAAAGCCATCATGAGTGACTCACCTTCAACAAAGTTGAAGCTAACGTTGAGGTAGTTTGCAACGTTTTGAGTAGGGTGACCATTGAGGAACACTTGCTCAAGACCTTGAACACCATTCCATAATTTGTCACGAAGGACACGGATACGTGCTTGTTCAGAAGCGAGGTTTTTACCTGCAAGTTCGAATGCTTCGCCCATACCCACGATTTGATGGGTTGCAAGTGTACCAGAGCGCATACCACGTTCATGACCACCACCGTGCATTTGAGCTTTCAAACGTACACGTGGAGAGCGGCGAACAAATAATGCACCGATACCTTTAGGACCATAAATTTTGTGAGCAGAGAAGCTCATCAAATCGACTTTCATCACGCTTAAGTCAATTTCAACTTTACCCGCAGCTTGAGCCGCATCAACGTGGAAATAAGTTTTGTTTGCGCGCGTTAATTCACCAATTGCAGCAACATCAGTGACAGTACCAATTTCGTTGTTTACCATCATAAGTGAAACAAGAATGGTATCTGGACGAAGGGCCGCTTTAACCATCTCTGGTGTAATTAAGCCTGTTTGAGCTTCTGGTTCTAAATATGTGATTTCGAAACCATCTTCTTCAAGTTCGCGACACGTATCTAAAATTGCTTTGTGCTCAATTTTACTCGTGATGATGTGCTTGCCTTTAGAACCGTAGAACTGAGCTATACCTTTAAGTGCAAGGTTGTCAGATTCAGTTGCACCTGAAGTCCACACGATTTCGCGCGGATCAGCTTTGATAAGGTTTGCAACTTGTTCACGTGCATATTCAGCTTTCTCTTCTGCTTGCCAACCGTAGGCATGCGAGCGAGAAGCAGGGTTACCGAAAGTGCCATCGAATGTTAGGCATTCCATCATACGTTCAGCAACTTGCGGATCAACAGGAGTTGTTGCTGCATAATCAAGATAAATTGGACGTTTCATGTCAAATACCTGTAACCGATAAAAGGGCTGAATCTAAAGGTGCTGTGTTTTGACGAATGGCAACAGTTTGAACGTTGTCACGAGCGACTAAATCAGCAAGAGTGATTTTAGCTAGATAATCGGCAATATGAAGGGAGAGTTCTTGCCATAAATCGTGAGTTAAACACATTGCACCATTTTGACAATTGCCTTTATGGTCACAACGTGTTGCATCAACAGTTTCGTTTACAGCTTCAATAATTTCTAACACTGTGATTTCTTCGGCACGACGAGCCAAATGGTATCCACCATTTGCACCACGGACGCTTGAAACCAAACCATGACGTTTGAGTTTGGCAAAGAGTTGTTCTAAGTAAGCAACAGAAATTGTTTGGCGGGCAGCAATTTCAGCTAACGTAATCGTTTGCTCAGATGGCTGCAAAGCTAAATCAAGTAATGCAGTCACTGCGTAACGACCGCGAGTGGTAAGGCGCATGATTCGATACACGTGTTTAGATTAGATGTATGAATTTTATGAATCCTGACTAAATTAGTCAAGTTTTATTTGCAAATTCCTACTAAAATAGTAGGAATTTATTTTGGGAACTTTAAATGCTGTTTTTGCTCAATTTATTATTGGTATTATTGGAAATAATGCCAAAGATTATACACGATTAAGGCGCAGAAAAGAACAGCAGTAATGATAAATACCACATTAATGCGTTTTTGATTCATCTGCATACGACGTATACGATTTTTATATTGTTTTACCTCAACTTCTAAGCTATTGATTTTAGAGCGTTGGAGGTCAATTTTTTCGAGTAGGGGTGCAATACGTTTTTTTGATGCGATACTCAGACCATCGTCATCACCATTAATAAACCATTGTTTCCAGTCTGAAGCGATTTTGGGAATTGAGAGATGCAAAGATAAATCTTTAAACTCATCTTTCAAAACAACATCACCTTCAATACGCATTTTCTTTAGGCTACGACGATTACCAAAGGCGAAGATCTGGATCATGTCTATTAGCGAGCTATTTACCGTCAAATCAACAGGTTTTTCTGGCGCTTTTAGGTCAAAAAGAAGGCCTTTGTCAGTAAATTGAATATAAAAGTCAAAAAATGGGATGTAGCTATTCATTTTTATAGCAATTTGTTGTTCAACAAATTTTTTAGCTTGAAGGCGAACAACACGGTCATGTTTAAGAATAAAAGAGTAAAATGTCTCTAATATCACCATGGCAATGTTAAGCAACAAACGAGTTTGACCTTGTTGATGTTGCGATTCACTCATAAAAAAATCCTATTTAAAGTTTTAAATTTCCAAAGCAAGTTCGGCAAGTGTTACTTTGTGCTGAACTAAAAATAATTTAACAATGCTTTGTAGAACAGTTTAGCCAAAGGTTCAAGAGCTTAATTTGATAATATTAAGGTATTTTATGCATCAAATGATTATTGCGTTGATAAAATATACAGGAGTAACACTGTGAAACAAGATTCGGATAACAATAAAGAACATGGACTGTTAGAAAATGATGCTGAATCACGTCCCCATCGTAAGCGTTTAAATCGCAAGTCTTCTTTGGATTTTAGAAAATATACCAAACAAATTTGGTTAGCTGGTCTCGGTGCTTTTTCACGTGCTGAAGAAGAAGGCAGTAAAATGTTTGATACTTTAGTCAAAGTTGGCGAAGAGCTTGAGTCTAAAACGGTTGAAATTACCGATCAAACTGTCAACAAAGTCGCTGAAAAGACCAAAGAATCTGTCACAGATACAAAAGATAAAGTTGAGAAACTACTTGATCATGGGGTCAGTACATCGTTAAATAAGATTGGTCTTGTTACGGCTAAAGATGTTCAGCACTTAGAAGGACTCATTATTGCTTTACATCATAAGGTCGATGCCTTAGTGGAAGAAAACAAAAAATTACACGATCTGATACAGAAAAAATGATCTGAATCTTTATAAAACATCATTTTTATTAATTTTTAGTCGTTATTTTGCAGAAAAGCAGTCAGGTAGTCTTGCGTTTCCCCCCAAAGCATTGCTATAAAGTCGTCATGGCCTTTTTTAACTATAGCCTTGGATTTTAAACAAACGATATAAGAGGACGTAATCTTCATGAATAAATCAGAATTGATCGACGCGATTGCAGAGAAAGGGGGATTGTCTAAGACTGATGCAGGTAAAGCATTGGACGCGACTATTGCTTCAATTGGTGAAGCGTTGAAAAAAGGTGATACAGTAACTTTAGTTGGTTTCGGTACTTTCAGTGTTAAAGACCGCGCAGCGCGTACTGGCCGTAACCCTAAAACTGGTGAAGAGCTTCAGATTAAAGCAAGCAAAGTACCAAGTTTCAAAGCTGGTAAAGGATTAAAAGATTCTGTTGCATAATGGACTCTTATCATAAAACGCGCCGCTGAGGCGCGTTTTTTATTTATTCGAAAAATATCCTACTGTTGTGATTCATTCGGATTTGAATATCAGTTAGAATCGCTATGAAATAAAATATTGGATTACTCATGGAATCGTTTCGTAAACTCATTAAGGGGTGGCTTGGCAAAGTACTACTGGTTTTATTTTTAACACCTTTGGCACTTGTTGGTATCGACGGGTACTTTAGTGGTGGAAATAAAGATGGTGTTGCCAAAACTGTTAATGATTTAGAAATTTCAAACAAAGATTTGGAAGCTCAAACTAAAAATTATAAAGAACAATTTTTACAAATGGTTCAAGGTGATGAGTCATTATTAAATCAAGATTATATTAATAATGCAGCTCTCGATAGTTTGGTTGACCGAGCTTTACTGATTCAACAAGCGAAGAAGTTGGGTATTTCACTCAGTGATGCACAAATTGAACAGATGATTGCACAGCAACCAAGCTTACAGATTGATGGTAAGTTTGATCAAAAGTCGTATGAAAATTATCTACGTTCGATTGGTATGACCAGTCAGTCATTGATTGAGAATTTACGTCAAGATCATGGTTTGAAAATGTTGACCTCAACCATTACTGATAATGCGTTGGTGAGCGAGCTTGATATTCAACAAATTTCAAATTTGCAATCTGAGCAACGTGAATTGTATTTATCCTCTGTGAAATTGGATGATTATAAAAAATCAGTAAAAGTGAGCAATCAAGAGATTGCGGACTATTACGCAAAACACCCAAACAAGTTTAAGCAAATGGCATCTGTAGATGTGGATTATGTTGTCGTGTCGCCATCAATGGTTACACCAGCAAATACGACTGCTACTGATGAAGAGCTACAGCAAGCATATAAGCAATTTGTTGATCAGCAGAACAAAAATGCTGTTAAACAGGTGAAGCATATCTTGATTACTGCTGAATCTCGTACTGATGCAGAAGCAGCTAAATTGGCCAATGATGTTTATGCAAAAATTCAAGCGGGAACGTCATTTGCAGATGCTGCGACTCAGTATTCTGAAGATCCAAGCTCTAAAGTGAATGGTGGTTTGATTGAGGGTTATGCTGCAGGTGTGTTTGGTAACGCATTTGACCAAGCTGTAGATGCTTCGAGCGGCGTAGTTTCTAAACCTGTGAAAACAGATTATGGTTATCACATTGTTTCATCAACTTCTGACGCGGGTGTCGTACCAAGTTTCGAAGCTGAAAAAGCACGTTTAACTGCTGAAGTGATTAAAAACAAATCAGCAAATGTATTCTCAGATACAGTGAATGGACTAAATGAGCTTGTGGTAGACAGTGATGCTTTGGATGTGGTGACTCAAGAAGTTAAAACAGCGAAAGTGATTACAGCAAAAGGCGTAACGTTAGGAACTCAAGACCCTGTGCTTGCTGATCCGGCTGTGAAAGTAAAACTGTTTAATGAAGATGTAAAAAATGGTGATCGTAATGCTTCATCAAGTCTTCAATTGGCAAATGGTGATACAGTTTGGATTAAAGTGCGTGAGTATAATGCGGCAGGTGTACAACCTTTAGCGAAAGTGACTCCACGAGTGAAAACACTGCTGATTAATCAAAAGGCATATGAAGCAGCAAAAGCTCAAGTTGCTAATGTATTGGCAGACTTTAAAGCATTGCCAGCTGAGCAAGCTTTAGCGAAGCATAAGCAGTCTTTTGAGCGTGCGGGTGTATTTACACGTTCACAAGGTTTAAAACGCGAAATTGAACGCGCTGCATTTAGTTTGCCTGCACCTAAAGCTGGTATGTGGTCAGTAACAACGGCTGCTTTACCAGATGAAATGGTGATTGTTGCTGTGGTGAATATTCAAAAACCTGATCCAAATAGTCTAAGTGCTGAAGAAAAGCAGCAATTGATTAAGTTGTACCAAGGTTATCGTGGTACTCAATTGTTAAAAGACTATACAGAATATTTGAAATCGGTTGCTAAGATTAAGTAATTTAAATATTCAGTTATAAAAAAAAGCGCTACGGCGCTTTTTTTTATTGCTTGGATTTTGGAGCAGCTGAATGATGTTGTTTATACTGGCTTGGACTCATTAAAAAGTGTTTTTTAAAGGCTTGGCTAAATGCTGTTTCAGAGCTGTAACCGACTTTATGTGCAATCTGTTGAATCGGCATTTGTCCATTTCTAAGCTGTTGACAGGCGAGTCTTAAGCGATGTTGTTTGAGGTAACTGAGAGGTGGTTCACCGACAATGCGATGAAATAGATCCGCAAATTTTGATCGAGACATAAAACACACTTCAGCCAAACTCTCTACTGTCCAAGGATGTTCGGGTTGTCCATGAATTGCATTAAATGCGTTACTTAACTCGGGATGGGTAAGTGCCATCAACCAATTGGCGTTGAAATCACGTTGATTATTGATAACAAAAGTTTGCTTAAGATTTTTTTGATTTGGATTGAAATCAGATGGATCCACCGATTGATTGTGTTGTTGTAAAATAAAATCTCTCACTGATTCAATCAACATGATACTCACCACATGATCCATGATTTTGTGACGTCCAGGATGATTATTCTGGGTTTCATTGGCGACAAAATATAAACCAATGCGTAACCATTCCGGTTCTTGTGCATTTAAAGCATTTCGAAGATGGAGATAATTGGGTAGCGCATTAATCAATGGAACTGCCATAACACTATCAAGATGCGATCTAATTGTAAAAATCAAAGATTGTGCTTTGGTCGATTTGTCACCGAGGTGGATCGCCTCATCACGCAACCCTCGAAATTGTTGATCAATTAAAAAATTTTCAACCAGCTTTTGGTCTGCGTGGCTATGTCCAATATGTTTCATCCCAGATGGGATAATCACCATATCTCCAGTGTTTAAGTGGAGTTCATTGCCATTTTCAAATTTTAGAAACAATTCTCCAAATAGCGCAATATGAGTGATGACGCTGTCTTGTTGATTGGACTGAAAAGACCAATTTCCTTGCCCTTGAAGGTATAGGTATTCAGTTTTTTTAAAATGAATATCCTCAAAAATTTGACTTAAAGCATCCATAACTATCTAATTTTCCATTATTAAATTTACTATTATTGTTTTGAAGTTAAATTAAAATGTTTTTAGAGGACATTTTCTCCTCTAAAAGTGTCAAGGACTGATGCATAGTTAATTTGGACGATTACAACTGTAGTCCTATTTGTTAATCTTTAATGATATGAATAACAAAAATAGAATAGGGAATGCAAATGAATGCGCCTCTAAAATTAGAACAGCATCAGAGCAATGCTACAGCATTAAAAGGTCTCTCACTGGATAAAAAAAGATACCTTTGGTTGATTAGTCCTGCTTTACCTGTGATTGGTTTGGGTATCTTAGCGGGTTATCATTTTGCACCTAAACCGTTGAAGATTGTTTTTGCATTAGGTGGACCGTTGGTGCTTCATGTCATCATTCCAACAATTGATACCATCGTAGGTACAGACAATAACAATCCTAGTCCTGAGGATATTCAATTACTTGAAAAAGATCCGTATTATGCGCGCTTGGTGAAATCTTTTATTCCCATTCAGTATGCAGCCAATATTTACGCTTGTTATTTAACATCGCGTAAACAAACATCATTATTGGATAAGGTGTTGTTGGGTATGTCGATGGGTGCAATCAATGGGATTGCGATCAATACAGCACATGAGTTAAGTCATAAGTCAGCACGTTTAGATCATATTTTATCGCATTTGGCTTTAGTACCATCAGGCTATAACCATTTTCGTATTGAGCATCCTTATGGTCATCATAAGCGTGCCGCAACGCCTGAAGACCCAGCATCATCGCAAATGGGGGAAACTTTCTATGAGTTCTTGCCTAGAACAGTGATTGGATCATTTAAATCGGCGATCGAAATTGAACATGCACGTTTAAAGCGCAGAGGTTTGTCATTTTGGTCTAAAGAGAATGAGTTGTTGCAAGGTTGGTCGATGTCTGCTGGTTTTCATTCGAGCATGATTGGTCTTTTTGGAAAAAGTGTATTGCCTTATTTGGCTGTTCAATCAGCCTACAGCATTACACTATTTGAAATTATTAACTATATTGAACATTATGGATTATTGCGTCAAAAAGATGCGAATGGTAAATATGAGCGGGTTTTACCTGAACATAGTTGGAATAACAATAATATTGTGACCAATTTGTTTTTGTACCAATTGCAACGACATTCAGATCATCATGCATTTCCAACGCGCCCATTCCAAGCATTACGACACTTTGATGAAGCACCAGAATTGCCGAATGGGTATGCCAGTATGCTATTGCCTGCTTTGATCCCAGCTTGGTGGTCTAAAATTATGGATCAACGCGTTTTTGATCACTACAAAGGTGATTTGAGTAAAGCCAATATTCATCCTAAAAAAAGAAAGAAAATATTTGAAAAATTTGGATTGGTTTTTAATCGTGATTAATGATGAAGCATATTAGACTTCATAAAAATTGAGCCTATTTTTTAATAGGCTCAATTTTCTAAATCATTATTTATAAAAAATGCTGAATCAATTTTATGGCGTATTATCCAACTTGGATTGAGCGACCATTATTTTGAATGATCCAGTGTCCTTCTTTACGAAAAGACTTAGCTGATGCGTAAGTGTCTTCCATAAATTGTAAGAAAGTGATTTGGCCATTTTCAACTTTAGATTTGATTGAAAAAGGAGAGGTAAAAGTATTACCTAGTTCTACTGAAGTGTAGGTAAATGTACCAAAAACAGCAACGATATCATTTTCACCAAGAATGTCAGTGATTTCGAAATTATCTACATTCCAATATGTTCCAACACTTGAGAATGTATCAATAAAGATTTGACGACCTTTACGCGTACCCGCCCAAGGCTCGATTAATGCGAGCTCTGGATTGTCAAAATTAAGAGAAGTGTAAATGGCATCTTCGTGTACGAGTGCTTCACTTACATTTTTTACAGTTTCTTTACCTGAGTTAGCTAAGAATGCTAGAACAACATCTTTAGGTGCTTTAGTTTGAAGTGCTTTGTTAATTAAATCTGTTTGTTCACTCATAATATTATTCTCATGCTTGCTACTGTTAGAAAGCGTTATTCTTTCCGATATATCTTGATGAATAAAGTGACCTGATAAGAAAGTATGTATCATCTACAGGACAATCATTTCACTATGCTTGTTGTGTCTTTACATTTTGTTAAATAAAGCCGTTCAAAGTCAATTTTCATTTATGCTTCAATTAAACATATTCAGATCCAAATTCTGAATGGTTCTTTATACCAATAGTAATAATAAAAGGTAAATAAGGCATGGATTGGTCAGCGCTGTTACAACAATATGGCTATTTTGCCATTTTAGTTGGTGCATTTTTTGAAGGTGAAACGATTCTTCTACTCGGAGCCTATGCTGTACATCAACATCTTTTGAATTTTTGGTGGTTAATTTTTTCAGCGATGCTTGGAAGTTTTATTGGAGATCAATTTTACTATTTTCTTGGTCGAAAGTTTGGCTTTGATTTCTTTAAAAAGCGTCCTCAGTTGATCTCGAAATTTGACCAAGCAAGTGTGTTTATCGATCGACATCCGATATTAACCATTCTGTTAATGCGTTTTGCTTGGGGCTTACGCACAGTTATGCCCATTAGTTTTGGGATTAAACGCTATCCATTTATTTTGTACGCAGTCGTAAATCTATTGGCTTGTTTTATTTGGTCTTTCACCATTGTCACTATGGGTATGCAATTTAGCCATTGGTTGCACCAACTGTGGCAAAACATTTTGCCACATGAGTTGGAAGACCGAATATTTCTCTTTGTGATTCTCACCATGATCCTGATCTCAATGGTGATCATTTTTATTTTGCATCAGAAAAAATATCGAGACTAGATCATCATTTGGGTTACTTAAAGAATAAAATTAAAGAATTTTTTCCATTCGAATTTCACAAGCATGGCTATGTCCAGTATTACCTTTAGGATGCTCTAGATGCTTAAAGCCTAATTTTTCATAAAGCTTTACGGCTTGCCACAACTGTTCGGTGGTTTCTAGATAAATTGAGCTAAAACCATTGGATTTGGCAAAACTGATACAGTGCTCAATGATTTGTTTGGCAAATCCATAACCTCGGATCTCCTCTAAAAAGTACATCTTCTGTAATTCTAGAATGCCATCAGCACCTTTGAGTGGCGATATCCCACCGCCACCAAAAATCTGACCATCCTGATTTTCAATCACCCAATAGTATGCATTGGCTTGTGAATATACACTGTATAAATCATCGACAGCCGCATCTGCAACAGCAAATCCAGATTCGGCTGCAAGACCAAATTCTTTAGAGACTTCTCGGATAATGTGTGCAAGTTGAGGGTTATCAGATGTTTGAATAGGGCGTAGATGATACATTTTCGGATGACAAAATTAAAAAAGAGATGAGTTTTATAATACCTTAAGGCATTTAAATCCATCTCTTTTCTTATTGGGCGATAAATTTTCGAATACTGATGAAAATTTATTCAAGTTAAGGAGTTTTTATTACTTCAGTTCACTTGAAGATTTACCCAATTCACGGCGCGCCACAATGAGTTGTTGAATCTGTTGTGTACCTTCAAAGATATCTAGAATTTTAGAGTCACGCGCCCATTTTTCCAATAATTCATCTTCGTTATATCCAACACTTGCAGCAAGTTCTACGCATTTCAATGTAATTTCATTGCATATACGTCCAGCTTTGGCTTTAGCAATAGAGGCTTCACGTGAGTTTGGCTTTTTATTATCCGCCATCCATGCGGCTTTTAAGGTAAGTAATCGTGCAGCTTCCCACTCAGCTTCCATTCGATAAATTTGCGCAGCGATATTCGAGGTTTGCAAATAAGGCGTTGAATAATCTTGATCCAGAGTGTCTTTAAAAATTTCTTTAATACGTTCCAATGAGGCTTTAGAACAGCCTACCGCCATCGCGGCGACAAGAGGTCGAGTATTATCAAACGTCTCCATCACACCAGCAAAGCCTTTAGCAACATCAATTTCTTCATTACCGAGTAAGTTGGCTGCTGGAACACGGCAGTCGATAAAGCTAATCACCGCAGTATCGGATGCTTTAATTCCAAGTTTGTGCTCTAAGCGTTCAACTTTCATACCCGCCGTACCTTTAGGTACAACAAAGGATTTGATAGCAGCACGTCCTAATTTTTTGTCCAGTGTTGCCCAGACTACAACGGAATCTGCGCGATCTCCAGAAGTCACAAAGATTTTTTCTCCATTGAGAATGTAATCTGATCCATCTTTCGTTGCTGTGGTACGAATCGCAGCAGAATCTGACCCACAACCAGGTTCAGTAATCGCCATCGCTGCCCAAGTACCTTTGAATCGTTCTAATTGTTCATCATTGGCTACTGCAGCAATTGCGGAATTCCCCAAACCTTGTCGAGGCATTGATAGTAGTAATCCAGTATCGCCGTAACACATTTCAATGACACCAAGTGCTGTTGACATATTTACGCCATTTTTATTGCCTTGTTCGGTATCACCGCGTTTATTAACAGCAGCTCCCGCATTCATGCCATCACCACCTTCATTCATGCCGTCCAGTAATGAAGCAAGCATGTTGAGTTCTTTAGGGTAGGCGTGTTCAGCTTTGTCATACTTACGTGAAATAGGGCGTAGTACATTCAATGCAGTTTCATGGGCTTGATCGACTAGAAGCTTAAACTTTTTTGGGTTTTCTAAATTCATGATTATTATCCTTTTTATTTATGAATTATGCATGTAAGCCAGAATGTAGGATTGCAGTGGCACGGAGATCACGATACCAACGCTCTACTGGATGTTCTTTGGTAAAGCCATGCCCACCCAGCAGCTGTACGCCGTCTGTACCAATTTTCATGGATTTTTCAGCACATAAAATACGGGCTAGATAGGCTTCACGGTGAAACGATTTTCCTGCTTCTGCAAGACTTGCTGCATTAAGGACGAGCATACGCATGGCTTCGATTTCGATTGCCATATCAGCAATCATAAAAGCGACACTCTGACGATGTGAAATGGGTTCACCAAATGCAGTACGTTCATTGGCGTATTGAATGCAATATTTTTTGACTGCTTCGCATGTTCCAACAGCCATCGCACACCACATGAGATTACCGAGATCTAAAAATTCGGTATAGTCAAAATCATCATCACCTAAAGGTTCAGCAGGTGTATTGTCAAATATCAGATTGACGGTTTCTGTTGCTTTCAGTCCCATTGCTGGACTCTTTTTAAAGTGAATGGTTGAATCACGTTTAACAATGAAAAGGTCAGGTTTTCCGTTATATTCTGCATTCACTAAAATTAGATCGGCTGTTTCCCCAAGCACCACCAAAGTTTTCTCACCTTGCAAGGTGAATTGACCATTGGAATGTGTGGCTTTGGTTTTTAACTGAAATGGATTGAAAGCAGGAGTTGATTCTTGAATCGCAAAAGTTGCTTGAATACCGGTGTCTTCTGAAATACTCGAAAGGTATTTATTTTGGATTGATTCAGAACCCCATTGTGTAATGGCATTAATCACGCTAAATGTAGACAACAAACCTGCGGTAAGACTGAAATCACCTTGAGCAAGATTCTCGGCAATCAGAATATTACTAATAATATTTTTTTCACTTGCAACACCACCAAAGCTTTCAGGCAATGCGTAATAGTTCAAGCCTAAATCGCTGCTGTGTTTCCAAAGTTCAGCAGGAAATTTTTCATGATGGTCTGCATCATGTGCAAGTGGGTAGAGAACTTCTAATGCAAACTGATTCATTGCATCAGCAGTCATTTGCTGTTCTTCAGTTAAGCTCAAATCAAATAGAGATTTTTCTTGGTGGGGCAGGCGTTGTTTGGCATTGCTTTGGTTGGATTTAAAAACCTTTTGTGTTGCGGTCAATGTTTTAAACCCAGCTTTAGAGCCTTGATATAGCGACTTTTCAATTAAGCCACGCAGTTTAAATTGATCAAGTAAATCACTACCTGCGAGTTTGGTTATAAAAGCCAGACCTAAACCTTGTACTTTATTCGCCATATTTGTCATTTTTTATTTCCCTTTATTATAAGTGCAGACCGATTCAAATGAATGAATTCCGTTGCTGCTAGTATGGGAATAATCCTGACATGACAAATGAATTAAAACTATGTCAGATTTGACAAGGGTGTTGGTAAAATATACATATTTAGATAAGTGGTATTTTTAAATACAACATATTGAATAATATAAAAAATATTTTTTTAAAAAAATAACGCATTTTATTTTTATTGACTAAGATGACAAATCTAAATCTGTCATCTTAGACGTTTGAATGCTGATGGATTGAATGTTAAATAAAAGGTTGAATCATTTTACGCACATTGGTTTTTGCTTCAATGACAGTCATAAATGTGTAGGCACCAATAAATTTACGGCTAATAAACATAAACTCTTTGGGTGGCACAGAGAAATAGCGAGAGGCCATCGATTTTGAAGCACGTTGCATAACACGACTATGCAATTGGCTTTTTTTCCAATCATAGCGTTGTAAATCATCCATGACCCCTTCAGGAAGGTCAGGGTTATTTTCTTTGGAGCTAAATGCTTCTGTTGCCAGTAAAAATACTTTTGCCATGTCAGGCTTAATGCTTAAAGGCATGCCATCGAAGAACTCATAGCCAGTCATCGCATTAACCATTGTTTCAGCATTATGATCATAACCAGCTTTAATTAAATTGCGTGCAACTTTAAGAAGTTGAGCATCAAATTGTCGGATAGCACCAAAATCTAATAAAACAATCTTGTCTTGAATGTTTTCACCATCACCGAGGCGGACTAGATAATTGCCGAAATTAGGATCAGTTTGCATTTCACCCCATTCGAAAATTTCTCGAACAGCAATTTCTAAAGAGGCTTCTCCCAGTTTGTTACGACGTTCTTGAGGCAGGGATAGCATAACTGGGCTATTAATCGGTACGCCACGCTCAAATGTCATACATAAGACTTGATCGGTACAGTAGTCATCAATGATTTGTGGCACGCTATAACGCGGATCTTCTTTTAAGCGCGCACCAAAGCGACGAGTGGTTTCTGCTTCTATACGGTAATTCACCTCGCGATGCATCATTTCGCGGACTTCATCAAACCACTGATCAAATTCACGAGTTTGAGGAACAATACGTGTCAGTTTGAGCATATTTTTAAATAAGCTCATGTCTGAATCAATCGCACTTGCAACACCTGGATACTGAATTTTAAGTACTAACTCCAAGCCGTCAGATTTACGTGTTGCACGATGGACTTGAGCTAGAGAAGCTGTACCTAAAGGCTCATGATCAATATTTAAATCGTCTAGCTTAGAACCAAGTTGTCTAACCAATTGGGTTTTAATAGCAGGCCAGTCTAATGCAACCGTTTGATTATTTAGTGTATTGAGTGCTTGAGTGATTTCTTCTGGAAGAAAATGTTCACCATAAAGCGCCATCATCTGACCAATTTTTACGATTGATCCTTTAAGCTTGCCAATTTCAGCAACAAGATACTCAGCCTGTTCCTTCATGGCTTGCTTACGTTTTTTCTCTTTATCTTCTTCACTTGAAAAGATAGAAGTCGCACTAGAAGCTGCCCAACGCGTACCTGCTAATAGAGATGCCTTTGCAATTGAGAGGCGTCGATCCATAGATGAGGTTTTTAACTGTTTGAGCTTTTCATTCTGATCTGACATGAAGATAAAATCCTGTAAGCGAATCGAGCTGGTCTAATATTTTAAAGAATATTACAGGGAAAGACCGTATTAAAATAGTTCAACTGGTTGAATATCTGATGTAAATAAGGTCAATCCAATGATGAATTATAAATAGCCTAAGCAAAGCGTAAAATTTTCTATATTTTATACGCGATTTTTAATTCAGCACGAGAACTCAATAGAACTTTATTTGAAATAATAAATTGATCAATCAAAACCTTAACACCATCGTCAGAAAAACCTGAAGCGTAGCCTTTAACAATGATGATGCTTGGAAGTGAGAAAAATAAGTATTTGGCATCATCTAAAGTGGCTGGTTGAAAAACCTCATGCTCATTTAGGATTTGCTGTAAAAAATTTTTCTCACTTTTTACATGGCTGGAATCCGTATCATTCCAATAATTCACACGCATTGCCATTAAGTTGTTGTGTTTATAGCTCATAAGGTCGCGTATCTAAAAAATCAATTGCTATTTATATAAGGTCAATAGAAAACTAATTCAAGCTTTATCGAGGTAACTGTATATGGTTTTTGTGATGTTGATGATTTGATTGTTCTTATTGTTTCTATAGTTATTTGTAAAGGAGGGTAGGTTTGTTTAAAAATGATGAAAGTAATCGTTCGTAGAGATCGACTATTCGGTATAAGACTCCTTAAACAGAAAGCACTCCTAAATTGCAGACACAAAAAAGCGAGGTAAAACCTCGCTTTTTAATCTATTGCTGAGACTTTAAGTCTTAAACAGCAACGATATCAACAGCGTTAGGACCTTTAGGACCTTGAGTTACGCTGAATTCAACTTGTTGGCCTTCAGCCAAAGTTTTGAAACCAGAACCTTTGATTTCGCTGAAATGAGCAAAAACGTCAGGACCGTTTTCTTGTTGAATGAAACCAAAACCTTTAGTTTCGTTGAACCACTTTACAGTACCTTTAACAGTATTAGACATAATAGAACCCTATTTGAAATTTGATGTTTTGAGTAATGAAACTCATTTGTAACTTTGAAAAAAAATGAAACTTAAAATCTGAAACCAAACGTAGGATTATGACTAACACTGCGAAATAAAAGATTTACCGAAACAACATAAATTTTCTAGTTACCCAGAATTATACACGATAAAAAAATAAAGACGACTGTTAAATAGGATAGTTTGATTATTTTTTCGAATAACGATATCAAAAAAACTAAAAAACAGCCTTTTAGGGCATAAAACTGTTTAAAAGTGAAAGATTCTAACGACAGAATTTTATCATTATCAGTAAAACGCGGTATTATAAGCCGCTTTGAAAATTTACCTATTGGAGATACCTTAAGTGGATCAACTGACGATTAGCCCTGAACACTTGCAGGAAGCTGCTGATAATTTAACAACAATTCGTGATTTCATTCGTTTTGGTGTGACAGCACTACGTCAATATGATGCACATTTAGGTCAAGGTACTGAAGATTTCTTTGCTGAAAGTTCTGCATTGGTACTTCAAACACTTGCTTTAGATTGGAATGCAAATCCAGATATTTTGGATTCAAAATTATTACCAAGTGAAAAAGCTGAATTTATTAGCTTACTTGAGCGCCGTATTAATGAAAAAGTGCCAACATCTTACTTATTGAATTTGGCATATTTCTGTGAAAAACCATATTACGTTGATGAGCGTGTACTTATTCCACGTTCTCCAATTGCAGAATTGATCAATAATCGCTTTGCACCTTATTGTTTAGATGAAAATCATCAACCACGTGAAGCGGCTAATAATTTGCCAGAAAATGCGCAACCTAAAATGCCACGCCGTATTTTAGATATGTGTACAGGTTCAGGTTGTATTGCCATTGCTCTAGCTTATGCATTCCCAGAAGCAGAAGTAGATGCGACGGATATTTCAAAAGAAGCTTTGGAAGTTGCTGCGATTAATGCAGAACATCATAACAAGCAGTTTGAAGTGGCTTTACTTGAATCTGATTTGTTCTCAAAAATTCCTGCAGAGAACCAATATGATCTAATTGTATCGAATCCACCTTATGTAGATGCTGAAGACATGGCAGATTTGCCTGCTGAATTCTTGCATGAGCCTGAGCTTGCACTTGCAGCGGGTCAAGATGGCTTGGATTTGGTTCGCAAAATGCTAGCTCAAGCAGCAGATTACCTTACAGAAGATGGTTTGATTGTGATTGAAGTGGGTAATTCTGAGTGGGCAATGCGTCAGAACTTTAATACAGTTGATTTCTATTGGTTACAATTCCAAAAAGGTGGTTCAGGTATTTTCGCGCTCACAGCAGCGCAATGCCGTGAATACAGTGATTTATTTATTCAATCTGTTCAAGCATAAGGAGTCGTGAACGTGGCAGGTAATAGTATTGGACAACTTTTCCGTGTAACGACTTGTGGTGAATCTCATGGTGTTGGGCTCATGGCGATTGTCGATGGTGTTCCGCCGGGGATTGAACTCACTGAAGCTGATTTACAACATGATTTAGATCGTCGTAAACCTGGAACGTCGAAGTTTGCAACACAACGTAAAGAGCCTGATCAGGTTGAAATCATTTCAGGTGTCTTTGAAGGCAAAACCACAGGGACATCAATAGGTTTATTGATTCGTAATACTGATCAAAAATCAAAAGACTATGGAAATATTGCGCAAACTTTCCGCCCAGGCCACGCTGACTATACTTATACACATAAATATGGTTTCCGTGATTACCGTGGTGGTGGTCGTTCAAGTGCGCGTGAAACTGCAATGCGTGTTGCAGCGGGTGCAATTGCGAAAAAATATCTTGCTGAAAAGTTTGGTATCGTGATTCGTGGTCATGTAACGCAAATTGGTACTGAAAAAGCAGAAGTATTGGATTGGAATGAAGTTCCGAATAATCCATTCTTCTGTGGTGATATAAATGCAGTTCCTCGTTTTGAGGCTTTAGTGACATCATTGCGCGAACAAGGGACAAGTTGTGGCGCAAAGCTTGAAATTATTGCGGAGAAAGTACCTGTAGGTTGGGGTGAACCTGTATTTGATCGTCTAGATGCTGACATTGCCCATGCGATGATGTCGATTAATGCTGTGAAAGGTGTTGAAATCGGTGATGGTTTTGCTGTGGCTGGACAGTTTGGTCATGAGTCACGTGATGAATTAACGACAGATGGTTTCCTTGCAAATCATGCAGGTGGTATTTTAGGTGGTATTTCTTCAGGTCAAGATATTCGAGTTGCTATCGCTTTAAAACCTACTGCATCGATTACAACACCGGGTAAAACCATTAATCTAGATCGTGAAGATACGGATGTTTTGACCAAAGGTCGTCATGATCCATGTGTAGGTGTTCGTGCCACACCTATTGCGGAAGCAATGCTTGCGATTGTATTAATGGATCATTTCATGCGTCATCGTGCACAGAATGCAGATGTGATTTCTCCATTTGCACCGATTGAACCTAAATAATTCTTTATCTATAAAAAAACCAGACTTCAAGTCTGGTTTTTTTATTTTCAGAAAATGTTTACTTTTATTGAGTGTTGTTATTGGTGTAGCCTTTAAGGAAAGTAAGATAAGCAGAAGACTTCTCACCATTTTCTTTTAGAATTGGGCGTAAAATTTCTTGTTTATCGGTTACTAATTTTAAATCAATTTTTTTAGCATCTTTAAATGAGTTTAAAAAACTCACAGGAACACGGATAGCATTACTTGATGTAATCACGCCCGCATTTGTAACATTGTTGGTTGGGTCAATTGTAGAATAGACATAGGGTTGATCGTCGACGAGGAAAACCATTTGTTTGATGTCGTAAGCTGAAGAATCATTAATTTCAGCCGTTATCTTAAAACCATCACGGGTCTCTTCATTCCAACGTAATGCCAACTCAGGACAAACCTCATCTGCGGCACAGATAAGAGGACCTTTCGTGACAATTCGATCGGCTGGATTGTTTACACATCCGCCCAAAATAAGAAATGAAGTAATAAGTGCTAACTGAATTTTCATGAATTGACCTTATAATTGAGTTCTTATAACCATGTTTGTTGTTTAAAACATTGCTAAATAAAATGTTCTTTTATGGCGCTTAATATCGCTTCATAAAATTGTACCAAATAAGATTAAAAAAAACTCTCACAATCTGCATTGGAGAGTTTTTTAATTTGATGTTAATAATTATTCGGTATGACCATAACCATTTTTAAAGGTTTTGTACGCAAAAGATTCTTTACCATCTTTTAAAACGGCGTGCGAAATCTCACCTTTATCTGTAACAACAGTTACATTAATTTCTTTTGCTTTATTAAAGCGATTAATAAAACTTAGAGGTACTTCGATGAAGTTTGATGAGTTTGTCACTGTACTTGTTAAAACTGGACGTAAAGCAGTTTTTGGAGAAGCACTAAATGGGAAAGAATTACCATCAATTTGGAAGTTTACGGCTTGAATATTAAATTGTTCTTGGTCGTAAAGATCAGCAGTCACCTTGTAAAGGGTGTTGCTTTGTTTTTTCCAATCAAAAGTAAGTTCTGTACATGGCTTGCTTGCCTCACAGATCACTTGACCTTTAGTTTCAACTCGAGTTACGACATCACTAGGTTTGAAATCAATAACATTTGAAGTCAAAGTTTTTACCGTTTCTGCTTCTTCTGTTGGCTCATTTTTAGATACAACTAAACATCCTGAAAGCGAAACCGCTGTAATTACAGCAATAATTTGTAATTTCATTATTATCAACCAATATATAATTTAGTTTTTGTTAATGATTAATTTAACACAAATAAATCATAAGTGTGAACTGGTTATCATAAAGAATTATGAAAAATTGTAAAGATGTTCTAATAAGTTGATATGCATTTTCAATGCTAGGATTGATTTATCTACGCGGTATTATGGATCTGTTGAAGTTAGACATTTCGCTACAATCTGGGTATCAATTTTTGTAAGTCTTTAGCTTTCTCCTGAAAGAAGAATTACTGTTCGGTTGAGTTTAAATGTAGTTTGATGTGAACCCAAAAGCTGATATAACTAAAAATAAAGGGTGATATAAAAAGGGGAAACCTTGTGAAGACTACAGTGAAGTATGTTGTGCTTAAAAGTAAAGATTATCAGTTGGGAACAGCACTTTTTGAGGAAGAGCTGGATGCGAGTAATACTTATTTTGATGAGATCCCTTCGGTTATTAAGTATCAAAATCATGAATTTAAAGTAAAATCGAAAGAATTAGTGCGTAAACAAATTTTTGATGAATTTGAAGAGTCCCAAAATATACTGATCAAAGTCATTACATTGAATGAATGATCTCAGTTATTGAGACGTTTGTTGATCAAACTTAAAGGTTGAATTTTACTTCAACCTTTTTTGTTGCTTATTCAAAAAAGATAATTTGATTTAAATGATTGAGTTATAGATTGCATTTAATTGTAATTGTTTCCTGAGAGAGCCATGTAAAAAATGTTTAATTTTGCCATTCATCAGAGGCTTGCAGGATTCTACTTCTTCTATTACGCAATTGTAGGCACATTCATGCCGTATTGGAGTTTGTATCTCCAAGATCAAGGTTTTAGCTATGCGGAAATAGGGCTATTAAGTTCAATCGCTGTGCTCACGAGATTCGTTGCGCCATTCTTATGGGGCTGGGTTGCTGATAAATCGGGTAAGCGGATGCTACTCGTTCGGATTGCAACATGGATGGAAGCTGTAGTTTGGTTTGCTATTTTTGTAATTCCTAACGATTTTCAATCTATAGCACTCTTAATGCTGATTTTTAGCTTTTTTCAGAATGCAATTTTGGCACAGTTTGAAGGCGTGACTTTATTTTGGTTAGGGGAGCAACGCGAAGCCTTATACGGCAAAGTACGTAAATGGGGATCAATCGGCTTTATTGTCGGTGTATTTGCGATTGGGGCTTTATTAGAAATTATTGATATTTCAATGCTACCAATCTTGTTACTGAGTATCGCATTTTTAACTTTTTTATGGTCGTTTAGTATAAAAGAGCCGAGTAATGCGCCAAAGGCGCAAAAGAGTTTAGATTCAATATTACCAGTGGTTAAACAACCTGTGGTTTATTCGCTTTTTTTGATTGAATTTATCATGCTTTTTGCGCAAGCTCCATTTTATAGTTTTTATAGTAACTATTTACAAATGGCTGGTTTCAGCACGACGACTATTGGTTTTTTATGGGCTAGTGGAGTCATTGCTGAAATTATGATGTTTGCTTATGCCAATACATTGTTAATACGTTATAGCTGGCGAACATTGATCATCGCTTGTTTAATAGCAACGGGTTTGCGATTTATTATTGTCGGATTGTTTCCAGATTCATTTTGGATGCAACTATTTTCTCAAAGTCTGCATGCATTTAGTTTTGGTTTATTCCACATGATTGCGATGCGAGTTATTTTTAATCATTTTAGTCTTGGGCAGCAAGGTAGAGCACAGGCTTTATATAGCACGATGTGGGGATTAGGCGTTGCAAGCGGTAGTTTATTGGCTGGTTATTATTGGGATGAACTGTCACCCGAAATCATATTTATCATAGCAGGAAGTTCAATCATTTTTGGATTGTTATTCATTAAAGGAATTCCAAAAACAACTGGATAGCGGATTTAATTTTTACATCAAAGCTATACATTAAAAATTAAGCTTTTCTATGTTGTTCTCAAGTCGAGCTCGATACATAAGCGATTTCTACCTTTTTCTTTCGCTTCATAAAGTGCACTGTCTGCACGATTAATCAATTGCTGGAATGGCACGCAGAAAGGTAGGCTTTGATGGCTTAACCCTATACTGACACTGACATTCAGTTTAGTACCATCATCTAAAACAATAGGTGTATCAGCCACTACATTGCAAATACGTTGTGCAATTTCTACGCTGTGTTGCAGACTTACATCTTTAAGCAAAATTGCAAATTCTTCCCCGCCAATGCGTCCAAACAAATCAGAAGACCTGATCTGGGACTGAACCATACGGGTGAAGTCTTGTAAAACTTTATCACCAGCAGCGTGTCCGTAATTGTCATTAATTTTTTTGAAATAATCTAAATCAAGTAAAAGAATAGTGACAGTTTTGGCTGTGCTTTTAGCTGTTTGATGTTGAACTGTACGCTCACTTTCTTCGTAGAAATAGCGACGATTCATCGCCGTGGTTAATCCATCATGATTGGCAAGATATAAGATCTGATGATAGAGTTTCTGACGGTTTAAGCTGATAATCGCTAAAGTTAAAGGGCCAAGCGCCAGCATGAACAAACCAATACGTACTGACAACGTTGTTGAAATATAAGCATCTGGTGATTCAGCCAAATAATAGACGCTAATACTGTTATACATAAACATTGCGACGAAACAGTTGATGATTGCAATAAAGAATAAGTTATAGGTCAGAGCAGCCCAAATTAAAGCTCCAATCGGGAACATAATCGCACCAGGGCCGATAAAAAAGTGCGTTAATGTCACGGACATAATCACCGCGAGAAGCGGAAAGCTATTTTGAAGATTCAGCGTTTGTTGTTTTTTCTCAACAACGTAACCTTGAACATCTTGTTTCCGTGGGATTGCTAAAATAATGGGTAAGAATGCGACTAAGTTTAAAATTTCACCCGTCCACCACATCCCAAAGTCAATCCAAATACGATCCATTGACATGAAAGTATTTGGAATGTGCGGAATGGTTAGTACTGCAAAAATTGGGCTGATTAAACATCCGCCAAATGAACTGATGAGAAATAGAAAGAGGAAGGTTAAGCCTTTATTATATTCTTTATAATTGAGTTTTAATAAACGAATAATCAGTAATGTAACCAGTGGATTGAGTAAATTCGCAATGGTTAAAAATAGAGTCAGAATAAAATAGTTGCCTGTCATTAAGTCGGCAAGCATAAATCCTGAAAATGCACCAAACCAACCACCGAGATTATTGAGCTGTGGGAATCTTAAAAACATTCCTAATAAAATGGCATTGGCGGGCCAAAAAATGGCTAAAAATGCGAGTGGTCGTCCAAAGATTCCTGCGAGACAACACAGCATAACAATCAGGCCAATAATAAAAAAGGCTTTGGTGTTTTGCTTAAAGTATTGATCTGAGGAAGCTGTAAACATAGTCAATGTATTAACCTATTATTTTTCTATCTATACTGCTCTTATAGATGTGGTTGTATTATACACTTTAGCATAGCTTGATAATTTTTATAATCAATACTTTAATTAAAGCTAAGTCCATATTTTTTCTTGAAATTTGTGCGGAGGATCATTTTTTATACTCAAATGTTGAATAGCATCAAAACCATTTTAAAAGTATGGTTTTAATCTTTGGATTCATCAAAGTTTTTTGTACGCTGAAACGATGCTAAATCTTCGGTTTTTTTGTGTATATCACGTTAAATGCCTAATAAGAATATAGATAATTATGATACTTTTAATTAAAGAACTTTTTAACAGATGTCGTATGAAAAAGTCAGTCAGTCTGATTACATTACTTTTGGGTTTTATAGCAGTTACACATGCAGATTTACCGGTTGAAACACCGCAACAAAATGTTGAAGCACAAAAAGAAAATTTGATCGGTGTTTATACCCGTCCTGAAATATTGGGTTTATGGGGAATGGATATTCCACAAAATAAAAAATGCGTTGAGTACTATAATTTTAGAAATGGCAATGAAGTCGTGGTGAACAGTGCTCAAGAATGGTCGATAGGACAGTTTGATTATCAACCCTCACCAGATAATACATTGACAAAACTTCCGACTTTAATGATTCAAGTGAATTATGAAAACAATGCGACGGATTGTTCTGGGAACACAGTAGATCAGGCGGGTGAGTTATCACAGTATTTCGTCAAGTGGAATTCTCCAACTCAAATTAATTTTTGTGCAACAGAGCAAGGTAAAGATTGTTTTGCGACATTAAAAAGAGTTTTACCTTAATCGTATATTTTTGAACAATCATTTCATAATTCTAAAATATAAAAAGCCTCTAAATTGTAGAGGCTTTTTAATGGATCATTGAATGAATTTAAGCTTCATTTTGACCTTGGATTTTTTTAAGCAAATGGTTTTCAAGGTAATGAATATCCATCGCTTGTTTAGCAAAGTTTTTGTCTTCAAGAATCAAATCTTTATGAAGTGGAATATTGGTTTTAATTCCAGTCAAAATGATTTCATCCAAAGCTTGCTTCATACGAGCCAATGCTGTTTCACGATCTTTACCATGCGAGATTAGCTTAGCAATCATTGAATCGTAATACGGCGGAATGCTATATCCAGGATAAATATGAGAATCTAAACGAATTCCCGCGCCACCTGGTGTGTAAAATTGCTCAATTTTACCTGGTGATGGTAGGAATGTTGTTGGATCTTCAGCATTGATACGGCATTCGATCGCATGACCTTGAACTTGAATGTCTTCTTGTTGAAGATTAAGGCCAAGTCCAGCTGCAACGCGTAGCTGTTGTTCAATAATATCAACACCAGTCACCATTTCAGTCACTGGATGTTCTACTTGAACACGAGTATTCATTTCAATAAAGAAGAATTCGCCATCTTCAAATAAGAATTCAAATGTTCCAGCACCACGGTATTGCATCAATTCACATGCTTTTACACAAGCTTGTAAAATTTCAGCACGAGCATCTTCTGGTAAGTTAGGAGCAGGGGCTTCTTCCAAAACTTTTTGATGGCGACGTTGAAGTGAGCAATCACGGTCATATAAATGAACAGCATGTCCATTACCATCACCAATCACTTGAACTTCTACATGGCGTGGCTTTTGTAAAAAGCGTTCCATGTAAACAGTGTCATCACCAAACCACATTTCAGCGTCACGTTGAGCCGCTTGAACTGATTCAAGTAGTGTATCTACACGTTCAACGATACGCATGCCACGACCACCACCACCAGCAGCAGCTTTAACGATCAATGGAAAACCAATTTCTTTCGCTTCGGCTAATGCATTGTTTGGTGTTACTGCATGAGCAGAACCAGGGACGGTTGGAACGCCAGCTTTACGCATAGCATTAATCGCTGAAACTTTATTCCCCATCAGGCGAATATGTTCGGGACGTGGACCAATGAAGATAAAACCAGAACTTTCTACGATTTCTGCAAATTCAGCATTTTCAGAAAGGAAACCATAACCAGGGTGAATGGCATCAGCACCTGTAATTTCTGCAGCTGTAATAATGGCAGGGATATTTAAATAGCTTTCGCTACTCGCACCAGGACCAATACATACTGCTTCATCTACAAAACGTAAATGCATCAGATCTTTGTCGGCATCTGAATAAATACCAACGGTTTTAATACCGAGGGTTTTGCAAGCGCGAGTGATGCGAAGTGCAATCTCACCGCGGTTTGCAATTAGAACTTTTTGTAACATGTCGTCCCCCAAGTATTACGCGCGGTAGCGGAATAGCGGTTGACCGAATTGGATTACATCACCATTTTTAACTAAAATTTCTTCAACCACGCCACTTTGAGTTGCTTCAATTGGGTTCATGATTTTCATTGCTTCAATAATACCAAGCGTTTCGCCAGCAGAAATCGTTTGACCTACATTTACAAATGGTGCTTCACCTGGACTAGGTGCTGAATAGAACACGCCAACCATAGGAGAAGTTTCTACAGCACCACGAGAAGCAGCTTTCACAACTGGTGCTTCAGGAGTAGCAGCTTGAAGAGGAGCAACACCAGCAGCAACAATAGGGTTACGACGCGCTAAAGCAATAGATTGATCACCTTCTTTTACTTCGATTGACTGTAAATCAGATTCAATCATTAAGTCGATGAGCTTTTTGATTTTGCGAATATCCATGGATTCGTATTCCTAAGATTGTGTAGAAGTTGAAGATTGAATTTTTTGAGTGGCGTGACTGAGTGCAAAAGAATAGCCTTGAGCACCTAAGCCGCAAATTACGCCAACCGCTTTATCTGATAAATATGAGTGATGTCTAAATGCTTCACGCGCATGGACATTAGAAAGGTGTACTTCTATAAAAGGTATAGCAACACCTAAAAGAGCATCTCGAACCGCCACAGAGGTATGTGTAAGTGCAGCAGGGTTGATAATGATGAACTTAATGCCTTCGGTTTGAGCTTGATGGATGCGATCTACAATTGCACCTTCCCAATTACTTTGGAAAGTTTCAAGTTGAATTGATTGTTCTTGCGCTTGCAAGCTTAACTGTTGATTGATATCTTCAAGAGTCAAATAGCCATAAACTTCTGGCTCACGCTTTCCTAGCAAATTTAAATTCGGTCCATGTATGACCAAAATGGTCGAGCTCATGAAGACTGCTCCAAAATGTATGTTGTGCAAATATTTTGCAAGATGCTTGCAAAGTTTGCCTATTATGGCATGTTTTTCTGCTTTAATTTTGTAAATTCTTCAAAATCAGCAAAAAGACATATCATTTTTTTCGTAGGGTATTTTGCAAACTTTGTAAGCAATCCTCAATGCTAAAATATGACATTTTTATTATTTTTTCGTATTGATAGCATTTCATCTTGAATGACAAAATCTATTACTTATATCATTCAATTCATGTCTCATTTTTATTTGAATAATGAGCGTGTGCAGTACATGTGTTGTGGGAATCTAGAACATTATTGAGTTTAGATCGTACTAGATGTTCAAAATTCTAAGTATGCTTTCATGTAATGAGTTCACTTTATTTATATGGAGATAGGCATCGAGTTAATTTAAAGCCATTATGATAAATGATGATTCACTTAATACGTAGAACATTTAAATAGCAACTCATTTTAATTTCAATATTTTTAAATTTTTATTTTAAAAACATGTATTTGAATTTTTTTAATGGGGGTTTTTTTGATTTTTTTTGAATGATATTTGATGCACTGTAATATTTATTGGTTTGATCTTCTTATACATTAAACGTCAGAACAGAATACAGTTATGAATATTCAGAGTTTTAAGTTTTTAGGGAATTGATCTGCAATTTTTTAGCTTGAATAAATCAGAGGTTTTTAAATTTCATTTAATCTTGAAGTAATGAAGCCAAAACAATCCTAGAGTGGCTGATTCTTTCATTTTTCTGTATTTGAATTGCAATGATGAAAGATGCGAGGTCAGATAATTATTGGCAAAAATGCAATTTGAGCACTGTTTAGAACTATCTTTAATAAATTGACGTACTTCTCATCACGATCGAATCGAGTTAGATGCAATCTAAACTTTATTCGAGTTATATAGTGTCTATTATCCAAAACCTTATTATTCAAAAATCATGTTTGATTCAGTTGTACGGTATTCAGCATCAGAATAGAATGAGCAAGAATTTTTGATGAAAACGGAATCATCTATGTTGCAAGATTTTATTGAAGAGCAGAAATTGGTTTGTGAAGAATTTGATTCTGCATATATTAAAGTCAAAGAAGATGATGTCGTGGCGGTAGCCAAACAGACATTGGACAAAGAACCAATCGTGGGTTTACGCAAAAAACCTGAAACCGATGAAAATGTATGTTGGTTTATTTATGGTGGTGAGCTTGAAGAGGGTGAAGACTTTTTTGAAACCATGACCGTGAAAGCCTTAGAGGAAGTTTTACCTGAAGCCATTCCATATTTGGCTTTAGAAACTGGTTTCCGTTTCATGATTGACCGTGATGATTATGAAGATGTATGGAAAGCAGAACCTGATTTGTCTTAATTTCCAATGAAATATTATGATTTAAAAAAGCTAGGCAGTATTGGAAATATTTTTCGATATTGCCTAATGGTCAGTGGATTGTCTTTAGCAAGCACTTTGTACGCCGTTGAATACTCTTCTGAAACATATTCTTTAGAGGAATATACTCGGCAAATTGATCAGCAGATCGCAATCGTTAATCAGACCAAGTTACTGTTGGATGATCCGGATGCAAAGCCATCTGCTTTGGATCAAAAAAATGCTTTATGTGAAAGAATTAGGGCATACAAAACTATTCAAACACTGAGTGAAAACCATCTACATCATGAAAATGCTTTTGCCATGAAAATGGTTTCAGATTTGTTCTTAGAAAAGCAGCAACAGAGTTTTGCACAAGCAGGTATGAATGAATCAGCTTTTTGTGGGCAGCCTAAATCTTGATTTGTCAGAAATTGACATGAAAATGGCTGAAATTGATAAATCTAAGTTCTTATAATGTTTAAATTAAAATGAGGCACATCCTTTTTATTTCCCTGATCCGATGTGCTTCATTTTAATTTTTCGATCTATGTTATGTCGTTGTTACTTATAATAAATAATAAAAAAGGGTTGTCCCTTCGAACCTTTCTCTTGGCTCTTTAGTATTAAGTTTTATCGCTTATGTTAAGTACAAAAACTCGTTATATATAGATTTTTGGGTGTAGGTAACAGTTTCCACAATGGAAATTTATTGATTAATTGTGATTATTTTTGCTAAAATATTTATTAAATATAATTAATAAAAAGAATATGTGTTAGATGAAGTTCAATATATTTTCGGCTATAGAAAAACTTGGATTAACTGCTCAAAAACGAGCGATACACGTACAATTCTCGAATCCAAGTCTAAACCAAGAAGTCTTTCTACAACGCATAGACGGACAACACACGCTTAACGAAGGCGTAAAAGCAGAACTGATCTGTTTATCTACTAATGCCACTATCTCCCTCAAAGAATTCATCGGCTGCCAAGTTGCCGTAGACCAAGTGACCGAAAATGGCACACTATTCAGAACCACAGGGATAATCACCGAAGCAGCCCAAGGGCAAAGTGACGGCTCACTGACCCTCTACAAACTCAACTTAGAAGACGCAACCACACTGTGGCACAAACGCCGAAACAGCCGTGTGTTCATGAACAAATCAGCGGTTGAAGTGATCGAAACCATCTTCCAAGAATGGCAAAACAAAAGCCCACTGTTTGCAGCAAGCCTAAGCCTAGATCTCAGCGGACTGCAACAACAATACGACGTCCGTCCGTTCATCATGCAAAGCAACGAAACGGACTACGATTTTTTAACACGCCTCATGCGTAGCGAAGGCATCAACTGGCTGATAGACGAAGCACAACACCAAGTACCCATATCAGCAACACCAATCGAAGCCCAAAAACTCCGACTGATTGACGACAACAGCCAATACCAAGCCCTAGCACGCAGAAATATCCGCTTCCACCGCAGCAGTGCCACAGAAAAACAAGACAGCATCACCAGCTTCATCGGACAACGCAGCATCCAACCGACCGCAGTCCACGTCCAACGCTGGCAAGCCGATGTGCTCGAACAAGAAGAAGGCGCAGGCACGGTACAAAGCAAACACCAACACAGCAACAACCAAGACAACGCAAGCTTAGGCTTAGAACAAGCCTGGCACTTCAGCCCAGCGTGGATGCAAGACCTCAAAGGCGAAGACCAAGCGACCGCATCCAGCAACAACCAAATCGAAAAGCTGAACCAAAACCTCAGCAACTACTATGACGCGCAAAGCAAACAATTCATTGCTAGTTCTACAGTACGCGATACACAAGTAGGCTACTGGTTCGAACTCAACGAACATCCAGAGATCGACCAACACAGCGGATCAGACAAAGAATTCCTGATCACAGGCAAACAATACTACAACCAGAACAACCTACCCAAAGACCTGACCGATCAAATCGACCAACTGATCAAACAAAGTAACTGGAACAGCAACTTCAAACGCGATCACAACCAAGAAGAACGCCAAGGCAACAGCCTGATCTTGCAGCGACGCAACATCATCACCGTTCCAGAATACAACCCACTCCAACACCGCCCAGCAGCCCATCCACAACGCGCAAAAGTCGTAGGTCCAAGTGGCGAAGAAATCCATGTCGATGAATGGGGACGCATCAAAGTCCGCTTCCTGTTCTCACGAGCCGAGGACAACCAAGCCGATGGTGGGGCAGGCTCCAACAACAACGACACGGATTCAGCATGGGTAGATGTACTGACCCCATGGGCAGGTGAAGGCTACGGTGCACGCTTCCTACCCCGCATCGATGAAATTGTGGTGATCGACTTCTTCGACGGCAACATCGACCGCCCATTCGTGGTGGGACGCATCCACGAAGCACAACGCAGTCCAACCAAATTCGATATCAAAGGACA